>NZ_CAWUDJ010000038.1:0-60263 GCF_963920875.1 Anabaena sp. CCY 9910 | reverse complement strand
TGACTCACTCTGATTTTGTATTTTCCTCTGCTTAGAGTGACAAATGAGGGTTAATCCAGGGTATATTCCTATTCGAGATGAGATTACCACTCGTCTCGAATTAGGGCGATTTGACCCTGTAATTCAAAATGATGTAGCAGCAACCGAGAAAGAGACTTCCCTAGCACAACAGTTAGATGCCAAATGGTACGTGGGTTTAGCTCCTTATGCTTCTTTTGTTGCTCGAAACATTCTATGGAACACCTTTGCGTTCAATGACAATTTACAAGGTATAGACGAAGTAAATCTGCGTTATGCTATCCTCGCCTCTGGTTTGGATATCAGTTTTATTAATGATGCGCGTCAAAGGTTTATTGCTGAATCTGCTTATCTTGATGACCGTCCGGCTGCACCCCTACGATTTTTAACAGAAGTCAACCTTGGTGTACTCATTCGCCGCCAGACAAAGCAGGTGGATCTAAACGAAGCCAGAAATCTGTTGCAAGACCGTATTCGGACTATTTTTGCTGCTGGGAAAACCTTTAACTTAATCCCCTTTGCAGGTGGAGCCTACGATGTGTCTGATGATGCGGGGGATGGCAAACCCAACTTGGTACTGATTAGCTACGATGCGGAGACAGTACGTAATGAAGCGGTGACAGTACCGCCATTAGTTGAAAATATTTACCGCCATCAGGGAAATCAAGGAAGATTCCGCCAATTACTGAATAATTTGGTGTTTTTGGTTGCTGATGATGCCACTCGTGATGAGATGAAGAACAAAATGCTTTATCGCTTGGCATTAGACGCGATGCGATCGCCTGACCGTTTAGCACAATTACCAGAACACCAGCAAGAAAAGGTTAACGAGCTTTACAAGAAGTCCGAACAAGAATTAGCCATTATTATTCAACAGTGTTATCGTCATCTTTTCTATCCCTCTCGTAATCGTCTGGATGGAGCAAGCGTTGATTTAGCTCATACAGCTTTTGATTTACCTTCGGCTTCCGAACGTCCGGGGAATGGACAGCAGGAAATTATTAAAGCCTTGCTAGATAACCAAAAATTACTCCAGCCTAATAATGAGCCTCCTGCACCAAATTATGTCAGAGATCAGACCCCATTAAAAAAAGGACAAATCAGCACGGCTGAACTGAGAGCAGAATTTCGCAAAGACCCCCGTTTCCCCATCATGCTGAGTGATGACACTTTCATTAAAATGGTGCGGTTGGGAATTACACAGGGGATTTATGTTTATCAAAGTGGCGATTTACTGTTAGGACAGGGCGACCCCTACGCTGAAATAAAAATTGATGAGCAGTCGATTGTTTTCACTACTACTTATGCTAAGGAACGTGGTATTTGGCCTCGTCCTGCTCCTGCTGTCACAAAACCAAATGAAAACATAGAGGTTGATACAGATAATCCTGCTGATAGCGAGAGTGATCTTACCACTTCTAAAGTAGGTGAAAAAACTGGTAGTTACAGCGTTGATACTATCAAAACCCCCGAACAAATTCCTGAAAAATCAACTCCAAGCACTAAAATTTTTAAAGCAGAAGCACCATTACGGGAAGCTTTAAGCAAAATTTGGGAAGATGCACGGAACGCACAAATTAAGAAAATTAGCCGACTCAGTTTAAGGGTTTTTGATGTTAGTGATGGATTTAAGTTGCTTGGTGTTATTAATACTGTGTCAGGTGCAGATAAACAAGTAAAACTATCTGCTGAATATGAAACCACCAATAGCAGTAGTTTTAGTATCGAATTTGAAGGACAAGTAAGCGATGCTCAACCAATTAAGGATTTCTTGCAACCCCAATTAAGAGCAGCTTCTGAAACTCATTTAGAAATAACTTTTACCTTAACCTACGCGAGTGGGCTAGACCTGAACACAGATGAACCGGAAAAGATAACAGAAAAGCTTGCCAGATTTGCTACTGGTGCAGCTTTTGTAGAAGCTTATGCAGAGGCGTGTTAAAAAATGGTTGTTGCTACTCTTCCTTTAAGTCAATTTTCACATCACAATAATTCTTTTACTAAGAATTTGAGCAAACCTTACTATCAATTAAAAGTAGAAAAGCTGCCAGGAAGTGATTTATCTTTAGAAATTTGGCAGTTACCATCTCCCGCTACACCACATCTCAAAAATCCCAAACGTGTTGCAGGAATTAAAGGCAGAAATTTTGCTTTAATCGAACATCGGTTACTACGTCAACTCAAGCAGATAGATATTGATTTAACCAAATTGCAAAGAGGGAAAATCAAAGATTTTGACCTTGATGAAGAACAGGCTTTGAGAATGGGTTTAATGTTTCGCGTGTTAGCACCAATGCGAAATCGGGAGAATATGCGCTGTTGTGCTGAAGGAATAGAAGTGATGGGCAAGGAAGAGGCCGCTTATTGGTTAGGAATGGCAATGCACCGTAAAAATCCCAGGCGTGTTTTGATGGCACTAAGGTGTTTATTGACAGATAAAAATGTTTCTTAGTAGGAAGGTATTTAAATGCTTATTAAGTAATAGGTAGTAAGACTATTTGTTATTAACCTATTTATATTTGGGTAATATATGAGCGGAATTATACATCATAAAATATATTTCAAAGTAGCAAAAGAAAAACTTAATTCAGCATTAGATTGCGAAAAATCATTAATAAGCTGGATGACAGATACTTGCCATTGGAAAAAACAAGATTCGATTGATCAGAGTTATTCCGAGCTTGTAGAAGATTCGATAAGTTCTATTATTTTTTCAGGCCTTACTGTGGAATCTTTCATAAATTATTATGGAATAACTAGACTTTCAAAAAGTCAGTTTGATAATTATTTAGATAAGCTTGATTTATTATCTAAATGGATTGTTATACCAAAATTTATTACTGGAAAATCAATAGATACTGGTTCTCAATCTATTGAATTTCTAACAAAACTAATACAAAGCAGGAATAAATTAGTGCATTATAAATCCTCAGACAATAGCATAAAAGATTTTTATGACATGATTTCAAGTTTACAGAATAATATTCAAAAACAGCGTCCACCTTGGATAAAAGATGCAGAAATAAGCGTTCTAGCAATTTATAAGTTATTGGAAGATATTATTAAAATTGATTCTTCTATTACTCAAGAAGAACTTGAATGGAAAGAAGAAATAAATAATTTTTTTGAATTATGGTCAGTTGAAGATTGTACTAAATAGGCTAATTAAATATATTTTTATGGCTAAAAGATTAATAGAAGAGTGGCTACCTGTAGCAGAAATTGGTGAGGAAAGTGTTAGAGAAAGGCGTTCAATGACTGCTTTACCACCTATTTATTATCTTCATGTTTGGTGGGCAAGGCGGCCTTTGGTAGCGTCACGGACTGCTGTTTTGGCTTCTTTATTACCTGCGGATACTGATAAAAAGAAATTCTTGCACATTTTAGGTATTCATGGCGATCCAGTAGCAACTCGGAGAAAAATTGACAAAGCTAAAAAGACTGGAGAAAATCTAGGAACTAATATTTATGGATATGAACGAGCATTTTCTTATATTCCTTCAAATGAAGATAAAGAATGGTTGAGATATGAAACAAATAGAATAAATTTAGAAAATCCTGTTATTCTAGACCCAACTGCTGGTGGTGGTAGCATTCCTTTTGAGTCAATACGTCTTGGTTTTGCAACTATTGCTAATGATATTAATCCAGTAGCATCTATTATTCTTAAACAAACGTTAGAAGCACCTATAAAATATGGGCTAAAAATTATTGAAGAATATCAACGCATTTCTAAAGAATTTATTAAAAAAGCAGAACTAAAATATCAAGGTATTTTTCCTGCTGAACCTAATAATAATAAAGTTGATGGGTATCTTTACGCTCGTACTATATGCTGTCCCTATTGTGAAGGTATAATTCCCCTTTCACCTAATTGGAAACTTGCGCCAGATGGTACAGGAGTACGCTTAAAGCCTGATGTAAACAAGCGTATTTGTGAATTTGAAATTGTTCGCAAAATTAAAGAACAATCCCCAGGAACAGTTACCGGGGGTGATGCCCAATGTCCCTATTCTGATTGTGGAAGAATTGTCTCTGTGGATGAAGCAAGGAAACAAGCTCAAGCCGGAGAAATGGGAGAGCAATTATTTGCAATCGTTTATAAAGAAAAAATTCTTACTAAAACGAAAACTGGAAAAACTAAAGAAAAATGGGAAAGAGGATATCGCTCACCTTTACCCAATGATAATAATTCAGAAAAAATAAAATTAATATTAGAAGAAAAACTAATTGAATGGGAAGCTTTAGATATTGTTCCAAATGAAATTGTTTATGACAGTACAAAAACATCTTATCTTCTTCGCTATGGAATGAAATTGTGGCGTGATATGTTTTCATCAAGACAATTATTATGTCATGGAATAAGCGTAGAAACGTTCCGAGAATTAATAGAGCAAGAAGAAAAAGAAACATTGGATGAAGTGACTAAAGCAGCGTTTGGTTATTTGAGCTGTGCTTTAGATAAACTACGCGATTATAATTCTCGCATGACTCGTTGGCATAGTGGTAGAGAGGTAATAGTTAATACTTTTGACACACATGACTTTGGTTTTAGATGGTCTTATGCAGAGATGTCGCCTTTAAAAACTGGGTTGGGTTATGATTGGGCAATCGCACAAACAGGAAAATGTATTGAAGAACTAATCGAGTTAACTCGTCCTGATATTGAAATTAAAACAGCCAACAGTGAAACTTACCAACTTGACTTATTAAATCAATCATCTTTTACTTCACCTAATATTACCATTACCAACGATTCAGGAGATAATCTTTATCACTTAGAAGATCATAGTATAGATGCCGTTATCTTTGACCCGCCTTACTATGACAACGTAATGTATGCAGAGTTAAGTGATTTCTTTTATGTTTGGCTAAAGCGTACCGCAGGATATGTTTACCCTGAATTGTTCACTCGTCAACTCACCGATAAAGAAAACGAAGCAGTAGCTAACTCTGCTAAATTTCAAGGAGAAAAAGGCGCAAAGGCATTAGCTGCTAAAGACTATCAAGAACGCATGGCGAGTATTTTTAATGAGTGTCGCCGTGTATTAAAAGAAGATGGTATTCTCACCCTCATGTTTACCCATAAAGCCCAAGGCGCATGGGATGCTTTAGCCAGTGGTTTATTAGAAGCTGGCTTTACTATCACTGCTTCTTGGCCTATCAACACTGAAGCCGAGGGAAGTCTACACATCAAAGACAAAGCTGCTGCTAAAAGTACCATATTCCTGGTTTGTCGTCCCCGCCCTCCCAAATCTGAAGAAAATACTGTCTATTGGGAAGATGTAGAAAAAGATGTTGCCAAAGCCGTCAGAAAACGAGTTCAAGAATTTCAAAAATATGGCATCAAAGGCGTTGATTTATATTTGTCCTGCTTTGGCCCAGCCTTACAAGAATTATCCCAACACTGGCCTTTAACTCGTGGTACTCCCAAAGCCCAACCAAAAGCGAAACAAAAAAGCAAACAAACTAGCTTGTTTGATGAATTTGACCCCTATGCAGTCACCCCAGAGGATGCGCTAGATGCAGCTAGAAGGGAAGTAAAACAATGGCGCATGGAACAACTTTTAGGTACAAAACGCCAAACAAATTTAGACCCTATCACCGAATGGTTTGTATTAGCTTGGGATGCTTTTGAAGCCCCGCGTTTTCCTTACGATGAAGCCTTGCGGTTAGCTAGAGTTGTAGGTGTAGATTTAGACAGAGAAATTGTTGGTTATTTAGCCCAAAAACAATCCAGCGATTTAATTTTATGGGATAGTAGCCAACGTGCCGCTAAAGCTGCTCTAGGTTCCCCAGATGGTAGCCGCGCCATGATTGATGCACTACATCACGCTGCTAACCGTGCGCGTAGCAATGGGTTGGAAGCTGCCAAGAAATTGCTAGAAAGCAACCAAGTTGATAAAAACGCAGATTTCCAAACCGCCTTATTAGCAGTATTAGAAGTCTTACCTGTCTCCAGTACCTACACAGGTTTTACAGAAGAAGAAGGAGAAGTTGCAGAAGCTGCTAAAGATTTTGATGTCTTAGAAAGCTTGCGTCGTTTGGCATTTAGTGAAAAAGTTCCCCAACCCAAACAATTAGAACTGTGGTTGAATATTCAAACTGCATAAGGAATTGACTTATGAAAAATCAAAAAGAAACCATTCGGAAAATGGTTACTTATCTAAACAATGAAGAAAAAGATGGTGGCTTTTGGTTGCCTAATATTCAACGCCCTTTTGTTTGGTCAGAGGAACAAATCGAGCGATTATTCGACTCGATTATGCGTGAATACCCAATTAGCACTCTCTTAGTGTGGCGTACAAATGCCAAAATTAAGTGCCGTAAGTTTATTGACCATTATAAACAAAGTTTGAAACTTTTCGATTTTTATGTTACCGAAAATAACCAAGTTAAATTACTGGTTTTAGATGGTCAACAACGCTTGCAAGCTATGTTTATTGGCTTAAAAGGTAGTTATGAGAGAAAAGAATTATTTTTTAATGTTCTCAGTGGAGATTTAGTTGCACCAGAAGATATCCGCTATCAATTTAAGTTTTTAAATGCTGATAAGGTTAAATTTCCTTGGATTAAATTTAAAGATATTATTTTTAACCATAATAAATTTAATACGATCGCTCAATCGATTATTGCACTTCAAGATGATTTAAGTAATGAAGAGAAGAGCAGAATTTTCGATAATGTAGCATTGGCTATTAATCAATTCTGTTCATTAGAATTTTTAATATATCAAGAACTTGATAGCGTTGATAACCCAGAAGCCTATCAAGAAGAAGATGTTGTAGAAATTTTCATTAGAGCAAATTCTGGTGGAACTCAGTTAGGTAAATCTGATTTACTCTTTTCTTTGTTAACATCTAGTTGGGATGATGCAGATGAAGAGTTGGAAGCCTTGATAGATGAATTGAATCGAAGTGGCTATAGTTTTACCAGAGACTTTATTTTAAAAACCTGTATTACTCTACTTGATAAAGGAGCGCAGTATGACGTTAATAAGTTCCGAGATGGAGTAACTAGGGAAGAAATCATCAAAAACTGGGATAACATAGCTAATGCTATCAAAGATGTTAAAGATTTTTTGTTTGGTAAAACTTTTCTACAGACTGATAAAGCTGTTCCTTCTTACTTAGCACTAATTCCTATAATATATTTTCGCTATCATTATCCTAAAAAGTGGTCTAATATTCAGCAGTTAGACACCTATATTTTAAGAACCTTACTTACAGGTGCTTTTAGTGGTAATCCTGATAAGTTAATTGATAAATTAACCAGGAAAATTAAAGAAACTGAAGAATTTAATGTTAAGCAACTATTTGGTGTAATTCGTGCTGATGGCAGAAATTTAGAAATTACCGAATCGAATATTTTAGGACAGCATTACTCCTCTAAATATATTCATATATATTTTAATCTGTGGTATCAACGCTTTGATTATCATCCAGCATATTATGCTAACTTACCACAGATTGACCATATTTTTCCTCAATCTGTACTACGAAAAATTAAAACAATTAATCCAAATACAGGACGTAAAGATATCCTTAAATACCTGCAATTTGACCGCGATCAGATTGCTAACTGTATGCTACTAACTGCCCAAGAAAATGGTGCTGGGGGTAAAAAAGATATTCTCCCTGAACACTGGTTTAGTAATAATAAAGATGATACCTATTTAGATTTACATCTAATTCCCAAAGAGCGAGAACTGTGGAAATTAGACAATTATCAGCAATTTATTGAAGCCAGAAAAAAGTTAATTTTGGAAAAATTTAGTTTTATGATTCAAACTAATATCTAAAAATTTATGGCTTTACTTACAGATTATACTTGGGCAACTAAGTACGACTCTGATACATTGAGTCTGATTAAAGAGTTTTATGAACCTGCGCTTAGTTGTGCAGTACGCTATGAACGTTCTACAGGATTTTTTTCTGCACGTATTCTCACCCTAGCTGCACGAGGAATTGAGGGATTGATCCGTAATAACGGAACCATGCGCTTAATTATTGGCTGCACTCTAGGCGAATCAGAGGTAGAAGCGATCGCACGAGGTGAAAAACTCAGAGAAGTAGTAGATCGTTCTCTATCTAATTTTCCCTTAATCCCAGAGAATCTTGAAGAAGCAGACGCATTAGAACTTTTATCATGGATGGTTGCACAAGGGTATTTAGAAGTTAAACTTGCCTTGCCTTGTTCTCCTGAACGTCAACCTATACCCGTACAAGGCATTTTTCACGAAAAAGCCGGAATTATTGAAGACAAAGCTGGTAACAGGTTAGCTTTTAATGGCAGTGTTAATGAAACAGCTAAAGGTTGGGCAGGAAATTGGGAAAGTTTTCATGTCTTTACAGATTGGGGTGGTACAAAAACTTATGTAGATGATGAAGAACGAGGGTTTGCGAAACTTTGGACAAACCAAGCCAAACGCTGTTTAGTCATTGATGTTCCTACTGCGGTAAAAGAACAACTCCTCAGTTATCTCCCAGCTAACGATCAAAAACCGAAACGATTAGCAGGAATTGAAGATTTGCAAGATAGGACTCAGCACACTGTAGATATAGGTACTGCTGGTGCTGTAACTCCTCAAACAGATGAAAAAGCTGGCGACGAAAAAAATCAACCTCTAGATTTACAAGAACAATTTAAACAAATTTGGCGTTTAATACAGTTTGGCCCTGCAACCCCCGGACAAGGCGATCGCGTTGGTGAAGCTACTTGTGGAATCACCCCATATCCTCACCAAGTCAAGGCTTTTCAACGCCTTTATCAAAACTGGCCTCCCAAACTTCTCATCGCGGATGAGGTTGGTTTAGGTAAAACCATTCAAGCTGGATTATTAATTCGTCAAGCTTGGTTAGCTGGCAAAGGCAAGCGAATTCTCATCCTAGCCCCCAAAGCTGTTCTCACTCAATGGCAAATTGAACTCAGAGAAAAATTTAACCTCAATATTCCTATATATGATGGAAAAACTTTGAGTTGGTATAATTGCCCAGCTTTGAGAGTGCTAGGTAAGCCCATCATTAAACCAGTCAGTCGTCAAGAATGGCACAAAGAACCAATTGTCATTACCTCCAGCTACTTGATGCGGAGGGCAGATCGAGCAAAAGAATTGCTCAGTGAAGCAGAACCCTACGATTTAGTGTTCCTGGATGAAGCGCATCACGCCCGCCGCCAAGGAGTCAGCGGACTTCAACCTAAAGGGCCTAATCAATTATTGCGATTAATGCAGCAGCTAAAACATAGAACTCAAGGTTTAGTTTTATTAACTGCAACTCCCATGCAAGTTAGTCCTATAGAAGTTTGGGACTTACTCAATTTACTTGGGCTACCTCAACAATGGGATCTTCAAAGCTTCCGCCATTTCTTTGATTATGCCAGCACACTCAACCCTAGCCACGATCAATTTGAATTTATGGCACGATTGTTTCGTGCTGTCGAAGCGCAGTTTGACGAAACACCTCTGGAAGTTGCCCAAAAATTTGTTTCTGGTAGTAGTAAATTAGCTACAAAAAAAGTGCTGCAAGCACTTAGAGACGAAGCCACATTGCCCAGAAAACAACTCAGCAACGAAAGAAGACGGGATGCGATCGCAATTATGCGTTCTAACACTCCCGTCAATCGCTTGATTTCGCGCCATACCCGTGAACTATTACGTCGCTATTACGAAGCCGGGAAAATCAGTAGTCGCATTGCTACTCGTATTGTTGAAGACGAATTTGTGACTTTAACTGCTGCTGAAAGAAATGTCTATGAAGCAGTTGAAGATTATATTTCTACTACCTATAATAATGCTTCTCAAGCTGATAAAAACGCTGTCGGCTTTGTCATGACTATTTATCGCCGTCGTCTGGCCAGTAGTTTTGCTGCTTTAAAACATACCCTAAATCAACGAATTAATACTCTTAAAACTGGTAATACTTCCCAAGTTGAATCTAACGAAGAAAACCTTTCTGATGATGAAAATGCTGACGAAGCAATGGATATTGAAGAAGCTAATCAGTTAGAAATCAAAGCATTAAAAGCAGAAGAAGTACGCGAGCTAGAATTTTTATTAAAACAAGTCAAGCAACTGCCACCAGACACTAAAGCTCAGGTTTTACGTCAGAAATTACAACAGCTTAGGCAACAGAATTACCAGCAAATAATTGTTTTTACTCAATATACTGATACTATGGATTTTTTGCGTCAGTATTTAGTCGAAACCGAACGATATAAAGTTATTTGCTTTTCAGGACGGGGAGGAGAATTAGGTTTAAATAATGGTAATTGGCGATTTATTTCTAGAGATGATACTAAGCGAATTTTTCGGGAAGGTAAAGCTGATATTCTTTTGTGTACAGATGCAGCAGCCGAGGGCTTAAATTTTCAATTTTGTGGGGCATTAATTAACTATGATATGCCCTGGAATCCTATGAGAGTTGAGCAGCGAATTGGGAGAATTGACCGCTTAGGGCAAGCCTTTGAGAATATTAAAATTATTAATTTACACTATGAAAACACTGTAGAAACAGATGTTTATTTAGCTTTAAGAGAACGGATTGGCTTATTCTCTCAGTATGTGGGTAAATTACAGCCCATTTTAGCCACCTTACCTAGAAGTATTACCAATGCTGCTTTATCTAGCCGCACTCAACAAGAGGAACAACGAGCTTCACTGGTTAGCGAATTGGATAGTAGTATTCATCAAGCGCAAGCGGACAGTTTTGATTTGGATGTAATTACCGAAGCTGATTTAGAAGAGTTTCCACGTCCAGAACCACTCTATGATTTGAAAACCTTAGACCAAATACTACAAAGTCCTGCCTTACTACCTCCTGGGATTGATGCTCAACTCATGCAGGACGGCGAATACAAATTTTCTATGCCAGGAATGAAGGAAACTTTGCGAGTTACTACTAAGGCTGATTACTTCGATGAACACCCAGATAGTACAGAATTATGGTCGCCTGGGAGTCCTTTATTTCCTATTGTTGATGGTATTGAATAAAAACTATATATATTTTTACGAAAAACAATGAATATATTAACATCTGATGAAATGGACTTGATTATACAACTTGAAAGTGGAACATATTTTGAATTTAAAGACTGGAAAAACGCTAGCGTACCTAGAAAGGCTACTGGAGTTTATACAATTTGGCTTGAACAGAGACTGATATATGTAGGAATGTCTGAGAATCTTTACGGTCGCCTCAATAGCCATGCTTCTGGTCGCCGTAGTGGAGATCAGTTCTGTGTTTATGTTGCTGATCGCCTTGTTTTACCAACATTATCCCAAGAAGAAATTCAAGATATTGCAGCAGGTATACTTTTGTTTGATCAGCTAGTCAAAAACTATATTCATAAGTCTTTGGGTTATCGCTTTGTAAAGCTAGTAGACAAAGAAGAAGCAATTCAAATGGAAGAACTTATACGTCAAGGAAAAACTTCACTACAACAACCATTACTAAACCCCAGTAAGCTAAGAAACTAATACCTGTTGTAAAAAACTGTGGTTTGCAAAGTTCTTTTTATTAATGCTATTTATGGCATGAAATTGCTAATTTATGCGAATTTACTCTTTTTATTTTAATTTTTGAACAGACTGAAATCTGATACGAAATATTATTTAAATTTGAAAAAATAAAGTAAAATAACGGGTATTATCAATCTTACGTTACTCCTGCGATCGTAGAAATTCTTGAAATTGCTTATAGAAAACATAAGTGTTGTGAAAGCCACGTCTTCGGTTACGGTCGTTACCCCTAAAAATAATTGCCTCAACTCCTATTGTCTGACATATTTTACAATCACACTGTTTCCAAGGTTGGTCTTGTAATAGTTCTCTATACATCTCCGTATGTAACTTCTGTCGCCGTTCTTTCGCTTTAGGCTCTACCTTGCCGTTACGAGGTAACTCCAACAACTCATCGTAAGCTAATAATATCTCAAGTGTTTCATCTATTGATAAATTACCTTTATCAAATTCTCGTATTGATTGGATTGCATTTTGTTCAAGTAATACCAATTCGTCACGCGTGAAACCGCTTTCGAGTAAATGTTTAATTCGTATTGAGTGCTTATCCACAAAAGGAATACGAATGGCAGCATATTTTCTACCAGTCATAGTATAATAATTTGCCTTTGGATCTAACCAAGCACGGCGTAAAGGACTAGCTGAATCAAAACTTGTTACACCTAAGTGACGAAATACCGGAGTCGCACTAATTCGAGCTACCCCAAATAAGTGCAATCGAATCTTAGAAGTTAAATGAGGATGAATTTCTTTTAAGATTTCTATAATTTGTTGGCTCGGAGTTCGAGCTAATCCACCAATTGCAATATATTCATAACCCATACCTATATAGGCTTTGACAGCCTCAGCATAAGATTCAGGATTCCAACCCTGAACCGCACCAATGGGAGTAAATTTATATTCTCCACTCCGATGCTTTTGAATAAAATCTTCAGCATTTTTAATAGTTAAACTATAACGTTTTTCCCTGACACCTGGTTCAGCAAATAGCCCGACTATCAGATGGTCAATACTGACTCCATAGTTAAAACCTAAATTCTCATAATAATCCAAAATTTCTTCGGTACTGTAGGGAGGAACTTCTTCCTTAAAATAGCCAAAAGCTCCGCAATCTCCCATTACTGAACCTTGAAAGCGAATAAATTTATGGATGCCAATTTCGTTAATTTTACTTTTTTTATTTCTGCTATTTTCAACGACTACTTTAGAGACTAAAATTCCATCATAGTTAGAAAATTGAAAAATTTCATGAGCATATACATCATTCTCATAAAGGTTACGACTAGGTGTATTCACATCATTTAAAAAGTTATATCCAGGGTCTACCCTGTCATCCCAATCTGGAATGAAATACTGCATCCCTAAATGTATATTAGGGGCTGGAGGTAAATCCGGAATCGGAAGAAATTCATTTTCTTCTTGAGAGTTATCTTCAACTTTTTTTTTCTTAATTTGATTATCTTTAACTTTTACTTCAGGTAATCCTAGTGGTAGTTCTAGTTGAGTTGGTACACGCTCTACAGATTCGGTAAAGATTTCTGGCTTCTCATAAACTTTTTGCAGCAGTTCAGTATTAGTAGACACAGATTCAGCAAACTGCTTAAAAAGGAAACCTTTCAGCCCAACTAAACCATAGCGATAATGCTTTGCCTCTGCATTAGAAAGAGTCACAACAAAAGTTTTTGCAGTTAAATTTCGGATGTAAGATTTACTTGTTTTTGAAGCTAAAAATATCAATGTCTGCTCAGGTTTAGTTGTAACTGGAAGACTAAGCGATCGCAGATAGTTTTCTCCCAACAACAAAAAAACTAAATTATATCCAACAATAGTTTTTTCAAAAGCTTGATGGACTTCTAAAAACTTCGCCCATTCATCTACCTCATGTCCCTTCATTGTGTTGAAGGTAACTTCATAAGGTACAATAATTTGATTTTCTGGAATTAGCCCGTAGCCAGCAGAGAGAATGATCAAGTCTACGGCTTCTGAACCAAAAGACTGGCGTAGTAACTCGACTCCTTCTATTACCCGTAGATGTTGCAACCCAGTGTACATCTGACTAGCTGGACAAGCAAATTCCGCCAGTTCATTAAAGCGAGATTGTAGACGAGCTGAGTCTTTAAAATCTTCTAAGGTTAACTGGTTGGTTGGCTTAAACCTCTTCTCTCCTGTACAAGATGTAATAACTAGTACATGATTTTTATATTTCAAATCAGTTGAAGTTGAAGATGTTTTCAGAGATGATTCATTCATCTTCATACTGTATCCAAAAATTTCTACTTTTACACACTGGTACTTTGGATGAAATATTATGTAATTTATATTACATAATATTAATCGTACTGCTATCAGTCACTCATTTAACAGGCTGATACATATTTAACTGAGAGTTATATTGCCAACCCAGCCTACCAGGATCTCTTGACCTGCACCATCTCAAAAAATCTTCTGGACTGCTAGTTGTTCGCTCCTTAACTAAAGTAGCTGCATCCACTCCCAATCGTCGTGCTAAATTCTCCTCACTCATAGACTGAAGCTGTGATTGAAGCTGCGAATCATCAAAATATGGGGAATATTGCCTTTTAGTTGACCTTCTACTGTTTTGGAAGTTTTGGAAGCGCACAAATGCTGATTCTAGTTGTGTCAGCCTGTTAGAAATCATGTCTAACCTCTGCTCTAAATCGCTGGGAGATTTTGCAATCACATTGCTATCAAAATCACTATTTTCCAAGCGCGATTCTAAACTATCCATCCTATGTAATAGCTGCTTGAGGATTTCACTATCAGCACCAATATTGCTATCATTTTCCAAATCAATTGCCGAGATTAACTGCTCTAACCCTTTCAATACCTTGGCTGTACGTCCCTGTCTGTGTAAACGCGACAGTTCCTTTACAGCATCAATCAATGGTGTAGGAACGCGAATCATTTGACTTGGTGGAGGCTCTTTAACCTTTTGAGACTGCTTTTTGGGCATTACGATAGCAATATGATAACTGGATGCTAGCAATATTTTAGAGCATGATGGGTATTGAAATTCCGCAGAATACTCCATGAGAATTTATCAGTTGGAAATTCAAGAACAGGTGCAGCAGTGGTAGCAGTTGCGTATATATAATTTCCGTGTACCTAGATGAGATTTATCAACACTTGTCTCAAAAACTAGGAAGTCATTAACTCCAACTCGCAAAAAAAATAACAACGCTGGAGATAACCTCGTGCTAGTTTGGGGAAGAGGAGTGAGAAAATGAGCAACTTTAGCAAAGAAACAGACGCACGGATCAATATTGATGAATTACTGCGTCAAGCACGATGGAATCCTGCTGATAAGTCCCAGGTTTTGACGGAAGTTGCAGTAACTCTACCCAATGGGAAAACGGGAAGAGCAGATTATGTATTGCTGGATCAAAGAGGACGTTACCTTGCTGTTATTGAAGCGAAAAAGCTTGCTATTGAGCCTTATGTCGCCAAACAGCAAGCACTTCCTTACGCTCAACATCTGAAGGCATCATTTATTTTTCTCAGTAATGGAGAATTAACTTACTTCTGGGACTATCAAAATGATGACGCTCGAATTGTTAACTCATTTTTCTCTCGTCGTGATTTAGAACGATTAGTAGAGATGCGGGAAGTCCGTAAACCACTAGCTACTATTGAGATTCCTGAATACTACCTCAGACAAGGTGAAACTCGCTTAGTTCGTTCCTATCAACGAGAAGCGATGCAGGCGATAGATTATGCAATTGAATTAGGCAAGCGGCGATTTTTAATTGAACTACCAACTGGAACAGGGAAAACAGATTTAATTTGCTTGCAGTTAAAACGTCTAATTCAATCGGGATATGCAGAAAAAATCCTGTTTTTAGTGGATAGGGAACAACTGGCTAAACAGGCATTAGAGGCAATTCAAGATATTTTAGAGCAGTATGGTAGTTATTGGCTCAAACCAAGTGTAATACGCCAAGAGCAGCAGATTACAGTTTGCTTACTCCAAACAATGATTAGCCGTTATCGAGAGTTTACTAGCGGCTATTTTGATGTTGTTGTAGCTGATGAATGTCATCGTTCAATATATGGTGCTTGGCAAACAGCACTTACCCATTTTGATGCCTTTCACATTGGCTTGACTGCCACGCCAGCAGCCTATATTGAACGTAACACCTTTGATTTTTATAAATGCCGGAATGAGCAGCCAGATTTTACTTACTCTATTCAAAAGGCATTTGAAGCAAAATATCTTGTTCCCTATCGGTTCGCTACTGGCATTACTGAAATTATTGCTGAAGGTGCTGAAGTAGATGAGGTTTATTATGATCCAGCAGCTTTTGAACGCAAATGGACGAATGAGGCAACTAACCGCCTAATGATGCAGGAATTTGATAGGCTGGCTTGGGAGAATTACCAAGAGTTAGCTCCAGGACATAAGATAGGGCCTGGTAAGTCAATAGTATTTGCTCTTACTAAAAATCATGCAGCACGGTTAACCAGATATCTGAACGAGTTACATCCAGAATGTAAGGGGCGTTACGCTGAAGTAATTACGAGTGATGTTGCTAATGCTGATGACCTAATTCGCCAATTTAAGTATGAAGATTACCCACAAGTTGCAGTCAGTGTTGATATGCTCAATACTGGCTTTGATTGTCGGGAAGTATTGCATTTAGTTATGTGTCGTACAATACGAAGTCCAATTCTTTATCAGCAGATTCGTGGACGGGGGGCAAGGACTGCACCACATATTGATAAACAGAAATTTGTTATTTATGATTTTTTCGGAAATCACGAGTATTTTAATGACAGTGATACTGACATTTATGCTGAAACTGGTAGAGGTCATGTATCAAATAGAAACAAATTGCCACAATCTCGTCCTCGCTCAGAATTAATTGAATTAGGACTTAGGGATAGATGGCAGCAATATGTTAGTTATGTAGAAGTAGGTACAGAAGGGGAACGGGTTGATAAACGTGATTACGTCACAAACTGGGAGCAAACTATTCAATCTGCTGTAATTAATGATCCAATCCTCCAAAAAATCCGGGATGGAGAAATGTTAACAGAAACAGAAGAAATGGAACTGGTACAGCGTTTAAATACACCCCGATACTACTTTAATGAAGAAAACCTGCGGAGAGCCTACCGCAATTATAATGGCAGCCTGATAGATTTTATTAGGGCAGCATTGGGAATATTAAAGCTTAAAAGCAAGGAAGAATTACTAGAAGAAAACTTTAGAGCTTGGTTGGTTTCTCACTCCTTTGCACCAGCCCAAGCTCAGTATCTCTCATTATTAAAAAATCGGGGTATTGCTAAAGGTCAAATAACCATAGATGATTTATTCTTGCCACCCCTCTCAGTTCTCAATGCCGCTAATTTAGGTATAGAACTGTTTGGCGAGCAAGGATTACGGGATATTTTTGATGAATTAAACCGCTCTGTGTTCACGGTGGATGCTACAGGTACAGAGGGATAAAAGAAAAATATGGATCAAGAAATTCGGCGCAAACTCAACCATATTACTGATACTTTATGGGCTGGTGGAGTAACAAATCCTGTCACATACATTGAGCAAATTTCTTACCTGATATACCTGAAGCTATTGGATGAAGAAGAAGCAAATCGTGAATTACGCGCTCGTCTCATGGGAAATAATGGGAATGCTAAATTATTATTTCCTCAGCAAGCAGAACGTTATCGCTGGTCAAAATGGCGTTTCAAGAGTGGTACTGACCTGCGTGACTTTCTGAGGGATGAAGTTTTCCCCTATATGGCAAATTCTTTAGTGAAAGATGAGCCAAAAGTTGCGGAATATTTCCGGGATGCAGTTTTAGAAATAAATGATCCAAATGTTCTCAAGTTGGTTGTTGATGAACTCGATACCTTGGATTTCCTCAAAATGGGTCAGGATGTCAAAGGTGATATTTTTGAGTATTTATTAACGCATTTAGGTCAATCTGCGCTTAATGGTCAATTCCGTACTCCTCGACAAATACGGGCGTTTATGGTGGAAATGGTTGATCCTGATTTGGGAGATACTATCTGCGATTTGGCTTGCGGAACAGGAGGATTTTTGATTGATAGTATTGAGTATATATTAGCTAAGTACAGTGAAAATCCCATAGAAGTACCAATTTATGGCGAAGATTGGCTAGAAAAAAGAGGGCTAACCTTAGCAGAAGCAAAACAACAAATTTCTAATCTCCAAACTTACCGCAAAGGAAATGGGGATAGATTACCTGACTGGAAACTTTTGGAAGAGTCAATTTATGGCTTTGATGTCTCCCGTCAAATGATGCGAATTGCGATGATGAATTTGGTACTGCATGGAATTCGCAACGCCAAGCTGAAGGTAGCAAATGTTTTATCAAATATGGGGGGATTGACAGAAGATGATTTGCGCCGACGCTATAAGGTAATGTTTGATAATCCCCCGTTTGCGGGAACGTTACCTAAAGATTCTATTCGTGGGGATTTACCCACAAATTCCAAAAAAAGTGAATTGCTGTTTTTAGCAGCAATTATGAAATCTTTGGTAGTGGGCGGAATGTGTGCAGTAGTCGTCCCAGAGGGGTTACTATTTGGTTCTACTGCTGCTCATGTAGATTTGCGTAAAAAACTTGTGACAGAATACGATTTATTGGCGGTAGTTTCCTTACCTGCCGGGGTGTTTAAGCCATATACGGGTGTGAAAACTGCTGTGCTGGTAATTCGCAATCCTTTGGAATCTGCGGAACGTCAGGTAAATCAAGTTTGGTTCTATGAAGTTAAAAATGATGGTTACGATCCTGATAAAATTTCAGGTGGGGGTAGACCAGAAACACCAGAACTTAACGATATTCCCAATTTGTTAAAACAGTGGAAGGTTTATCGGGATTCAGGTTTTCTGCAACCTCCAGGGGTTGAAAAGGGAGAATTGTTGAAGCCAGGTAGTGAAGAACCCCGATGCTGGTGGGCATCTTTAGATACTATTACTGAAAATGATTACAATTTAGCTGCTGGGCGTTATAAGCCACAGGTAATTGGGGCTGTTTCTGATGATGATCCGGTTGAGTTAATTAAAGAAGTTTTGAAGATTGAAAAAGGCATTACTTCCAGTTTAGAAAAGTTGCTTCGTGATGTGGAGGAAGTTTCATGAAGTGGCAAGTATTTAACCTTAATCAGATAATGACAAGCCTAGAATCAGGTTCAAGACCTCGTGGTGGAGCTATTTTAGATAGTGAAGGAATTCCAAGTATTGGTGGTGAACATATAGGGAATGACGGCAAAGTTAGATTTAATAATTTGAAATTCATTCCAAAAGATTATTATCAAACTTTAAATAAAGGGCAAATCATTATTAATGACATTCTTATAGTAAAGGATGGTGCTACAACTGGTAAAACCGCTTTTGTTAGTAATGACTTCCCTTTTAATGAAGCTGCTGTTAATGAACACGTCTTTATTGTTCGACTTAATTCTAAAGTTATAAATCCTAAGTATGGATTTTATTGGTTATTTTCATCTCAAGGACAGCTACAAATTCTTTCTGATTTTCGTGGCTCTGCTCAAGGCGGGATAACACGTAACTTTGTATCTCAGGTAAAAATTCCTCTTCCGCCAATATCTGAACAATATCGTATAGTTGAGATTCTGGATCAAGCTGATGCACTGCGAAAAATGCGGTCTGATGCTGACACCAAAGCAGAGCGAATTTTGCCTGCACTTTTTATAAAAATTTTTGGCGATCCTTTAACTTGGACAGATGTTAATACGGAACCTCTAGGGAGTTTAGTTAACATTCAGAGTGGAGGAACACCCTCGAAAAAAAATCCAGATTATTGGGATGGTGATATTCCTTGGGTATCTCCCAAAGATATGAAGCAGGATGTAATTGTTGATTCTATTGATCATATATCTCAAAAGGCAATAGAAGAAACAAATATAAGATATGTAGAACCTGGTGCAATTTTAATTGTAGTTCGGGGGATGATTCTGGCGCATACAATTCCTCTTGCTATAGCAGCTACTAGAATAACAATTAATCAAGATATGAAGGCACTTTATCCAAATTGTAGTGCTATTGATTCAATATATCTACACGCTGCATTAAAAGCATCTAGCCGTAGAATCTTGTCCCAAGTGGGTACAGCAGGACATGGTACAAGAAAATTTGATACAGATGAACTACTAAAGCTGCCAATTTTAATTCCCTCTCAGGAACAGTTGAGGAAATTCCAGTTAGCAGTTACAGACTGTAGAGCAAGTTTGGCTGGTATCAGTAATACTAAAGAAAAACTTGACAAATTATTTAATACCCTCCTCGAACGTGCGTTTTCTGGTGAACTCACCGCAAAATGGCGAGAAGCACATATAAAAGAACTACTTGCAGAAATGGAGGCACAAGCAAAAGCCCTCAATTTGAGAAACAACGGAGATTATCAGCAGCTTTCTATGTTATAAAAACCCAATAGATTATAAAATTATACTGTATTAATATGCGTAAGAGCAAAGCCAAATCGCCCATAACTGGCTTCCGTATAGGGAATTTCAAAGCATTTGCAGGCACTCAGTACATACCCGTTCGTCCTATCACCCTGATTTATGGTGCTAATAGTTCCGGTAAATCGAGTGTACTTCACAGCCTTTTATTAGCACATCATGCCATCACCAACAAAGGTGAGTTGGATGTTCATCGCACAGAAGCGGGGGGTGATTCTGTTGATTTGGGAGGTTTTGGGCAATATGTTCACAAACGTGAGCGTAGCAATGTGATTGAGTGGGCAGTTGATTTAGATCCCAAACATCTAGATTTACGAAATATAGAACTTAATATTGATCACTTAGAAAGCCTTTTAAAAGATGTTAACAAGTTGACTGCACGGATTCGGATTGGTATTTCACCAAAAGAAAGAAGGCTACGAGTGCTTTCATTCTTTATTGACGCTGATGATAACAGCATATTAAGAATGTCTCACATTCCTGGAGGTAATACTCTTAAATTAAATGATATTGGTGATACTCCAAGTATTAATCAGTTGAAGGATGCGATGCTAGAGAGGATGAAATCTACCTCAACACCACGTCCCCCGTCTCGCCAAGAACTGCAACAAGCTATTAATGAATTAGTACGGGAAACTACAGTAGAAGTTTCTCGCTTATTACCAACACAAAGAGAAATAAGAGATGATGAATCTATTTCCTCTTCTGGAAATCGTCAATCTGAGCTAACAACAGAAGTTTTAGCTTCTTTTTTATCGTCTAAATTCATTGGACATTTCACCTCATTAATAGAGATAATTCATGACACTGTAGAAGATGAAATTGGTCGTTTACACTATTTAGGGCCATTTCGTACCTATCCACCCCGTAATTTTGCCCTTTCTCGACAGAAAGATCCCAGTTGGGAAGGTGGTGGTGGTTATGCTTGGGAAATTTTGTTGAATAATGATAAAGTTCGCCAAAAGGTAAATGCTTGGATAGGTGATAGCGACAGAATGAAAACTCCCTATGAGTTAAGGGTGCGTACTTTATTACCAGATTCACATTTAGAGGATAAACTTTACTCCCTTCTTACCAAAAGCTTACACGATTTCACTGTTGAGTTGGTTTTTCACGCGGCAGGATTTGGTGAAAGTATTCAAGAAGAAATTGAACGAATAATAACTGATTTAGAAGATACAGATGTTGGGAACAGTCAATTTTGGCAAATATGTTGTTTGAAGTCAGCAGTAGATTCAAACTCATACAGCTTAATGAGGTATTTTTTTTCCGGTTTGGATTATCCTAACCGTACTCTCCCGGAAATTGAAGATATTGTTTCGATAATAACTGATATCGAGAATCTATCAAAAATCTGGGTAGATGATATGACTTCAGAAGGCGAGTGCATATCAGATTTAGTCTTGTTTGATCACAGAACTAAAACAATAGTCAGTCATCGTGATGTGGGAATTGGTATTAGCCAAGTTATTCCAGTTCTTGTATCTTGTTATGGTTTATCTGATGCCTTAATTGCCATTGAACAACCAGAAATCCATTTACATCCCAAACTGCAAGCAGAACTTGGAGATGTCTTGATTGAGTCAGCTTTGGGAGCCAACAAAAATACATTAATTGTGGAAACTCATAGTGAAAATTTGCTGCTTCGTATTATGCGGAGGATGCGGGAAACTTTCAATGAAGAACTCCCTAATGGAACTTCACCAGTAACACCTGAAGACATTTCTTTACTCTATGTAGAGCCTCTTGGAGAGCAGACTGTAGTGCGAGAGATACCATTAAATGAATGTGGTGAGCTTCTGGAGTTATGGCCAGACGGTTTCTTTGAAGAGAGATTAAAGGAGATATTTCCCTAATTATGCTTGCTGAATACGCACTAGGTTCATGTATTTTTGATATTGAATGTTACACTGGTGATGAGAAAGAGCGTCGCCAGTTATGCTATTCAAAATTGAGAGAAATCAAAGAGATTATTTTAGAAGAAGAAGCCCTAGTTCGTGATTTAAGAAATGGGGCATGGAGTAAATATGTTTCAAACTATCCTTCTAAACATTCAGATACAAAATATATTATAGAAAAGCTACGGTTGCGTAAAGTTAAAGCAGCTAAAGCTACAACATTACCATCTAGTCATGATGAGTGGTGTCAAGAAGCTGTTGATTCTCATATAAATGAGACTTTAAATGCTATTTTAACTTCTCAGAAAACAGCAGAGAATTTTCCTGGTGTAGCAGAAGTCTGTTCTATTGAAAAACTGACTATTGCAAGATGGTTGCAAACCCATAGTTGTTCTGTTCGTCTTAAAAGAAATATTCGAGAATATCTAAAGTATTTAGCAGTAGTTTTCAATCAAGCTAAAATGATTAAATTTATTGATCCCTATTTTGAGCCAACGCGAAAAGATTACAGTAATTTTCACGATCTTATCAACGCAGCAAGAAGAGAAGCAAAAGAACCAAAAAAGCTTATTGAAATTCACTTAAAACATACTTTAGAAGAAGCAAAAGCAAAACAACAATTTCAAATTCTCTCTCCTACTCTACAGAGTGCAAATCTAACTGCTCAAGTTTTTTTCTGGACTGATTTTCATGATCGTTATCTTATTACTGATATTATTGGTATTAATCTTAATAATGGTTTGAACACTGATAATCAGCTAACCACATGGACAAAATTAAGCAAATCACATAGAAATAATATAAATGACGAGTTTAAACCAGACCCTGTCAGTAAAAAATCCTTAGTAGGTGATCATCTGTTGTGTTACAAGTTCAGTTTGCCGTAAAACAGAAACAACTTCCAGTGGCGCATCAGCAAAGTATGCGATAAGTAATCAAATCATGTCAACTCCAGGGGGCGATTGCCTGTACCGAAGTGTAGCTCATCGCCAGGAAGATTTCATTTTTCTATTTATTCAATTAATGCTCCCAACCCCCATCCCTGCCGCGTCCCCCCTAGATCGCCAAACCTGCAATAGTCCATCTAAATGGCAATTAACCCTAATCCCTGTTGTGAAATTTAGTTTCTAGGCGATGTCTACGACGGGCTACGCCAACGCTGTTGATTCTGATAACAATCCCGACATATCCAAAACACGCTCTGACCACAAGCTCACTTCAGTTTGAACCTGGGTTAAAGCTGTGCTGTCAGTCCTAATTTTGTCCCAGCTAAATAGCCAACGTGTTAAAGTCCGTCCCAATTCCACTAACTCAGCTGCTTGGTCAACATCTGTCTGCACCATGTTAGGCACAGTCCACTCAATAAAATACAAACTTTCTTTTAAAAGACTGGCTACTGCATCTTGAGGCGTTACATGATCACAAAAAGATTTAATTCGGGCTAAGTTAGCAGCTAAGTGACCCAAGCGAGTAGGGATATTATATTGCAGGAAGCGTTCTTGTTTTTGAGTCCAGTCAGTCATAATTTAAATCATAAATTAAACACTTTATTCATCGCACCTCATTTCAGGGTAAACTAGCTGTGGCTTGATTTTTAGACGCTGATTGAGAAATGATGTTGGTGGGTGCTGCTTTAAGAAAAACGGGTGAGGGTTGGGAATTTGCATCAGAAGCCGCACTAGAAGATTTTATTTGGAATAACCTACAGCAGTTATTAGGATTGACCCCGCTAAAGCGACAGTATGCTGTTAAGGGTGAAGTATGCGATATTTTAGCATTGAACCAGACGAAACAATTAATAATCCTAGAACTTAAAAATGCTGAAGATAGATATGTTATTCAGCAGTTAACTCGTTACTATGACAACCTATTAGATGAAAAACCATTTGTAGAACAAATAGACTATGACCAGCCAGTTAAACTAATAGCAGCCGCACCATGCTTTCATAGACATAATCTGATTGACTGCAAGTATAATTTGCTAAAAATTGATTTATTACAGGTTAGTGTCATAAAAAATAATCAAGATTTCTACTTGCAATTACAAAATATTAATACTCATCAAACATCGTCAATTCCTATTCCTTATCAAGAGCTAACTTTTAGCAGCACATCTCAAAATATCCCAGAAACACCACAAATGCTATTAGATTGGCTTGGTAGTTGCACTGGGTCAGAACAGCAAGCGATTCTCAAGCTCAGAGAAAAAATATTGAGTTTTGATGAGCGAGTGAAGGAAGAGATTGAAGGTAGAAATACTATCAGATATGGCAGAGGTAAAAGTAAACCTATAGCCGAAATTTGTTATCACAGAAATACTCATAAGCCGATTATATTTCTTTGGCTACCAACTCCCACATCACAACAAAAAGAAGTAATTGGTAGGTTGCGGCTATGGATAGATGGTGAAACGGTTACTCATGTTGGTCATGTGCCGGACGGCTTTGGCAGAATGAAACTTCAATCGGAATGGGACGCTATGCCAAGAGAAAAACGACCTGGAAATTTGTATTGGAGTCGTTCTCACAAATCATTTATACCAGTAACAATTTCTAAAGGTTACAACAATGTTCCTAACACTTTAGAATCACTAGCAGATTTAGCACTTACTAAGTGGCTGGCAAGGATTTAAGGTATTTGGCTTTAAAAGATGCTGCTTTGAGCGATGCCTACGGCGGACTATCGCCTACGCCTGGGTGTGGGGCGTAAGGTCATTGCTGACTTTTCCTCTAAGAAAATGGCACTCATCGCATCGGTGAATGAATACAACTTACGGGTGTGGTGAATATGCGGCGGTATGAATGATACTGTTTGATTGCTCGGATGCTTTTATTATTGTCTTATATGAATAACACCAATTCAGACATCCTCGAACAACTCAAACTTGCATCTGATGGCTTGCTATTTATGAGTGAGTCAGATTACCCATTTGAGGTTTTTTTGTGGGAAGAAATCGCACCTCCTGTGACACATGAAATAGTCTTGCAGCAAACAAGTCATGGACAAGATACACCTGTTGAAGTAGTGAACATTGACAGTTTTTTTAGCAGAGCTACGACTCCCCAAGACTGGCATGAAGATGAAGAAAAGGCTGTGGTCGTTAAATTTCAAAAACTACTAGAGGTAATAAAATTGAACTTAAAAAACCCGCAGGTGTATCGCTTGGGAAGGATTGAAATCGATGTTTATATTATTGGTGAAACTCCCACCAGAAATTTAGCCGGTCTTTCTACTAAAGTTGTGGAAACATGACTTGTTGACTAGTTATCAACTTTACTCTCAATAATAGCTTGAATATTGGGGGAAACATTAGACAAGAAATCGTAACCCGTCAATGTTTCTAATTCATCAACACTGACTTTATAAGCTCTCCAATCATTATTTAATTCTGGTTCGTTGGGAATATTTACTGCGATAACGCGAGTATTAGCTGTAATACCCGTAAGCCCTGAGCCTGGGCTATCTAGTACAATAACTATCTTCCAAGTGGATTGAGGAACTGTCACTTTACCTTTGAGGGGTTGACCTTGACTACCGCTAGGGCCAGCGACAATATAAAGTTCTTTACCTTGGCTTACCAATTCTCGACAATAATCTTCTAAATTACCCCAAGTGTTCCGGTTGTTATCGGGTGTTTGGGGCATCATGTTTGTCATGAGGAAAGTAGCCCCATTATCCTCTGCTGTTCGCGTGCGATCGCCCGATGGTGCAATATGCCCTCTGTCATATCCACTTCCAGAGTACATAGAAGGAGTCACTCGCACCCAACCAGCAGGCAATGTGTTATCTGGGCGGAAGTTATTCTGCCTATCTGCATCTCCCAACCATGAGGAATTCAGCTGCCAAGCTACCCAGTTAGCAGTTCCCTTGCTGTTGTTGTAGGAGAGTGCATATTGATTTTTGACCATCAGGTAATTATCAGGTGTAAGCTTTGTTGGCGTTGCATCACTGGGATTTCCCAGCAGTAAATGCACGCT
Source organism: Anabaena sp. CCY 9910 (assembly GCF_963920875.1). Lineage (NCBI taxonomy): Bacteria > Bacillati > Cyanobacteriota > Cyanophyceae > Nostocales > Nostocaceae > Anabaena > Anabaena sp. CCY 9910. The sequence continues at coordinate 34,377 of NZ_CAWUDJ010000038.1, read as the reverse complement.
GATTGATGGGGAAAGTTCAGTTAATGGTGGCACTTGAGATTGGACAGGCGAACACCCGACAATCAACGCTACCAACGCTGCTACGCCCAAATTTCGACAAATTCCCATAATATTCATACACCCCTAGAGATTGATTTCACTTCAGGATTTCTGATTGTATTTCCTGAGTTTCACTCAAATTTGTTGCAAATTGTCAAATTTTATGCCCCACTATCCCTGATTTGTTATAGTCGATGGGCAGTGCCGCTACACATCTGTGTTCAATCCCGGTATGGATGATGTAGATGGTATAGAACAGGATAGAAAAACCCGTCTATACCAAATAAAGAGAAATTAAAGCATTCAGCCAAAGAAACTAATTCAGAAACATTTTACTAATTTACAGTCTTCATACTTTAGTGCGTTTCAAGCAAGCGATCGCCTACAGTCAGAGCATTGTCATCAGGGAATGGATTTCTTCTAAAAAAATGCTGATGAGCGGCGTTCGCTTGATTCTTGTCCTTTAGATGAATGCTGATTGAAGGTTTAGACCCAAAGGGCGAATTTTCCACACCCCCAGCGTCTCCCTGACAGGTGTAGGTTTTTTACGCTGTGTACCAAAAACCTTGGTTTTGGGGTGTAGGGGTGTGGCTGTAAGGGTTAGTAAAACGATAATTCTTTCGTTAGTCTGAGAGTCATTACTCGCTGCTAGGTTAATTCAAGCAGCCTGACAATGATTGCGCTCCAACTCTTGATAATCCAACTATACCTAAACGAGAAACAGCAGATCGCCCTTTGGTTCTGGGAATCATAAAAATGACAGTTACAGACCTAGTGGATAGGTAAACACTGTCTGGTAATTATCTAAACATTACTAAAATTTTTATGAAAGTTCTGCAACAATCACCTGCACTAAGGGCAACATTCCAACAACAAATAGATGCTAAAAAATCTACCAAACACCAAGAAATTCATGAAAAATTAGGTAATGGTTTTTTGGGTGGTTTGGGGTCATTTATGTATGAGTTTAACCAAGCCAAAAACAAAGTCAAAGGCAATATAGGGGAATGGGGAGTTTCCTTAATTTTGCAATCATTTCCAGATACATGGGTGATATTTAATAATGCGTTAATTCCCACTAATTCAGGCTCTTTAACAGAGATAGACCACCTAATCATCGGTCACGGTGGCGTTTTTTTAGTAGAAGTCAAAACCTGGAAAGGGTCATTTAGTGCCTATAAAGACAAATGGAAACGACGGGAAGGTAATAACTGGGTAGCAGTGTCTAATAGTCCGACTTCTCAAAGTATGTACCATCAGAAAATGTTTAATCAATGGATTACTTCTTTAATGCCTAACCTTCCTGATGGGTTGGTTGCAGCCCCAGTAGTCTTTCCTGTTGCTCAATGGATAGGAGCTAAGGAATGCTCAGTTCCAGTTTTACAAGGTGTTCCCGCACTGCTACAGATGATTGGCAGTTCTCCTACTTATTTAAACACAACACAAGTACAAGCAATTGCAGAAGCCGTTGCCCTCCTTGAACTTCCTGTAAAAATTACACCTGTTCCTAAACCAATGCCCAAGCCCAAACCTGTTAAGCGTCAAAATCCTACAAGTTGAATTTTATAGAAATCACCTAAAGGTTTCTCAGCACTGGTTTTAGAGAGATTGCAACCAAGCTTAAGGAGGAAGTAATGCAATTTTTTGACATTTGGTGCAAGATAAATTCAATCTGTTGGAGTTGACGGGAAACGTTTCCCGTCAACTTAAAATCACCTTGTTTGCATGGGATTAGTCATTTGTAATGTCAGTAGAACAGTTTAAATATTCGTAGTCGAGATCAGGTAGTCCCAAGGAAATAAGTTTTACTGCCTAGCACGAAAGAGGCACTGGGGATTGGGTACTAGGATTTTTACTCAGCACGCTGCTCACGCCCCGCTCCGCTAACAGCACTTCGCACGGTAAATTCAAACTGACGCTGATGCAATACTTCCATTACATCTGCTGGCGAAGAGCGCAATGCCAGGAGCTTTGTTCCAAAGCTTGACACATTGAATTTACCAAAGCCAGTCCAGAAAAATTCAATCTGTTCGAGTTGACGGGAAACGTTTCCCGTCAACCCCAAATGACGTTTTTTAGCATAGGATTGGCTAATTATTGATGCACATTCCTTTGGTCTATCCACCGCCAAGTAACATTAAGGACTCAAGACTATCAATAATTAGTTATTCGACATCTCGGATTCGTCGAGCAGCTTTTCTAAGTCATTCAACAGCCGCTCTAACTTCTTGCGTTTTTTATCGTCCTGCCACAATTTTGTTTGTTGTAAACGCTTGCCTATTTCTGTATAACGTTTGCTCAATACCTTTTCTGGTGTCGCTGCTGCTGGTGTCGTCTGGGCTGATTCCAGTTGCTTGATTAATTCCTTAATTTGAGTTAACGACAGATTTTGAGTAATTGCTGAAGATAGAAGATCAGCACGCTGTTGCTGGTCTTTGACTCGTGCTATGGTTCGTGCCTTAGTAAATTCAAGCTGACCCTGACGCAACACTTCCATGACATCTGCTGGCAAAGAAAGCAACGGCAGGCGGCTCGTCCGAAAGCTTTCCGCATTAAATTTACCAATGCCAGCCAAGATAAATTCAATCTGTTCGAGTTGACGGGAAACGTTTCCCGTCAACTCCAAATTACGTTTTTTTGCATTGGCAGCTTCGTTGAGAATTGATTTGACATCTTCAATGCTGACATCTAAATCTATCGCCAAAAGTTCCAGTATGGCTTCAACTTCTTCTACTGGGTTTAAGTCTTCGCGCTGTAAATTTTCAAGTAAAGCGACTTGCAGAGCTTGTTTATCAGTCAGTTCCTTACTCACAATAGGGACTTCAGCTAATCGAACTTCCTTTGCTGCCCTCAGTCGCCTTTCCCCTGCAATTAATTCATATTCTCCATTGCCGAGCGGACGGACTAACAAGGGTTCTAAAATCCCGTGTTCCCGTACCGACTGCACAAGGTGTGACATTTTTTCAGGGTCAAACCAACGGCGTGGTTGTTTGGCAACTCGAATTTTGTGGATAGAAATAGTAGTAATTGGAGATGCGTCCACATCCATAGTTAATAAATCTTCAACGCCGCGCATCTTGGGGACTTCCAGGCGTTTTTTCGTCATTACAACTTCTCCATTCCTTGAGCAATCTTCTTTAAAACTGTAATTGCTGGATGTTTTGGGGCATAAACTGCTAGAGGTTGACGACTCATGGCCGCATCAGCAAATGCGGTAGCACGAGGAATTGCCGGATATACCTTAGCTAGAGGTGATAACTGCTGTTCTAAAGCTTCCAGGATAACTTTATCTTGATTGGCGTTGCTATAAAGTGTAGGAACTATCCCTGATATCGCTAGCTGAGGATTAACGTGTTTTCTCACCTGTTTAATTGTATCGAGCAGCAATTCCGTTCCTTTGAAAGCTTTGAAGTGTGTCTGGATAGGAATTAAAACATGAGTTCCTGCTGTCAGACCTAAAATGCTCAATACTCCCAAGGATGGCGGACAGTCGATGAGGATGAAATCATATTGATTGCATATAGGTTCTAAAGCTTGCTTGAGCCGAATCTCCCGCGCCATCACGCTAGCTAGTTGTAATTCCACTGCACTCAGTGAAATATTGGCAGGTAATAAATCCATACCATGTAAATCATGATGAATTGGTAATGGCGTTTCTTCATTGAGAATCGCATCACCAACAATGTGTTCAAGTTCGTGTGGTTCTAAACCCATAAAAGTTGTCAGACTTCCCTGTGGGTCTAGGTCGATGAGCAGCGTTTTATGTTTTTTCAAGTGCAGGTGGTAGCCGAGGTTCATGGTGAGGCTGGTTTTCATGACTCCGCCGGCTTGGTTGAAGACGGTGATGACTTTAGTCACTGGTGTAATCTGAGCTTTTTGTTTTGCCTTTACAGCATAGTTTATGTTGAGATCATCAATTTGGGAAACTTCTGGGTCAGATTTTGTCCAAAATAATACTGACACCAAAACTCAGCCACTTCCAGCAGCATAGGAACGGAGTCGGGAATCAAACCTGTGCCATATTCAGGTTTATAGCCTTCTATGAATTCCCTAGCTAATTTATAAGCATAGTAGGAAAAATCCTGCTCAACAAAACAGCGTATAGCATAATCTAGTTTGAGCAGTTCACCGCTCTTGACAAAACGTACAGTAGCCCAGGGGACATGACGATAATCGTCTCCTTGCAACTCATCGATTTGTCTTAACAGCTGACGAAGGGATTGCTTTCCCTCAAGAGTGGGAGTTTCCAGGTAACGTTCCATCTGAGCAATAGCATCAGTAATCAGATTTTTGTACGTCTCCCATTCTTCAGGACTCTGGTGGCTAAGACAGTCGGCATCGTTTATTTGCTGCTGAACCCGTTTTGAGAGGTAGAGAGCAAATTGCTCTGCGGCAATTTCATCATGACAAAGGCTTTTGATGCTAGTCAATCGCGTGATAGGTAGTGCTAACCTAAAATTTTCGGTGCGAAGTTCTTTAGCTGTTTCAACCCACTTTTTGATTTTGGTGGCGTATGCTGCCTGATAACTTTTCTGTTGCATGGGGGTATAGCAGTTAGCTTCTACAATGTTGTTGAAGCTAAGGTTTCTTTATTTAGGTGGCTCTCATCTTAATATTTTGAGAGCATGATTAATCATAGTGGGTGGTATGTCACAGTGAAAATTGACCGTCACAGGAAGTTAAAGGTTTTCACCAATCTAATTTGGCAATCAAACCGTTTTTGCCCTGCTACTAAGAAACAGCCATCGAGCAGCAGCATTCCCTCGAATTCCACACGATGATTACCTAAAATAATTGTGTTATGACTCAATCTCAACCTGCATTGCCCCAACCCCAGCTAGAAAAAGCTGGTATTACCTTTGAACAGTATGTAGAATTTACCCCAGAAAAGCTGGAACTGAGAAACGGATATCTCGGCTATGGCGGACAAGACCAATTGGGATTTCATTTGGCTGTTCTCACCAACATGGGGTTATTATCAGCAATTCAGCATACAGGCTTGTCATTGTGGCTAGAAGCCCTTGACCGTTGTGTACGGGAAAAACTAGCAACGGTCAACGCTGACCCAGAAGTAGCCCAAGCAATATTAAATCGATTTAATCAAGCTATGGCAGACCTAACGGCGGTGGTAGAGTATCTTGAGGAATAAAATTAATAGACTAGAAAATAGAGTCACCTGTAGACTTAGGTATTGCCGCTAGGGTTGCTAGAGAGCATATTCCAACTGCGGTTTCATCCCAGAAATCTACCCCATAAAATGTCAATTAGCTCCAAATAAACTGAACTTACTGTTAAATAAAAACAATGAATACTGAACAGACAGTCTTAGAAGTTTCAGGAGTAGAAATTACCAAAACTCTCTTAGGAGATTTACAAAAACTTCAGCAATATACTGGAGAACCAATAGCAGCCGTCTATGCAGACAATCTACTGCGTACAATGCGGAAGTTGCGCGATAAATTACCTTTTGACCCCTATACAGAAGTGGTAATGGCACTGCATGATGCACTCTTCTTTCAAAACCGATGGATTGATTACAATGCCAATCAGTACAAGGGAGTTTGTGAATTATTAACATTCCTAGTAAATCAAGAAACCATTAACAATTCCTCAGTCGAATCAGCCATTTTAACTTTAGAAAACTTAGGCTTTGATACCCTACCATTTGGTGTAAACATTGACGATAACCTAGATACAAATGAAGATGAGGAATAACTCAGAATGGATAATAATTCTATTCCTCACCACTTTTTAGACACCTCGGTTCTACGTTCTCTGCTACTAGGTACACAAGTTTATAAGCAGTATTTTAAATCTCAATTTACTGACCAACCGCTTTATATCTCTAACTATGTACAGATGGAGATGAAGCGCAGTTATCTAATTAATCTTATTTCCTTCTACTTTGTCCTGCGCCTAGAAACTATCAACAATATTGGAGATGCTATTACTCTGTGGAGTAATAGATTTAAAGCTAGTGAACTCAAAGCTATTTTACAACTTATACCCCAACTTTTTAGCACCCATCAACTCAACTTTAGCAGTCCCGAAGATAAAGAAAAAGCCCTGGCTGTTTTAGGAATTTATATTAAACGTTTTGAACTGCTACTCAGAAAAAAATTTAACAACACCAACACTGATGCTACCGCCTGCACCCGCGCCCTTGTACCCCTTAACCTTGATTTGCAAAATGCAGCAGCAGGATTAAAGCAATTTGCTGATGAATTTGGAGATGTAGAGATTTGTCGCAGCCAATGTCAAATTGACCAGTTTCTTTTAGTGCAATACCGTTCAGAAATTGAGCAATTAGTTCAAATTGCCTCCCAATTACCCAAGAATTCAAATACCAGGGGATTTATCAAAATTGTTAATAATCTCAAAGAAATATTGACTCAAGGAGCAGCAGCCTGTGACTGCAAGCGTTGTGCAAAGATTGGTGATGCAGTTATTGCTTTAAATGCGCCCCGGAATATGCAACTGGAACATACTGATAATTCTTTTGACTATTTATGTCCCCCGATTAATCAACCTCATTACAAACATCCGTCAGAAAATCAGATAGTTACTAATATATGACTGATTATTACAGCATCAAACAAAGTCATTTAAATTAGAGTTATCTATGTCAGTTAGTTTTATTAGATAACCTTTAAAGTCTTGGTGTTTTTCAAATTCTAAATTTTCATAAATCTTGATAATAACTTTCTCATCCAAATGATTTCTTTGTTGCACTTGGTCTCCCTCTTCTGTTAACCAATCGGGTGGATTCTGTAAAATACTATTCATTAAATCTTCGTTTTCAGAAAAAGACTGAACATTAATGTAAAAACTGTCTACTAAATTTTCATAATCTTCATCCATAACAGGTGAATATTGGGTTATCTTACCCAAGTTAAACTTATCAAGTATTAAAATTCTTCTATCTTGCTTGTTACAATAAACTTCAAAAACAGGAATTTCATGATTCTTACATCTATACCAGCCTTTAAAACCTTTTACTTCCAGTGTTTTTGAACTATTGCTGGAACTGCGTGTAAAGTTTAGATTCTTTACGAAAAATCTGTTTAGATCTGAGTTGATTGCAATAATAATGACATTATGTAAATCTTCTTGAAGAGAATCAAGTATTCTATCAAGTTGACTCACATCAATTTCTTCACAATATTGTTCTATCTCATCTATAATTTTGGAATCCTCATCTCTTGCTAACCCTCTACCGAAATCACCACCTGGGTTAAACCAATGCGAATACCATTCTTCAAAAAATGCTTCTTTGTTTATAACTTCACAAATTCCATAAAAATGTTGAAAATTTGAATTATTATTAATTTGATTTTCGTATAAGCCCAAAAAATTCATAATGTTTCTTACTACTGTAGTATTAGTAAATTCCTTAATAAAATTTTGTTTAAATTCATTTACTTTTATATGACTAATATTTTGTTCTTTTATCAATCTTTTTAACTGTAACTCTACCAGTGGTTTTAAATTTTCTAAAAACGGTATTAAACCTGAATCAATATCATTTACTACTTTTGTGATTTCAAATCCAATACTTTTCAAAGCATCTATTTGACTTTTCAAGTCTTGTGCTATTTCTACGAGATTGTCTACAGAATAATTAATATTGTTCAAGGAGTGACAATCTAAGTAATCTGGGAATCTAAAGTCATTAATTAATTTTTGTATCTCGCTAGGCCCATTTTTTTGGAATTCCCTAAGCAGTAATAATAAAAAATATTGCTTATAGTATAATTCACTACCATGATGATTTTCCCAAAATAACTTAAATCTCTTGTGAGAGAGACTATTCCCGAAATATAAATTTATCAAGAAATTGAGGGAACTAGGTACAATATCATGACCTATCCAGAAAGCATCTGAATCCGCAGGTTGTTTGTAATTCCAAAGGTATTTAATGTAATTGTATTTCTCCTTGAAGATACAGTAAGCTCCAACGCTAAATATAATATCAATTAGATTATTGTACTTGAAATTGGCAATTAAAAATTCTTTAATACTCACATCTATTTTTTGAAATTCGTCCTTGGGATAGTTATTAAAGTAAGGTTCAATTAATTTTTGAATATTAGTAAGAACTTCTAGACATTCATTTAACTTATTTGTTGTACGCACATTATGGCTTATTTTATTAAATTTTAATAATTGTTCTTGTATATTTTTGTTTTGAATAAAATCAATATAGTTTTGATAATTTAAATCAATGAGTAAATTATTATATGTATCGATATTTATATAATTAGCAGAGGGTCTGATATCCCCAGAATCTATTAAACTCGCTACCATTGATTCAAAAGTACGAATTTGACCCTCTGAAATTAAGTATTGAATACTGTCAAAAAAGTATCTATCTAATAAATCCTGATACGAAGAAATCTCAAAATTCGCCTTAAAAACTACGTTAATATACCATCTGATAGAGACATAATATAGTATTGAATGGTCTGGTTGTTCACCATTATTTCTTCTGATATCAGCAAGAGTTTTAAGTAATTGCTCAATAAGTAATCTATTATTGGGAATTTGACATAAATCTGCAAGTAGCCAAATGATATGATAAACTGCATGGCGACCAATCTCAAAATTTTTAACTTCTATGGCGGCTTCGTGTACTCTTAATAATTGGTTGACAGATGTAGTAAAAGAAATGAGATGTTTTTCAGTATTGAATGCTAATAATAATTGTGCATTAAGTGGGTTCTCATTATGTATATTTAAATAATCTTCAGATAAAAGTAAAATCTCAAACTCCTCTGGTCTATTTTTTTGAATATCAAGAAATTGCTTTATTTTATCACCTATTTTATTTAAACCGCTTTCAATATCTATATTTTTCTTCTTATTTTTCGTATCGAAAACTAATATGTCGCCCGTACCTTCTAAAGCTTCTACCAATTGTTTTTGTTTCCTGCTTAAAGTTTTTTTATCAACTTTTATTTTTTCGGTCGTTAGGGAAAGTGATTCTTCTATATCCTTTAATAACTGTTCTAATAGAAAGCTAGTATCGGTGGTGTAGTGTCTAAGAGTTTTAAAAAATACATATAAGATATATATCGTCATTAAAAAAATGACAAAGGTTAGCCATGCCACAACTTTCCAGTAGCCATTAATTGAATCGGTTTGACCAAAAAATTTTAAACTTACAGCCATGAAAATATCAATTATTAATAATATAGGAAGTAATTTTATTTCCCATCTTTGATTAAACTTTCTCGTAATTACACCTGATTGATAGCGTTCGGATATTCTAGAGATAATTTCTAAACTTAGAGGCAGAGCAATAGCAATCACTGCGCCTTGTACCGCAATCACATCAGAAATGAAAGCATTTTTAGGCGTAAAGTTAACTATATTTTTGATAAACCATTGAACAAGAGGATTATCTAAAATCATGGTATTCAAATTATTATGCAAGTAATTGTAACTAACGAAACCTATTTTTTGAAAAAAAACGTGGAATCTAATAAATCCTAAAAAATAACCTAAAGTTAGACCCATACTAAAATAAATTGCGAAAATAACTGTTTTTTTATTAAATATGTTTTTCATTTATTATTACCTAATTACATAGCTTACAACGTAGTCAGCAGTAGTTTTAACTAAAAAAGACCCTATGCAAAAATAAACGCCATGTCTTTACACTCAACCCACATGATGTTGACACTCAGTATTTAAAATACTATTTATTTTTAAACTTAATTTAATGGTCTCAATTATGGTGCTATCACCGTAGCAGCCCATCCCATCCACATCAGTCAAACCAAATCCGCCAGCACACTACTCACCTTCAACTGGTGCTGCTGTCGATTATCGTCATAAATCATCAACGTCTCCAACTTAGTGTGCCGACTCAGCTTCTGCACCTCCCGCACACTCTGCCCCGCATCCAACGCCGCCGTAATCGAACTGTGCCGAATGCGGTGCGGTGATAACGGCTTAGTAATACCGGCTTTTTTGGCCCGCGTTCTCACCATCTTGGCCAGCCCCGTATCTGACAAAGGATGCCCCGGCGTATTCGGATCTAACGCCACAAACAACGCATCTTTAGTTGATGCCAACCCCCGAAACGCCAACCAATAACAAATCGCATCCCTAGTCTTGGGAGTTAAATCAATCGCCTCTCGCTGACTACCCTTTCCCTTACCCAAAACCATGAGTCTGCTATTTTGACGGTCAAAATCCCCCATCTTTAACTTTGCAATCTCCCCCCGCCGCAGCGCATTATCCCAAAGCAAGCGCAGCAGAGCATAATCCCTAACCCCCTTCGCCGTCGTTGGATCGCAAGTCAAAAGAATCTGCTTAAATTCTTGGGGAGTAACACCACTGGTATCTCGGTACTTAATGACAGTCTCACCCTTGATATCCTCCAAGGTGTAACCACAAACCCCCAACACCCTACCTTGATGCACCAGCGCCCGTAGAGCTGCTAACCGTCGGTTAACCGTGGCTTCCGATAACCCCGAATCTATTAGCTTGGCTTTGTACTTAACCACCCACCCCAAGGCTTGCGCCCCCGGCAGTGCCAAAAATCGTACCACCCATTCCGCCGTCGATTCCACCCCAAACATCCTGGCAAAAAAATCTTTAATGTCCCAGTCATAGGCTCTACGAGTGGACTGACTGCGCTTCTGTGCCAACAACATCGCCAACACATCCGGTTGAGTCCACCATTCCATTACCGAAGGCAGAGTATCATTATTGACTTTTACGATGCGACCAGACATAAAAACTAGGTTACGATAATGTCTCTTTACGTAACCTTATATCCTAATTAGGGATACAAAGCCTATCTTTAAAACCTGTTTGTCCCAATCAAGGTTTAGCTGTCCCAAAAAATGCTCTCACGCCTTCAATTGGGTCATCACTCCTTACTAGCCATTTCGGATATTCATGAATACTTTAACCTCTATGTAAAAATCCATAACATTGAGTAAATTTTGTGATTCCTGGTAAGGTATCTGACTGCATCGGTGAGAGGTTAAGGTGAAATGTTTAAATCGCTTAAAGACGATGACCGCCATACAGCGATCACAATCAGAAAATATTCTACTTACCAAGAGCAATCGCAAATTTGGTGAATGCTCTTTTAGGAAAAAGATGAAATTCTACACGATTAAGAAACTGAGTAATTAATTTCTTTACAAGGGTTGTCAAAGCCCAGGTATAGCAAGGTTTTATCGGGGTGCGACATCGCAACCTTCTTGCCCGTCTGGGGTTAAATTAACTTCGGAGCTATTTTATTTCTGAGAAATCACAGCCCGTAATCTGTAACTACCGGATTCTCCTCCTTCAAAAGTGTTAGCTAGCAGATAGTAAATGCCATCTTCAGGCAAAGTCACAGTAAATTTAGCATTAAAATTCTTTGGAGAAATATCGTCGTTTTCCCCTACTAGCGTCTCTTTAGCAGGAAGCAGTAAGTATAAATGAGAGTCTATTTCTTTACTATCCATTTCAATAGTTACTTGTTGACCTGCTTTCCCTTCAAAGACATAAATGTGATAATAGCTATTGTTTGGGAAAGTACGATCGCCTTTTTTTAAAGCCGCTTGTATAAATTGACCATTCAAGGGTAAATCCTGTTCTTGATTATTACTAGGTCTTTGGCGCTGAGTCACTAATTCAGCATTACCCTGTTTTACAGCTACCAAAAAAGGCTGGACTATATCTGTAGGTATTGCTAAACTAATGCCAATAAATCTTTTAATCTCGGTATCATTAAAAAGCCAAGTATTGACACCAATTACTTGACCATTCGAGTTGAGTAATGGTCCTCCTGAATTACCAGGGTTAATAGCAGCATCATGTTGAATTAAGCCTGATTTCGTGTCGATGCGACTGATAACCCCAGAGGTTAAAGTATTTCGTAATTCCAAGTCCAGGGGAGTACCAATAGCATAAACCGATTGACCAACTTTCACTGAACCGGGAGATGATAAAGGCAGGAAGGGCAAATTTTTCTGATTACGAATTTTGAGTGCTGCTAAATCCAAGCCACCAGATGCAAAACCAACCACATCAGCTAATACTTGTCTACCATCAGCCAACACCACAGCCATAGTCTTAGGGCTATCTTCGACAACGTGAGCATTAGTCAAAACTAGACCATCTGGACTCACAATAAAACCACTACCATGTCCTCCTGTCCCAAGAGCAATGGCAACTACAGCCGGACTAGCTTTTTCATAGAGGCGAATCCGGTTTCGTTCTTCAGAGTTGTCTGCTAGGAGAATTCTTGATGTTCCTTCTTTAGTCTTTTTATCTAGCAAGGTAGGTTGAATTTCTTCATCATTTTTAATAGTTGGCAATTGATAACCCAATACATTATCAATACCAATTACACTAATTACAGTCGTCAAAAATGTTGAAATTCCTATCTTTAATAAATTGCTTTTCATTGGAGATTTTTCTCAATAATTAATAGCTTTACTATTTATCATCTTATTTGTCTTCACCAACCCCAGTCGAAATTTGAGAATAAATTCTCCCAGGTGAGACTAGGGTTGATTTTGGTGAAGTTTTTTTCAACAACAACTAACTTATTTCTTGACTCGCAATGCTTGGATATTAGGATGAGAGAGGAGCTTTTCTCCCTCTGCAATTAGTTTTGTACCCCAAAGAGTTTGTTTGAGAACCTCAACATCAGCTAAAGTTTTATCCACACGCAAGGTAGCTTGTGCCATATTTAGAGCCTTTTGTTGCTCACCTCTGCTATGTAAAACTACTGCAAGTGCTAATTGTGGCCCTGTTAAGTCATTATCAATTTGAATAGCCTTTTGCCACTCTTGAATTGCCCCTTCAATATCTCCCCTTTCATATTTGATGTAGCCAATTTTTGCGTTAGCTCCGGCAAATGTTTTGTCTTTGGCAAGCGCCTGAGCATATTCTGATAGTGCGGCGTTATCATTTCCTTGCTTTTGGTAGATAACGCCCCGACAGTAGTAGCCCACGGCATCATTTGGTTGAAGTTTAATTGTTTGATTGCAATCTGCTAGTGCTGCTTGATAATCTTTTAACTCTTTGCGGACGAAACCCCGCCAGTAGTAAGCGTTGGCATTATCGGGTTGAACTTTAATTGCTTGATTTAAATCTGCCAGTGCTGCTGGATAATCTATTAAGAAATAGCGGACAACACCCCGCCAGTAGTAAGCATTGGCATTATCGGGTTGAACTTTAATCACTTGGTTGTAATCTGCTAGAGCTGCTTGATAATCTCTCAACCAATAGTTGACATTACCCCGACAGTGGTAAGCACTACCATTATCAGCTTGAAGTTTAATTGCTTGATTGCAATCTGCTAGTGCTTCTTGATACTTTTTCAACTCTTTGTGGACATTACCCCGCAAAACGTAGTATCTGCTATTATTGGGTTGAAGCTTAATCGCTTGATCATAATCTGCTAGTGCTGTTTTATAATCGTTCAACGCAACGTGGACAATACCGCGCAAAGCGTAGTTATCGGCATTATCAGGTTGAAGTGTAATCGCTTGGTTGTAATCTGTGAGTGCTTCTTGATACTTATTTAGCAAAAAGTGGACATTACCCCTCTGCTGATAGGTGTTGGCATCATTGGGTTGAAGCTTAATGGCTTGGTCGTAGTCTGTTAGCGCTGCTTGATAATCCTTTAAATCTCTGTGGAAACTAGCCCGCAAAGAGTAATTAAGATGATTGGGTCGAAGTTTAATCGCTTGATTGTAATCTACTAGGGCTTCTTTATACTTGTTCAACTTTTTGTAGACACTAGCCCGGAGAACGTAGTTGTTGCTATTGTTGGGTTTAAATTTAATCGCTTGATTGGCATCTGCTAGCGCTGCTTGATAATCCTTCAAATCTTTGTGCAAATTACCTCGCCAGTAGTAAGCCTTAGCATTATCAGGTTGAAGTTTAATCGCTTGCTTGTAATCTGCTAGCGCTGCTTTGTTATCTTTAATCTCAACGTATAAATCACCTCGTGAAACGTAAGCATCATAATTATCAGGTTGAAGTTTAATTGCTTGCTTGTAATCTGCTAAAGCTGCTTGATGCTTTTTCAACCTAACGTGAATATCACCTTGGAGAACGTAGTTATTGGCGTTATTAGGTTGACGTGTAATTAATTGTTTAGAACTTGCTAATGCTGCTTGGTAATCTTCCAATTGATAGAGGACATAAGTCCGCATTAAGTAGTTGATATCAAGATCCTGAATCTTAATCGCCTCGTTAATTGCTTCTAGTGCCTCTGGATTTCTATTTAATCGAAATAAGATCGACGAACGAAACAAATAAAGACTAAAGTCTTTATCTGTACTGTATTCAATAGCCTTGTCAACTGCTGCTAGAGCTAATGGGTATTTTTCTAAACCTATTAACACAGAAGTTTTCCATTTCCATGCTTCATAAAAATCTGGTTTGAGAGTAGTTACTTTCTCAAAAGCAGCAAGAGCTTCCTCAAGTTTATCTTTTTGATTTGTTAGTACTAAACCTAGTACAAAATGAATTTGATAATAATTTGGTTTAGACTCAACTATTTTCTGTAAAATAGCAGCAGTTTCTGAATACTTTCCGATTCGCCATATTTGATTAGCATATTGTAACCACTCATATTCATTAGCATTGGCTGCTGGCTTTTGGATAGCAAATAATGGATGTTGCCACAGTGAATTAATTTCTGAATCTTGTATAGTTTGTGGTTGAGATATATTACTATTGTTGACGAGCCTTAACAATTTTTTATTCAGTCCTACTTTCGTCGCTAAACCCAGAAGTGTATTGCTGGGTATTCCTAAACCAAAACCAATATCAACTGGTTGTCTATTTTTATCATTAGTATCAATTTGTTTGAGCTTTCTAGGGTCAGCACCTAAGTTAATCCCAATTACTTCTCCCATAAAATTTAGTACTGGACCTCCACTCATTCCGCCTAGTGATAAATTGGAATAACGCAAATCATGACCATCTTGAAGTAAATTTTTTATATAATCATGGTTTTCTACTTCATTGCTGTCTACATCAAAAAATAAATTTTCTTTTACTGTTAAAAAACCGACAGTCAATTTATGCTTTCCCCTATCTACTCCAGGAAAACCAGATACAAATACCAACATATTTTTTTGATCAGTGTTATCAAGAGCAGAGCGATTCTCTTTAGAGATAGTTGCAACCGTATAGTTTTTATTGCTGGTAAACTTTATGAGGGCTGCGTCAGTTCCCTGTGACGTAGTTATTTCTGGTTGTACTGCATATCGCTTACCATCTGGGGTAATAATTTCATAATAATCTGACTTTTCTACTACATGACGCGCCGTAGCTACATAGTAAGTTTGCCCTTGTCGAGCAATTATTACACCAGAACCATTACCATGATTTTTCGAGTCAATCCTGACAGTAATCTTTTGAGCTATATTATGAATTTTATCCGCTAACGTATTACCTACTGCCGGTTTTCCAGCTTGCTGTTGATTCCGCCATTCAGGGGGAATAACAGCTAAATTTGGGGCGACTTTCGCTAAAGTTTGAATGGGAACAGCAAAACTAAATTTTTTCAATCGTTGAATTTCTTCTGCATTAGGAACACTCCCATCTTCATAGGTGTAAGTATCGTTTAAAATCGCATTATTATTTAAACCATTTATCCCGATTAACTTACCTTCTTGATTTAATAGTGTCCCTCCACTCATTCCCTGTCGAATTTCATTGGTATACCCGATTTGATATCCACCGATTAATGGTTGAGGAGATAGCAGAGATATTTTGCCATTGGTGATGACCAATTCTTTACTATCATCGGGAAAACCAGCAGCCCATACTTCTTGATTTTCTGATAAATTCGAGTTGGTTGCTAAGGTAACAATTTGGTAATTCTCTTGAGCTTGAAATTCCAAGACAGCTAAATCATTACCTGATAAAGAATTACCACTGCTAATAACTGTAGCCTTATGGGTTTTACCATCAGGTGTTTGGATGCTATGAGTGCCTTTGTTACTAATAACATGGGCATTAGTGAGAATGGTGTAAGTTTGCCCTTGTTTACCAATTAATACTCCACTTCCACCTTTATTAGAACTAAATACTTTAACGGTGACAGCTTGAGCTAATTGACGAACTTTTTCTGGAGATAGGGTATTACTTGCAAGTATAGGATTGCTTTGATTAAATGCTTGCTGAGGTATTTCAGCATCGACGCTAGGGAGCATGAGGAGACTACTTAAGCCAGCGAGAGCAAAAATATTAAAACGCTTCATTTTTCAATTGATTAAAGTAATATTGAGTTAACCTATAGATAAAAAATGCTTGTGGTAAGCAGAAAATTGCTTCTTAATAAAAGATAAGTTGTGGTATACATCTAAATTTTTATAGCGCTTAATCGCTTACTACGAGCATATTTACTGAGATAGCAGCAGTCTGGTATTAGCAAGAAAAGATTGCTGCTTGAGACACCTTAATTATCCTCACAACAACAACTAACCTACTTCTTGACTCGCAATGCTTGGATATTAGGATGAGAGAGGAGCTTTTCTCCCTCTGCAATTAGTTTTGTACCCCAAAGAGTTTGTTTGAGAACCTCAACATCAGCTAAATATTTATCCACACGCAAGGTGGCTTGTGCCATATTGAGAGCTTTTTGTTGCTCGCCTCTGCTATGTAAAACTACTGCAAGTGCTAATTGTGGCCCTGTTAAGTCACTATTAACTTGAATGGCTTTTTGCCACTCTTGAATTGCCCCTTCAACATCTCCCCTTTCATATTTGATGTAGCCAATTTTTGCGTTAGCTGCGGCAAATTTTTTGTCTTTAGTAAGTGCTTGAGCATATTCTGATAGTGCGGCGTTATCATTTCCTTGTTTTTGGTAAACAACGCCCCGACAGTAGTAGCCCTCGGCATCATTTGGTTGAAGTTTAATTGTTTGATTGCAATCTGCTAGTGCTGGCTGATAATCTTTTAACCCATTACGGACAAAACCCCGCCAGTAGTAAGCATTGGCATTATCGGGTTGAAGTTTAATTGCTTGATTCAAATCTGCCAGTGCTGCTGGATAATCTATTAAGAAATAGCGAACAACACCCCGAAAGTAGTAAGTATTGGCATTATCGGGTTGAAGTTTAATTGCTTGATTTAAATCTGTTTGTGCTGCTTGATAATCTCTCAACCAATAGTTGACATCACTCCGCCAGTAGTAAGCATTAGGATTATTTGGTTCAAGCTTAAGAGCTTGATTGAAATCTGCCAGCGCTGCTTGATAATCGTTCAACTTAACACGGAGATTACCCCGCGTAACGTAGTTGTTGGCATTATCGGGTTGAAGTTTAATAGCTTGATTGAAATCTGCTAGCGCTTCTTGATACTTGTTCAACAGATAGAAGACATCACCCCGCCAGTAGTAGGCATCAGCATAATTGGGTTGAAGCTTAATCGCTTGATTGTAATCTGTTAGCGCTGCTTGATAGTCTTTCAACTCTTTATGGATAATACCCCGCATAACATAGTTATTGGCATCATTGGGTTGGAGTTTAATCGCTTGACTCAAATCTGCTAATGCTGCTTGATAATCTTTCAATCCTTTATGGATAATACCCCGCATAACATAGTTATTGGTATCATCGGGTTGAAGTTTAATTGCTTGATTCAAATCTGCTAGTGCTTCTTGATACTTATTCAACATATAGAGAACATCACCCCGCGCCCTGTAGGCAGCGCTGTAGGCATTGGCATTATCGGGTTGGAGTCTAATCACTTGGCTATAATCTGCTAGCGCTGCTTTATACTCTTTCAACTCTTTATAGACAGCACCACGCAAAATGTAGTTACTGATATTATCGGCTTCAAATTTAATCGCTTGGTTAACATCTGCTAGCGCTGCTGGATAATTTTTCAAATTTTTGTAGAAATTACCTCGCCAGTAGTAGGCGTAGCCATTATCGGGTTGAAGTTTAATCGCGTGATTATAATCTGCTAGCGCTGCTTTATCATCTTTCAAATTTTCATAGACACTACCTCGCCAGTAATAAGGCTCAGCATTATCAGGTTTAAGCTTAATCGCCTGATTAAAATCTGCTAAGGCCGCTTTATTATCATTCAATTCAGCATAAAAGATACCTCGCAAACTATATCGAAGCGCATTATCAGGTTGAAGTTTAATCGCGTGATTATAATCTGCTAAGGCAGCTTTATTATCTTTTAATAGCTGGTAGAAATTACCCCGCCAGTGATAGGCATCAGCATCATCAGGTTTAAGATTTATCGCCTGATTAAAATCTGCTAGTGCTACTCGATAATCTTTCAAGTTTTTATAGACATTACCCCGCAAGTAGTAGGACGTGCCATTATTAGGTTGGAGTTTAATAGCTTGATTGTAATCTGCTAAAGCTGCTTTATTATCTTTTAATTTAACACGAATATTACCTCGCAAAAGGTAAGCATTAGCATCATCAGGTTTAAGCTTAATCAATTGATTAGAATCTTCTAGTGCTGCTTGGTAATCTTTCAAAAGATAGAGGAGATTAGCCCGTATTAAGTAGTTGAAATCAAAACTCTCAATCTTAATCGCCTCGTTAATTGCTGCTAGCGCATCAGGATATCTTTTTAATTGAAGTAATATCGACGAACGAAGTAAATAAAGACTAAAGTCTTTATCACTGTACTCAATAGCCTTGTCAACTGCTGCTAGAGCTAATGGGTATTTTTTTAACCTATGTAATACATCAGTTTTTAATTTCCAAGCCTCAGAGCTATTTGGCGTAATAGCAATTGCTTTATCAAAAGCATCTAGAGCTTTTTCATGTTTATCTTCTTCATTAGATAATACTAAACCACTTACGTAATGAGCTTTATAAGAGTTTTTATTTAGCTTCAGTATTTGTTGTAAAACAGCTACTGTTTCTGAATATTTTCTGATTCGCCATAGTTGATTGGCATATTTAAATAACTCATTCTCGTTTGCATTGGCTGGCGGCTTTTTAATAGCAAATAATGGATGCTCCCACAGTGAATTAATTTCTGAATCTTTGATGCTTGGTGTCTCGGAAGTGACGACTAACTTTATTCCTTCTTGTGTGGCTAAACCCACAATGCTACTACTGGGTGTACCATACCCAAAACCTATTTCAGTCTGTTGATTGTCAATACCTCCATTAATCCCAATTACTTGCCCCTTAACATCTATTACTGGGCCTCCACTCATTCCACCCAGCGATAAATTGGAGTAGCTCAGATTCAACCTATAACCATTATTAAGGAAACCAGTCAACAACTCACTATTGTCTGTATTTGCAAATAAATTTTCTCTTTCTTGAAGATACCCTGGATTTAATTGCGGCTTTACACTCTTTTCGGGAAAACCAGATAAAAATACCCAAAATTTTTTTTGTTTTTGGTTAATGGAATCTAAAACGGATTGGTTATATGTAGAAATAGTTGCAATATCATAGCGCTCATTGCTAGTAAATTTAATCAATACAGCGTGTGTTAAGTCTGACTTAATTATATTTTCTGGTTTCACTGCATATCGCTTACCATCAGGGGTAATAATTTCATAAGAATCTGGATTTTTTACTACATGACGCGCTGTAGCCACATAATAAGTTTGCCCTTGTTGAGCAACTATTACACCAGAACCATTACCATGATTTTTGGAATCAATCTTGACAGTAATCTGTTGAGCTATGTTATTGATTTTATCCGCTAATGTATTACCTACTGGCGGTTTTACAGCTTGCTGCTGATTTCGCCATTCTGGGGGAATAATTGCTAAATTAGGAGCGACTTTCGCTAAAGTTTGAATGGGAACAGCAAAACTAAATTTTTTCAATCGCTGAATTTCTTCTGCATTAGGAACTGTCCCATCTTCATAGGTGTAAGTATCGTTTAAAATCACATTATTATTTAAACCATTTATCCCGATTAATTTACCTTCTTGATTTAATAGTGTTCCTCCACTCATTCCTTGTCGAATTTCATTGGTATACCCGATTTGATATCCACCGATTAATGGTTGAGGAGATAGCAGAGATATTTTGCCATTGGTGATGACCAATTCTTTACTATCATCGGGAAAACCAGCAGCCCATACTTCTTGATTTTCTGATAAATTCGAGTTGGTTGCTAAGGTAACAATTTGGTAATTCTCTTGAGCTTGAAATTCCAAGACAGCTAAATCATTACCTGATAAAGAATTACCACTGCTAATAACTGTAGCCTTATGGGTTTTACCATCAGGTGTTTGGATGCTATGAGTGCCTTTGTTACTAATAACATGGGCATTAGTGAGAATGGTGTAAGTTTGCCCTTGTTTACCAATTAATACTCCACTTCCACCTTTATTAGAACTAAATACTTTAACGGTGACAGCTTGAGCTAATTGACGAACTTTTTCTGGAGATAGGGTATTACTTGCAAGTATAGGATTGCTTTGATTAAATGCTTGCTGAGGTATTTCAGCATCGACGCTAGGGAGCATGAGGAGACTACTTAAGCCAGCGAGAGCAAAAATATTAAAACGCTTCATTTTTCAATTGATTAAAGTAATATTGAGTTAACCTATAGATAAAGAACGCTCGTAGTAAGCACTTTAGTGCGTCTTAATCAAAGATAAATAGTGGTATATATCTAATTTTACTAGCGATTAATCGCCTACTACGAGCATATTTACTGAGATAGCAGCAGCCTGATATCAACAAGAATTGATATTATTATTTTTCTACAGGGGCTGTTTGCAGAAACTTCTTAATGTCAATTTTGTAGTAAACTTGAGGTTTCTTAGAGCTATGTTCTATTGGTTTAGTACTACGCCCTCTCAGGATTTCTTTGAGTTCATTAAGAATCTGCAAGGAATCATCTTGAGGTCGTAAAGTTAGCAGTACAGTATCGCAAGGAGCATCTACTTGTTTGGCTGTGCAAATGACTGCTTGTCCATTAGCTGTACCATTCGTGATGTAAGACAAGCTTTGATTGTTATAAGCTTTCTGAAATCGTGACGATACTTCTTCACAGCGTTTGTCAGGAGTAATAGTTTGACTGTTGAACCAACGATATTTCCAACGAATAACTGCTATTTTCCCCCGTGATGTCCAACCGTAAGTTGTGGGAAAGCGTTTATCAGTTTGTTGGTCGTAACCCGAAGCACAGATAAAGCGAACTTCGTCATCAGCTTTGGCTTGACTAATCATAGAAGTGATGCAGGTAGCAGTCAAAACGCAGCCAGTGAACAGGGAAACGATTAATTTGGAATTCATATTTTTTCTCCTTCAACGTCAATCAAGAAATCTTTTGGGATAATTGCGAGCTAGTTATATTTTCAAAACTAGCAAAATCAATAAATGTCAGAATTACTGTCCTTGCTTTGTTAATATTCATCTTAAAAGCTGACTTATATACATTTCATAATTTGACAATAAGTTCATCAATTTAAGTTCAACATCTGTGTTGGTGAAGTTTTCTTCAACATTGTTAATGTCTATCTGACTGCTGCTAAAGTAAAACTGGAAAGTCAATTTATAAATTAATTATAAAATTTACATATTATGTG
The DNA here is from genome assembly GCF_963920875.1 of Anabaena sp. CCY 9910. Classification (NCBI taxonomy): domain Bacteria; kingdom Bacillati; phylum Cyanobacteriota; class Cyanophyceae; order Nostocales; family Nostocaceae; genus Anabaena; species Anabaena sp. CCY 9910. Next base: position 12,821 of record NZ_CAWUDJ010000038.1, on the reverse strand, counting down.
TTCTTATAATAATATATGCAGAAGATTTTGCTAATTACACAAACAAGAACTATCGCCAGCACAACACAAATCTTGTACGTCATATAAAATCACGCACTCTAAATATTGCTGAGATTAAATTTATTTTGTAATTTGAAGCAAAAGCGGGAAGATAGTATCATTTACAGCAAATACAAGTCAATTTACTTTGTTTCTTTTTATACGTATCTATACTGAATTTGCAGTTTTTCACATCTTTCTTCTTAACTCAAGACTGCTCATAGTCCACTGATTTTACAAACACGTTAAATAAAAAAAATCAAGCAAGCCATCAATATACTTATGAATCAAGAAGCTTTTGAACACATATATCAATACGAATTAACTCCGAAACAGAAGAAGGTTTTACCATTATTTTTAGGTGGACAGACAGATGAACACATAGCCAGAGAACTTGGAGCTACGCATCGTTCTACTGCTAGCCATCAACTCAGAAATATATCTACTAAATTTGGCTTTCCTCCTGAAACAGAACCAGATTACCGTTGTAACTTGGTTGAAATATTTGCTAAGTATAAGCCGGAGTTAGTCAGTGTTAAAGCTTTAGAAAAATGCGGACATATCATTCAGAATATCAGGTTTCCAGAAGGGCCAGAACCAGTTAACTCTGCCTTTTATCAAGAACGCTCTCCGATTGAATCTCGTTGTTATAGTGCTATCAAAGAACCAGGTGCGCTCATTCGGATTAAAGCCCCCAAGCAGATGGGTAAAACTTCACTTTTAAAAAGAATTAGGGCTGAAGCTAAGAAGAGTAATTATAGTACAATTTACTTGAATTTCAGCTTAATAGAAACAAATAAATTTACTAATGCCAATGATTTTTTACGCAGTTTTTATGCTTATGTAACTAATCAACTGTCTTCAGCACCTCCACTACCAGCTTGGGATCTAGATACTCCCAGTATGGTCAATTGCACTTTTACATTCCAAAATCTGCTAAAAAAATTAGATGGTGTTTTAGTTCTCGCTTTAGATGAAGTAGATAAATTATTTGAATATCCTGAAATTTATGAAAATTTCTTCCCCATGTTGCGTAATTGGAATGAAAATGCTAATGAATCAGAAACATGGGAAAAATTGCGGCTGTTAGTATCACATTCTACAGAAGATTATGGACGTTTAGATATTAATCAATCTCCTTTTAATGTAGGTTTACCAATTAAATTAGAAGAATTTACTGAGGAACAGGTGAAAAGTTTAGCTATTCGACATGGTTGGGATAGTAAAAATATTTTTCCCATTATGTCTTTAGTGGGAGGACATCCTTATTTAGTGCGATTGGCACTTTATTATCTAGTACGTCAGGATGTAACTATTGAGCAGTTAATCAAAGAAGCAGCTACAGATATAGGAATTTATACTGAGCATTTACGACGACATTTAGAGACACTCCAAGAAAATCAAGAATTAGGAAGTGTATTTAAAGCCATATTGAATACTCGTGAAGTAGTTAAATTAGAATCTAAAAATCGCCAAATCTATCAATTAGATAGTATGGGACTAATTAAAATTACCAATAATATTGTTATACCACGCTGCCGTTTGTATCATGAATATTTTTGCGCTCGCCTCTAATGAATTGGTGTAAAAACAATGAAATTTGACAACTATTATAAAGTCGGTGGTAGTTTAAATGCGAATCATCGCACCTATGTATCCCGAAAAGCCGATGCACAAATCTTTCAACTGTTGAAGACTGGGGAGTATTGTTTTGTATTTAACTCACGACAGATGGGTAAATCTAGTTTGCGAGTACAAGCAATCAAAAAATTCAGAGCAATAGGAATAAAATGTGCTTCTATTGATTTGACTATTCTTGGTGGTCATGTCAGTCCAGAAAAATGGTACAAGGGATTTGCAAATCAATTGTTAACTAGTTTGGAAATTGATGATATAGATTTTAATAGTTGGTGGTTACAGCATGACTCTTGGACAGATGTACAGCGATTAAATTTACTTTTTGAGTCCTTGGTTTTGAATAAATTATCAGCGAATATAATCATTTTTATTGATGAAATTGATACCTTACTCAAAACTGAATTTAAAGATGATTTTTTCGCTTTAATTCGCGCTTGTTACAATCAACGTGCTGAATCTCCTAAATATGAACGTCTAACTTTTTGTTTGCTAGGAGTAGCGACACCAGGAGATTTAATTAAAGAGAGAGAACGTACACCGTTTAATATTGGTAGTTCCATAGAACTAACCGGGTTTAGCTTTGTCGAAGCGAAAGAGGCATTAATTCCAGGGTTAGCAGACACAGTAGAGCATCCAGAAGTCGTATTACAAGATGTGTTACATTGGACTGGTGGACAGCCATTCCTTACACAAAAATTGTGCAGCTTAATTGCTCAAGAAAGAACAAATAGCTGTCTGAATGTTAACGAATTAGTTAATAAATATATTATAAATAATTGGGAAACCCAAGATGAACCAGAGCATTTAAGAACCATACGAGATCGTCTACTGCGGAATGAACAAAAAGCAAGCAGACTATTGGGATTATATCAACAAGTTTTACACCCAGGTGTGAGGGTAATCGTAGATAGTAGTCAAGAGCAAACAGAATTGAGACTATCAGGTTTAGTAGTCAAAAAAGATAATTATTTAAAAGTATATAATCCCATCTATCAAGCGGTTTTTAATCAAAATTGGATTGAACAAGAGTTAGATAAACTTCGCCCCTATAGTGAAGCAATTAATAACTGGTTAAATTCTCAACAAGAACCATCCTGCTTATTGCAAGGGAAAGCTTTAGATGAAGCTTTAACATGGGCAGTTGGTAAAAATCTTAGTAATACTGATTATGAATTTTTACAATCTAGCCAAAAAATTACTACAGAATTACAAATTGAAGCTAATCATAAATTGACTGAAGTTAATCAGAAATTAGCTGATGCTAATGAAATAGCTAGACAAAAACTGAACGAAACCAATGAAAGGGGAAAACAACAATTAGCTAAAGCTAATCAGAAAGCGATGTATATCATTTGTCTAGGAGGGATTATTGCAACTATTCTGGTTTTGGTAGGACAAAATATACTACATAAAGCCGAGGAAGCTAAGAGACTTACACAAGTGGGATATAATACCGAGCAACAATTTAAATCTAAACAATTTGAAGCTTTACTTTCAGCCATGAAGGCTGTTCAAGATTTAAAACCTCTTGTGTATAATAAATCTTCTTTGGGAGAATATCAAACAACTACCCCCTTATCTGCTTTACTAAATATTCTCGTCAATATTCATGAATATAATCAATTTGACATTGGTCAAAAAATAAATGGTGGTGCTGTGAGTTTTAGTCCCGATGGTGAGCTTATAGCTTTTACGAATGATGACCGTACTATTGATAATAATGACGGTACTTTTAAACTCTGGAATAGAGATGGTACTCCCATCAAAACCCTTTCTGGGCATAAAAAGAGGGTGAAAAGCTTGAGCTTGAGCCACGATAGCCAATTCATAGCTTCTGCTAGTGATGACGGCACTATTAAACTTTGGAAGAGAGATGGTACTCTAATTAAAACCCTCGTTGGACATCAACGTTCGGTAGTCAGTGTGTCATTTAGTTCTGATAATACTATTGTTTCTGCCAGCATAGATGGAACTATAAAACTTTGGCAATTGAACGGGAATCTGATTACAACTATACCCGTGCAAATGCAGAGTTTAACTACAACTGCTGCAATCAGCCCTAATGGGGAAATTATTGCTGTTGGTAGTGAAGAAGGAAATATTGAACTTTGGAACCGCAATGGAACCTTCATTAAAACTCTTTCTGGGAATAAAGGTTGGCTAACAAGTGTCACTTTTAGCCCCGATGGTGAAACTATTGCTGCTGCTATTGTTACTGATAATGTTGGAACTATCAAACTTTGGAAACTTAATGACAACTTAGTTAAACCTATCGAGTGGCATACAGATAGAATAAATACCGTTCGTTTTAGCCCAAATAGTAAATTTATTGCTTCTGGGAGTAGTAACCAAACTATCAAACTCTGGCAATTAGATGGTACTCTAATTACTCTAATTAATACCTTTGTTGGACATAGTGATTCAGTCACTAGCATCAATTTTAACCCGGACGGTAAAGCGATCGCTTCTGTTGACAGAGATGGCAAAATTAAACTTTGGCGCTGGGATATACCTCAAGTAACAAAATTAAATGGACATCAAAATGAAATCGGTAGTATAACTTTTAATACCCAAGCAAATGTCATAGCTACCAGTGGTAATGGGACTATAAAACTTTGGCAACAAAATGGAAGCCTAGTTGAGACCCTACAAGGATATAAAGGTCTGAAGAACGATCTCGGTTTCAGCCCAGATGGAAAAACTATTGTTGCTGGTATGAATCAAGGCACTGCTAAACTCTGGAGATGGGATAGCAAGCAAATTAAAACTCTCCCTGCTTTTAAAGAGTGGCTAACAAATGTCAGTTTTAGCCCCGATGGTAAAATTATTGCTTTTGGTACTAGCCAGGGTAATATTCAAATCTGGAAACAGGGTACTCCTACTCTGATTTCATCTCCCAGTAAAGATAGCCACAAAAATTTTGTAACCAGTATTGCCTTTAGTCCAGATGGTAAAACTATCGCTTCTGGTGGTGATAGTGATGATAGAACTATAAAACTTTGGCACATAGATGGGACTTTAATTACTACTTTAAATGGACATAGAAAAGAGATTAATAGTATAAGTTTCAGTCCCGATGGAGAAATTATTGCTTCAGCGAGTGCAGATCAAACTATTAAACTTTGGCAAAGGAACGGAAAACCAATCACTACTCTGACAGGACATAACAATTCAGTCACAAGCGTCAGTTTCAGCACCGATCCCGATGGTAAAATCCTTGCTTCTGGTAGTTATGACACAACTATCAAACTTTGGAAACGAGATGGAACTCCCATTACTACCCTCACTGGACATAGCAAACCAGTGACAAGCCTTATTTTCAGCCCTGATGGCAAGACTATTGTTTCTGCTAGTGAAGATGGCAAAGTAATTTTGTGGAATTTGGATTTAGATCATTTACTAGCACAGGGATGTCAATGGCTTCAAGATTATTTTGTTACTCATCCAGGAGCGCGTGATAAGCTGCGTTTATGTAACTAATGAGTGACAAAAAGTGACAAATCTCAGTTGTCACACTCTAGAAATAGTGTACTTCTGGGGCTAAAGACTGCTGTACCACATACCGGAACGATCCCGGAACCCCCTGGTGACCGAGAGATTAATGCTAAAGAAAAGCTAAGATGAATTATGAGCAGTTGTAGACAGAAACGCCCCAATAGATCAACTGCGCTACAACCAAATCAAAGCTTTAAAAAATTGCAATAAGTCAGCAATCGGCATGGTGTCGGTTCGCGGACTAATTGAAAAATTTTCAACGTAGTTATGTGGGTTCGCACATAAGATGAAATTTGAACAACGAATTTATAGGGGTTTGGGGCATCGAGATTCGCGCATAAATTGAAATCGATTATGAGGCAAGGGTTTGAGCCAAATAGTCAATTCGCAGATAAAGTGAAATTTTCTGCTTTGATTTAACATCAGCCCGAATGCTTTTAAAAACCTACTTTTCAAGTGCGATCGCCCGGTCTAGAAAATTGCTAATACACCTTGATAAGAAGGTAGCTAAGTAGCTGTTGTACGTAACATTTAGGTTGTTAGGTATAAAGCTCTATCACTCTTACAAGAAATACTGTGAATTTCTGTGATGAGATGCAAAATTTCAATTTATGTGCGAAATCGCTAAGAGGCTCAAACGCTTACTCCATAATCAATTTCACCTTATGCGCGAATTAGAGAGGCTGAAACCTCTGTAAATTCGTTCTCAAAATTTCACTTTATGCGCGAACCCACACATTTTTTCCCCACTGCTATACAAAGGCGACAAAGTGAAAATTTGTCGCAGACTAATTGAAAATGACCTGGTGTAACCCTTATTCTCTCGTAGTACACGGCGATCGCTACTTACAGAATTATTGCTCCAAAGCCTTATACTGGAATGAGTTGCGCCCTTTTATTCCCATTGGGCGGAAAATTTCAATTAGTCCGCGAATTTGGTAGGAATTTTTCATCTACTCCGCGACAAATTTTCACTTTGTCTGCGACAAGAGGAGCTAGAAACCCTATAACTGTGGGTTCGCGCATAAAGTGAAATTTTGAGAACGAATTTACAGAGGTTTCAGCCTCTCTAATTCGCGCATAAGGTGAAATTGATTATGGAGTAAGCGTTTGAGCCTCTTAGCGATTTCGCACATAAATTGAAATTTTGCATCTCATCACAGAAATTCACAGTATTTCTTGTAAGAGTGATAGAGCTTTATACCTAACAACCTAAATGTTACGTACAACAGCTACTTAGCTACCTTCTTATCAAGGTGTATTAGCAATTTTCTAGACCGGGCGATCGCACTTGAAAAGTAGGTTTTTAAAAGCATTCGGGCTGATGTTAAATCAAAGCAGAAAATTTCACTTTATCTGCGAATTGACTATTTGGCTCAAACCCTTGCCTCATAATCGATTTCAATTTATGCGCGAATCTCGATGCCCCAAACCCCTATAAATTCGTTGTTCAAATTTCATCTTATGTGCGAACCCACAAATGGTCGCTAAGAGTAACTGTCCCATTTTCGGTCATTGGGGCAACTACAGTTAGCAAGCTGCATCAACGCAAAATCATGCTTGAACAGGATCAACTGTCCCACTATTGACTAAAAATGGGACAGTTAACCCCTTCAAATATCAAAGTAGGCTGAATTGATAATGATTGTTGAAGTGCTTGTTATGGCTAGGTTTCAGCACCATCAGTTTCCTTAGCGACCAAAATTTCTCCATTGCTATACAAAGGCGTTTGTCTGCGACAATTTTCATCTTGTCCGCGAACCGACACGACAATGGGGAGTGTCACTGTAACCAAAAGTTTGCCGTTTTTGAAACCATAACCTTGCCGGAAGCAAGCTCAAAAGCTTAATTTACCGTTAAGCGATGGCGCAAGCGCCCGCCGTAGGCGATCGCTGCCCTAATATTTCGCTTTGAAACCATAAAATTGCCGAAAGTTCAAAAATCAAGCATAAACGTGCCGAAAGTTCAAAGCTGACGCGCCCCAAAAAGCTGGAAATAACAAGATTATCTTTTGAAAGCCCCAAAATTTTCTCCTGTCGCAAGTCCATTTGAAACCATAAACGTGCCGTTCCGGCAAACTTATGCTTACAGTCACAGGGAGTGTCGAAAAATTTGTGCTGTCAAAAATAAAAGTTTATACCGTAGTTTTTATCGTATAAAAGATAAGGGTATCTTATTTTGTATCTCTATGTACAACCCCAGGTCAAGTAAAAAGATGCGTAATAAAGCTACCTGATTTATGTAAGCTTTTAACGCTAAATTAATTATTTCAGCTTTTTACTGAGTTATAAAGTTATATCAATTTTTATTGGTGCAAGATGTGAGTTGACGCTTCTTTGATCGGCAATGTGAAGAAATATTTCGCCTGACCAGGAACGTTAGACCACTAACCAATCTGGGTATGCTTTCTTGTAAGGTAATGATATCTACATCAAATTTCGGTTAGATGTTATGAGTCTTGTCATTACCCTATTGATGACTAAAGGGATATGCCGAAAATGCCTCAAAATAGCCGATTATCAGATCTGAAGAAAAACCTTCAACTCCTTTATGAAAAATTGGCAGGAATGGAGCGTAGCCGTATTACAGCATATGATGCTGAAGCAAAAATTTCTATTGAAATGCGAATTAGGGAAGAGATTCTTCCAGACATTCGTCGCTACGAAGCAGAGTATTGGCAAGTTCTATATCAAGAATTCAATACATTGTCTATTGATGAAATAGATGCGAATGATGTAATTATTGAAGTAACTCAAACAATCGAGCAAATAACTAAACATAGGTTTAACGGATATCCAGATGAGATAATTCATCTACTTATTGAGATTCGAGATAAACTGAGAGAGCCAGAGAAATCTTCTACTGCCAAATTAAAAGCTACGCTTCCGCTATTTCCTCCTTTTGTATCTTACGAAATTGAATTTGGTACACAAGGTATACTTCAACAATTTTTCCCCACATTCAGTCGTCTACTGGATAAAACTAAAAAAAAGTAGTTGACCTCGTTACAGATTGTCCGTATCGGGGTTTGTCAGCATTTCGCTTAGAAGACGCAGATGGTTTCTTCGGCAGGGAAGTTTTTTTGGAAGGTTCGGAAAGTACCCTTGGCTTAGTAGATGCTGTTCAGCAGTATCCAATAGTTGGTGTGATTGGCTCTTCTGGTAGTGGCAAATCCTCAGTTGTATTCGCTGGGTTGCTTCCAAAGCTACTTATCAAAGAAGAGTGGCTTTGGATAAGCTTTAGGCCAGGCAATCGACCTTTTTATAATTTATCCTACCAACTTACCAGTCTACTTTATTCTAAAGAATCTGAAGTTGATTTTCTAAGAGAGAATAGTAAATTAGTCAAATCTCTAAGAGAGCAAGAAGTTCAACTAAGTGATGTAGTAGAACATATTTTACGAAAGTTAGATAAGAACATCAAATTTCTTTTAATTGTTGATCAGTTTGAAGAACTTTATACACTTTGCCAAAGTAATCATGAGAGAGAGAGTTTCTTACAGCAACTATTGAATTCAGTGGAATTAGCATCTCCAAGAAGTGGGGTGAAACTACATATCGTCTTTACATTGAGGGCTGATTTCTATGGATATGTCCTTGCTTATCGTCCTTTCAGAGATATTTTGCAACAATACCCTCCACAATTACTAAGTGGAATGACTTGTGAAGAGATGAGGCAAGCGATCGAGTGTCCTGCTATTCAGCTTGGTATCAAGTTAGAAGAGAAGTTAGCAGACCGTATTTTAGATGACGTTGGAGAAGAGCCAGGAAATCTTCCTTTAATGGAATTTGCTTTAACCTTGCTTTGGAGTAAGCAGCAACAGGGCTTACTAACCCACGTAGCTTATAGCCAAATAGGAGAAGTTAAGCAGGCACTTGCCAATCATGCAGAAAAAATTTACGCAAGCCTTTCAGAATTTGAACAAAAATCTGCTGAGAAACTATTTTTGCAGTTAGTACATATATCTGAAAACGCTCTTGATACAAGAAAGATCATAACTCGCTCGGAAGTTTCTAATTGGAATTTAGTAACTTATTTAGCTGGTCAAGAAGCTCGTTTAGTGGTGACTGGGTATAATCAAGATACAGGTGAGGAGACAGTTGAAGTAGTTCATGAAACATTAATTAGAGGATGGGATCGATTACGTCAATGGATACTTGCTGATCGAAAGTTTCGGATTTGGCAAGAGAATCTCCGATCTATCATTAGGCAATGGTCAAGAAACAATAAGGATGAAGGTTCTCTTGTTCGTGGACAAGCTCTTGCTGAGGCTAGAGAATGGTTCTCTACTAGGAGAGCAGACTTTACCCTAATTGAAGAAGAATATATTGAAGCAAGTCTAATTCTACAGAGAAAAGAACAAAGAATCAAAAATGCTCAAAGAAAGCGAACTATTATAGGACTTCTAGTTTTTTCTATCATTGCATCCTCTCTTGCTATTATCGCTACTATAGGATGGTCAAATGCTTCAACGGCTCAAGCAAATGCAGAAGTCATTTCTCAGATTGCTACAGCAGAGACTATGTTTTCTTCAAATCAAGAAATCGAAGCTTTATCAAATAGTCTAAAGGCTGGTATAGCCCTAAAAAGATTAAGAAATTCAGGTAAAGCAAGTGAAAAGACTGTAGCGCGTACTTTAACTTCTTTAAGACAGATCGTATATGGAGTTAAAGAAAGAAATCGCCTTCAAAGTCATAGTTCAGAAGTAACTATGATTGATTTTAGTTTAGACGGTAATCAGATTGTTTCCTCTAGCTTAAATGATGTGAAACTTTGGAAGTTGGATGGCACTTTACTCAACACTTTCCAAGGAGGTGCTTTATTGGGTTTTAATGGGGCTAAAAGCGTTCAATTTAGTCCTGATGGCAAACTTATCGCATTAGGGGGTAATGGTATCGTTAATTTATATGAAATTCAGAGTAAGAAGTCTATTCAATTGAAGCATGGTGGACGTGGAATACTAATTCGTGATGTAAGTTTCAGTCCTGATGGAAAAATGATTGCTTCCGCAGGTGATGATGGTACCACTAAGGTATGGAGTCGTGATGGCAACTTAATAAACACTTTACGTCAGGACGATAAAAGTATTGCAGTTAATAGTGTAAGTTTCAGCCCTGATGGTCAAACAATTGCAACCGGTAGTGGTGATAGCACTCCAAATACAAGAGATTCTGTGGTGAAACTATGGAAACGCGATGGAGCGTTTATTAAGAGTCTATCGTTATCTCCTATGAACTCAGAATATACCGAATGGGTTCCTGTAACATTTAGTCCTAATGGTCAATTGCTTGCTACTGCTGCTGGAAGCTCTGTGCAATTGTGGAGTTCAGATGGCTCCTTGCTACACAGTATGTCTGGACATACTAATGGAATTAGAACAGTGGCATTTAGCCCTGATAGTCAAATTATTGCATCAGGTGGTTATGACAATACTATCAAACTTTGGAGAAGTGATGGGACATTGCTGAGTACTCTCAACGGACACAATAGCTTTATAACTAGTTTGCGTTTTAGTCCTGATGGCAAAGAACTTGCATCGTCAAGTCAGGATTCAACCATACGGATTTGGAAACTCAAGGGGCAATCTTTGGAAACATTAAATATTCACCCTCGCACTTCTAAGCCTTTTTTAGCGACACAATTTTTTAGCTTATCTCCTGATGGGAAATTAATTGCAACAGCAACTGACGATGTTGTTGAAGTTTGGAAAATGGATGATTCGTTGGTAACCAAGATAAAACCTAATATTAAAGTAACTAGTTTGAACTTCAGTCCAGATGGACAAATTATTTCCATTGCTGGAATTAGGGATAAAAGACAGCATACAGTTCAGTTATTAACTAATGATGGAAAGCATATTGCTGACTTTAGCTGGAACCTGGAAGAGAGTAAAAATGATGAATCACCGACAAATAAGAATACTGATAATTCTTCCCAAAACGATGAGACTATTCCTAAATTGAGTGGTGTTAAGTTAGATTCAGAGGCAAGTTATGATAATGGTCCTATTACTATATTTGATTCTAGTAACAAGAGGATATTTTCTTTTGGTGGTGATAATGTAGTACGTATATGGAACTATGATGGAAAGTTATTATCTCAGTGGGAAGATCATAGAGCAGGAATAGGTGCTTATATTGGGTATGACAATAATACATCACTCCCTTTTATTGGCAAGGTTATTGAAAATTCACCTGCATTCTTGGCTGGTTTGAAAGTAGATGATCAAATAATTGAGATTGATGGTGTCTCAACTAAGGGACTAAAAGCAGAAGAGATATCTTACAAAACTCCTTTACATAAAGTCCTAAATAGAGTAGGAGAGACAGTTAACCTAAAAGTCTTGCGTAATAGAGAGAATCTCACATTCAAAGTTACATCTGTTAGAGCTAATATAAGTCCTAGTGATGTATGGACTAGTGGTGTGATTAGCCGCCGCAAGAATTTGATTGTTCTAGGTAGTAGAAGCGGTATTATTAAGATATTTAAGCTTGATGGTACTTTATTGAAAACATTTAAGGGGCATACTGAATCGGTTTCTGACATTAGTATTAACGCAGAAGAAGCCATGATAGCTTCTACTAGTACACGTACTTTTAGTTTACCCTTTTATAAAGGATCTCTCAAGCTTTGGGCGATTGATGGCGATTCTGTAAATGGTCAAACTCTTGCTGAAACTCAAGGTGGCTTTGCTAGTGTTAGCTTCAACCATGACAATAATTTGATTGCAGCAGCACCAAATCGAGAAGATAGTTTTATTGAAATGTATCAAAATGATGGAAGCTTGGTTGGCAAACTTGGAGAACAGAAGACTTATACAAAGCTTCAATTTAGCACCAACGGTAAAATTCTTGTTTCTTCTGGGCGGAATCCATTTGTAGTATTATGGAACTTTGACTTGGATAAGCTTTTGAACAAGGGCTGTAGTTGGCTTGAGGACTATCTCAATACGAATCAAACTCTCAGTCAATCTGACCGAAATATATGTCAAGAGATTATGAAGTGATATCTGGATTTAGAATACAAAATCCTAGATACACCATCTGAGGCTACTTTTGATGACCTCACTCACTTAGCATCATATATTTGCGGTACTCCCATTGCTTTAATCAAGATAGTTGATCAGAATCGCCAGTGGTTTAAGTCAAGAGTTGGGTTAAATGTATGAGAAACGTATCGAGATGTGGCATTTTGCGCTCATGCCATTCTGTAATCGGAGACGTTCATCGTACCTGATGCTCAATCTGACGACAGGTTTGCCACCAATCCCTTAGTTACCTCAGACCCTCATATTCGTTTTTATGCTGGTGTCCCCCTCACTAACCCTGAAGGCTATAATCTAGGAACACTTTGCGTCATTGACTATGTACCCCGAAATTTGACTACTGAGCAGATTGAGGCACTACAAGCTCTAGGTTGCCAAGTCATCAAGCAAATGGAATTACGGCGTAACTTAGCTGATTTAGCACTCATCACCCAGCAACGCAAACATGGTCAGAAGGTACGTAGACAATTCTTCAAGGCGATCGCTGGGGGTTTTGGGTTAGCATCGATTATACTGGCCTTTATTGGTATAGCTTCTTATCAGAACACGCCTGAAGGGGTGACAAAGAAGCTACAAAGCAGACTGGATAAGAGACATAGCACGT
>NZ_CAWUDJ010000037.1:0-61991 GCF_963920875.1 Anabaena sp. CCY 9910 | reverse complement strand
ACTATGGGGAGTCTCACTCCCACTATGGGGAGTCTCACTCCCACTATGGGGAGTCTCACTCCCACTATGGGGAGTCACTCCCACTATGGGGAGTTCACTCCCACTATGGGGAGTAGACCAGCAAAAAAATACATCTGTCGATTCCCATTGCAAAATTTCTAGCCTCTTGAGTTCGGAGATTGACCGATAGAATTTACTCTCGCTCACTTGCCACCGCTCACAAAATGCTTTGGGAGAAATCTTGAAGGGGCGATCGCACCAAGGATTTTCGTATCTCAGGCATAGATGCACATAAAATGGCCCTCTAGCCAATCCTGAGTTTTTCAGAGCTAGCAATTCTTCTCTTTGAAGTGGGTAAAACTCGCCAACAATCCGACCTTTCTCGGTTCTCTTGGGTCGTGGTATACTTATTTGTGTCATACAAAGATTTTTATAGTTTGGTTTTCGCCGCATTTGCTACTAACAAATGCGGCTATTGTTTGCTAATTAATTGCTTGCTTTGCCGCTTCAAGTCTTGATTCAATTAGCTCCAAATCAGCCTTGATGCGATTTTTCCAAATATCATTTGCTTCTTTTCTGGTTGATAAAAATGAAGCTAAAGCGCCGATGTGAAGGCGCATTTCGTTGGCAATGCCCAATAGTTGCGCGTACTCCGGCGGGGCATCTTCCACCGCGATTGATTTTACTTTCATGGTCAAAATAGTGATGGTTGTTCTGCTGTAGGTGTCGAGGATTGATTTAATGCGTACCGATCAAAGGCGATACGGCGTTCTTCTTGCCAAACAGTGAATGGGTGATGCTTGCGGAGGTTGAAAGGGTAAGCGGCATCAATCCGCATTCTTAACTCCCGTTTTTGGGAGTCGGTTAAATTTTTCATGTCGTAGCTCTTGGCGGCGAAGTTAGCTATTACTTGAGCTATGGTGTCCTTCGCTTTCTCTCTCCAGTAGTCTTTCATCACAGGAAGTACCCCCTATCGCCCACAACGTTGCACAGGATAAAAAATCTGTAGCTACCTGTTTGTTTGTTGGTGATGCGGATTTTCTTGCCGATAAGTTTTCGGTATTTCTCGTCAATGGGAATCATTCTGCCGTTGAGTACGGCGTTGTAATCGGCAGGGTCAACACTCAAGGTGATGATTTTTTCAGGAATATGAACCACCTTGGTTGAATAAACTTTTCTCGGCTTTCTGGACTTTTTGCTTGATGGAGCAACAGAAGGTTCTGGCTTTGGCTGGGCTGCCGGCTGGGGAATTTTGTATTCTTGGGGATTTCTGGCTAATCTGTCTGTGCGTTGTGAATAGCGATTGAGCATTCCCAGCGTTTCGCGTTCGCTTACAATTCGCACATTCTTTTTATCTAGTTGCTCAATTGGTACACCAGCATTTAACTTGGCTGGGTCAACTGAGTACTGAATGCAGGTGTTGTTGTAAGGGTTAAGGGTCATGCAGCTACCTCCACTCTGTGGGCTATTTGCAATCCCTGAACGATCGCCTCAATTTGAGGTGTGGATAAATCACTTGAAGCCCTGCTCATTGCTTCACTTAATTGCTTGGGAGTAAGTTTCAGGAGGGCTATCACAACTTCCCCGACAATCCCATCACCAACAACACTCAAATTGACGCTGCTAGCCTGCATTGATTCGGTCGGTTCAAAACCTTCGTTGCGACGCACATCTGGTAAAGTTTGCGATCCATTTCCTAAGCCTAATTTCTGTTGTTTCAGCTTGGTTTCGGCTTTAACTGTTGACTGTTGACCGTTGACTATTGACTGTTGACTATTGACTGTTGACTGGACAGACTCCATGTCCTTGAAGGCTATCTGCTCTCTTCTCTCTTCTGGCGTGCCTTCAATCCAGCACATTGCGCCAAAGGTAAGAACAACTGTTACCTCAGCTGTCCGATTTTTGTATGAACCGTTAGTGATGCGGATGCGATCGCCTACCTGGGGTATCCATGTATTTTCCCTTCTGCCCTCTGCCCTCTGCCCTCTGCCTTCTGTAGGCTTGATGAGTTGGTATGCTGCATCCACGCCTCTAGTCTTGCTCAAGCAGGATTTGAGCTTTTGGTGCATCTCATGGCGATAGGTTCCAGCTTCGGCATCAGCTGTATCATCTAAGGCTTGTAATGCTTGCACTGCGTGTTCAGCATTTACCCCACTTCCTAGCCCCACACGCTTGGCAAGAATGTCCCGCGTTGCTCCTTCTCCCTGTCCCATTTTGCCTTTGCGAGATTTGGCGCGCTCTTTCTCAATCTCTTGCCACGCTAGGAATTCACGGGCTTTCTGCTCAATTGTTTTCTCACGATATTCGTTGCCAGAGAGTAGAGCAGCGACTGCATCTTCGGAACATGAAAAATTTTTCAGCTTTGCTGGGACTATTTTGATTCCAGCTTGAATGCAGGCCAGTCTACGGCGATGCCCGTGAATAACGGTGTATCTGTCGCCGTTGGGGGTGACGGTGAAGGTTTCTTGCAGCCCGTGGGAGGCGATTGACTCAGCTAATGCGCTGACATCTTCGTTCTCGCCATATATTTGAGTGTTCAGTGGGTGCGGATCTAATAGTTCAATGGGTATCTGGATTATTTGGATACCGTCGTGTTTTTCCTGGTGAACTATTGATACAGCAACCATCTGTTGGTTGAGTCTTTTGGCTGCTTCTAGGGCGTTTATCCCGTCGATTAATTCGCCTTTCTCATCGATAGATATATCAGGGATTACGCCGTCGGAATTGAAGTCAGCAATGATTTTTGCTACTTCGACTTCATCTGCTACCGAGTCGCCGGCGACTCTAACCTCGTGCGGATTTTTTAATTCGATTGCCTGTGGCATAATTAGGGGTCTATGAATATAGTAAATATGCGTAACTTTGGCGAGTTACGCGATTTTTTTAACTTTTCGCTTCTCTGGAGGATTGAGAAGCCGAGTCTCACACTTTTCGATGTGGAATTGATAGCGGGGGATTTGAGAGTTGGGACTACGCACATCACGCACTTCAACCCCAACCCGCAGAGTTCCATCCCGCACCATTGTTCGCAGTTGTTCTGCTGAATCAAGTCCCAGATGAGAGTAGGCTGGGTCTGTGTCGTACCACTGGCGCTGGGGTTGGGTAGGTTGCACCCCTAACATTTCGGCTAAGGTTTCCTTTATGTACGCCTTAAGCTGGCTTTCAGGAATGAGTCTTTCTGTAGTAGATACACGCTCCATGATTAAGCGACCATCTCAAGCTGTTTGTTTTGCGACTGAAACTTAGCTTTTTCGCCTTCCTCTTTGCGGTAATTCAAAAGGTATTGGCGAATAGCGAAGGTAACTATTGAAGACTCTGGTACACCCATCGCTTCGGCAACTTGTGCTAATTCCTCAGCAATAGCGCTGGAAGTCGTGTAAGATTTTCTTTTAATTTCCGCCATTTTAGTGGTGAGCAATAATCTTTCTGTGGTTGTCATTCATCATACAACAAGTTTCTGTAAGGTGTCTTGCGTACTCACGAAAACGGCTAAACGCTGAATTATGATATGTGGTTAGACTTTCTTGAAAGAGTGTTAATGAGCGATCTGTTTAGAGATAGATTTGTGGAAGTTGTGGCGAAAGCGAAAGGCGATCGCTCACAAGCTGAATTTGCTCATTATTTAGGGGTGAGTTCTTCTGCTGTCCAAAAATGGTTAGCAGGGAATGGGTTTCCGTCGTCGGAAAATCTAGAAAAAATTGCCAAGGCTGCTGGTTTTAGTGGCGTGGATGAAATGACTAGGTACTTGAGGGGGGAAGAGTTCTCGGAAGATGAGGATCGCCCCAAAATTGCCGAAGAAATATTCCCGTTGGCCAATCACTTAGACAAAGAGCAGCGTAAGCGATTGATTGAGATGCTTTTGAAGGGTTTGTGATGCTTGGTAGCCCCAAGCGTTCGGGATGAGGAAGCCCGAACGCACTAAACACAGCTGTTACTGGAACACCAGCAGTGTTTTTCTGGGAGCGGAAAATAAGCACATAATGAATTGCGTGTGACAATCCATATATGAGCCAATATCTACGCCAGTTTTGATTTATACAACATTTTGGTCACTGATGACTACTTAATTAGTAGTCAAAAATAATACTATGTTTTTTCGTCCTCAACAGTCATGATTGTATGTGGCAGATTTTTATCAAGCATCTGGCAATGGACGATGGTGCAAAAAAGCGATTGGCGGAAATGTTGGTTGAGGTGCAGGGCGATCGCTCTGTGCGCCAGTTCGCTATGGATTTAGGCGTAGCATTGGGTACTGTACAGAACTGGCTGCAAGGTGCTGGTTTCCCTAGTGCCAGGAATCTAGAAAAAATTGCCACAGCCTCAGGGACGACAATTGAGGAGTTGTTCGCCAAGCTTAGGGGGCAAGAAGCTATATATACGCCCAAGGTGGCAGAGGATGTTTTACGCATAGCGCTGCAATTAAATGATGAGCAGCGTAGACGGCTAATCAAGTTACTCGTAGACAGCATTTGACTGGCTTGAGAATATGAAAAATTTTCCAGGTTCTAGTTAGAGGCGATCGCTTTTTGGGCTTTCTAAGTGTAGAAACTCATGGTGTATGAATTGTGACTAGTTTTATGAGATCGTTAAGTGTACTCCTTGGCGCTGCAATTGTTTTAAGTTTTTCGTCCGTAGCTCAAGGCGGTGAAAAGTATTTGCAAGTTGGAACCGACAGTGACGGCGATGCCTTTATGTTGGATACTCAGACTATGGGGCGCAAGGAACGCCGCTTTGGGGAAGTCCTCAAGGTCTACCTTCTGAAAAAGGATTTGATGTTTGAGTATATGCTTCGCGCTTCGTGTGGTGACGAAAGGCTGTGGATGGTTGGGTCTAGAGTTTACAACGGCAACGCTGTTAAGGTTAGCGAGGAAAGGCACAATAAAGAGCTTCCTGCCCGTGCGGACACCCCTAGCGCAAATGCAATGAAGCATTACTGTCAAAGTATTGGCGCTCGTGGGTGGTTATGATCAACAATGAAAAACCGCCTCAAAAAGACGCTCTAATCGTGCTGATACTTTTGGTAGTCGCAGGTTTTGGAGCTTGCAATATTTTTAAGGGTTCCGACTCTCAATCTAGTAGTGACTGCTTTGATAGGGTCGGACAGGAAATGGCTAAACGTGAGTCTGGTAAGGTTGTAGGCGGGTCTGATATTGACCGCTACTATAACGAATTGACCAGCCGATGTAGGTGATTTGGTATTGAGTTTTCATGGTACAGATAAGCGATCGCATTGATTTACTTTGATGCGATCGCTTAACCCAAGGTTACCATAGGTAAACATGGTTTACCATATATTAGCGTTAAATAATAAACCCGCCTAACTTAACGGTTGAGGCGGGTCTTCTTTGGCTATGCTGATAATTTGACTGAGTTTTTGCCTCAGAGAGTTTATCTGCTCCCTGAGACTATTAACTCCCCCTGCCTGGTTTCCTTTAGCGCTGCAATCTCTTCTCTTAGTATTTCTATTTCGGATTCCAGCTTTTGAAAGCGATCGCCACTCTCTTTACCTTCAATAGTGATTTGTCCTTTGATGAATTTTTCAGCCAATGCTACAAGCGCGTCTGATTCATTCAGCCCTAATTCCTTAGCCTTGACGTTGAATTCATTTTTTAGCGTTGCCGTCACCCTTGCAGCTAGCCTTCTGTCCGCTTTTTCTTCTGTATTCATATCCATTTTATTTGTGGTTACCACAAGCATAGCATCATCCCTCAATACCTTTACAGTATCTTGGTTACCAATGGTTGACAAGTGGTTACCAATGGATTACATTAGATACATAACTAAAAAGAGCGATCGCCCCTAACCAAAAAGGTCAAAACTAATGTACCAGATTTATACAGTAGATACGCTAAAAGCTAAAAAGCTTGATGATCTTAAGGCGATCGCCTCTCAGTTAGGCGCAGTAGCCGAAGATAAGCGCTCCAAGCAATCTTGGATAGATGCGATTGTGGTAGCACAACCACAAAAAACTGAAAATCAGCCAGTTGTCTGCTCGCCAATGCCCACCAAAGAAAATCCGCTCACTGTAGAAGAAGCTGCTCAGTCTGGTTACAAATTTTCTTATGCTGGGGCTGGAAACTTCTTAGTCATCAAAGGTTACAACGAAAAAGGTATGGTCGTTGTCAATGATGGTTGGGATGACTTGACTTTTTCCGTAGAAAGAATCGAGTTAATGACTTATGGGTTGGTGGTAAGCGATGTTACCGCAAGCCAATCTGGGTTAATAGAAGCCGAAGTTAATATAGCATCGGCAGTAAAAACCTGCGCCAACTGCCCTCACTTCAACTCTCACGGCGACGGTACAGATAAAGGCTGGCGCTGCTTGTTTGACCGCTTTGCCCGTGAACAGCACGCCACAACTCAAGGCTGCATCAACAGCATGGAAGAAGTGGAGCAAGAGCAGGTTGATGATTACTTATTCCACGACGACCCACCAAAGGTGGGCGACACCCACCTTATTGGCGACTTCGCTCTAGTCTGCAAGGAAGTGGCCGGAGAGTACGCCGCAGTCTGGGAAGTACGCCAGGGTAAGCAAGTCTTGGGCGATATTCGTATGGATTGGCAGTGTTTCTGGACTCATACCATGAGCCTGACTACTTTTTCTACGCCACAAGAGGCAACAGTTGATTTACACGAATCACTTCAAAAATATAAACAGGAGCAAGTATCTGTGACACAAATTCAAGAGTACGTCCTCACAGACGGATACCAGGGTTATGACCTCAGGCTTATGTCTTTGTCCGAGGTGAAATCTGCAAACACGCAAGAGAAGGATATGACCTGGATACCGTATAACTCGGCGACAATGGGGCGATTCTTGCAGCCTCAATCTTGACACTAAAAAGCTTTAGTTTTCCGCGCCTTGCGGATGATTACCTTTTTTGGACTCATACCATGAGCCTCAATACTTTCGCCACGCCACAGGAAGCGACAATTGATTTACATGATCCACTTCAAAAATATGAGGAGATACACGAAATGAGCTATTTAGATCAACCTAGAACAATTCAGGAGATGGCGGATTTTTTGATTGATAAAAGACTTCTCGTTAAGTACGAGAAAAACAAAATTTCCTCTGACACTTGGGAGCGAATTTTTCGCTTTACGAATGGTACGGCGGTTGACTTTTGGGACAAGAACAGAAGCTCAAATGAAGCGATCGCCTATCTACAAGGCATGATTAAGGCTTATGAGTTGATGGAAAAATCGCAACGCGATATTTCATGGGAAGCATACAGGGAAATTCAGAATTTTAATCCTGAGTGTTAGTAAAGCTTTGGTTTCCGCCCCGCGCGGATGATTACCTATTAGAAGCGATCGCCCCTCCGACCAAGAAGTAAGCGATCGCTCTATCAACCCCTACAAAGAATTGACACATGAAATATACCATAGCGGCTTTTATCTTGGCATTGATGCCAGTAAATATTTGTGCGGCTAACATCCCCCGAACTAAGCCACCAATACCGCAGTGTTTTAAAAAGGGTGCCGTGACCGTTTGCCGCAAACCGACTTATCAACCACTAGGGCAGGTCAGTCCAAAAACGACGAACGAAAGTGGAGCTAGATAAGTTTCTCTTCACTCCTTTTGAAAGCGAGTTCTGTTAACCCTTATGCAAAGAATCGGCACATGAAATATATACTATCTGCCCTAGTTTTGTCCTTGTCTTTGATTTCTCAGAATTTTGCTTTACCAATTTCAGCAGGCGATCAAAGAGGCGGCTGTAGAATATACGACTGCAACGACAGACATAATTAATATAAAAAGCTAGCGCCTGCCTACCGCGCTAGCTTTATCAGTCAAAATCACCAATCTATCACAGGGAAAAACATGAATTTAGATGAAATGATCACACAAGCTTACAATCAGCATCAAGCCCAATTAAAGATGGCAGAAGAAGCAAGGCTAGCCCACGAGAAAAAACTAATAGAGCAGTCAATATCGGCTTTTAAGCAAAAGTTTGATAGGGTAATTTCAGATGAATTACAGAAAGTCCTTGGCATTGAAATTGTAGGCAGTGAAAGCCAGTCACTAGGTCATGCTCAGTTTGGTTACATGGGTTACTACTTCAGGATAAGTGCCTATGGTGCGGACAAGTGGAGGGTTGATAGAAGTAAAAATAATTCTTGTTTTGAGTGCCTTTTTGCTGATTATTCCAGTAATTTAGTTGATCGCCTGTTAATAGCTTTGGGAGAAGCTAGGGAGTCGGCCCAGCCTCAGCCAGGGGTGACAATCGAAGACGCGCGATTAATTTTTGAAAATTGTTTATCCGATTTAGAAAAAGTTTTTGATAGCAGAGATGACTTGACCAGTAATCTCAAGTTTGGGGAAAGCCTTCAATCTGCAATTGATTTGGTGGATTATTGCCTTGATGATCTGAGTGGGGATGAAGAGGGTTAAACTGCTTGGAATTGCTTTTCATAAAGCTTCAGGCTTCCGCGCCACACTGACCCGACGGCTACATCTCACTAAATAATAATGTTCCCGGATGTTACTAAATTCATCATCCCCGCAATTTTAGGGCGGGGATTATCTAAAACAATGACACCAAATCTTAATGCAGCACTGGCTAAAGCTAAGGCGGAAATACCAGCGATTCTTGCTAATAGAAATGTAAAAATCCCCACTAAATCAGGGAGGGAAATTAGTTTTACTTATGCAGAATTAGAGGAAATTCAGCCCAAAATTACACCTGTATTATCAGTAAATGGGTTGGCGATCGCTCATCAAATGATTTTTATAGAAACCAGATACTGCTTAGTTTCTACGCTACGGCATGAAAGCGGCGAACAGATAGATTCTGTATTTCCATTACCCAATGATTTTAATGATGCCAAGGAGCTTGGTGTACAGATTAGTTACGGTAGAAGATATAATACTTTGTGCCTTTTAGATATTACCGTAGTTGATAGTCAGAATTGGGAAGAAACTAAGCGCAAAATTGGCAAGGAAATTAGAGAAGAAGTTGGGCTTATTAAGAAGCCTAAAGAAAGGGCTGGCTCAATTCTGCATGATATGGCTGGTGTATCTTCGGCTAATACAATTAGTGAAGCTCAAGCCAAGAGATTGTGGGCGATCGCGCGCTCAGAATTGAAGCTTTCAGATAGTGTGTGCGATCAGTTTTGACTGGGTTCGGCTTGGAGAAAACCACCGAAGTTCCAGTAAGTAAATATGATGCGGTGATTCAGTCGATGCGGGATTATGCAAAACCTAATCAGCCAATACCGCCAGCGCCACAATCGCAGACTGATCGTGAATTACTAATGCGAGAGATTGATTCTCTGTGCAAGCGTAAAAATATTACCCCAGAAGTAGGTGCTGGTATTTTGAATGATTTGTATGGAGTAAAGGCGCGATCGCAACTGTCGGACGAGCAATTAGTAGGGTTTAGAGATTATTTGGCAATGCGTCCGTCTGAGGTTATCAAAAATGCCTAAAAAGAAAATCACATTTCAAAGCTTGATTGACCAAGTTCAACAGGATTTCAGTGAGTCTGAGCCAAGTCAAGCCTACTACGACCGTGAAGAACAGTATAGAGAAATTGAAGGTAGCAGCCCAATCTGGAAATTAGTTGAGGCGGCTATAGAATACGCGGTTACTCAAACAGTTGATTGGTTAGATGAACACGAGGTGGAATACTAGATGAATAAGCGTCGCCCCATTTTTAACCCCAAGCGCGCAAGAGCTAAGACGCAACCAGATATTGTAGTTGTAGAAAAGCAATTGCAAATAATGCCGCCAGCCCCGCATTTGTGCCAAGTGTGTGCGGTAGCGCATGAGCCAGATGAGGCGCACAATCCCCAGTCATTTTATTATCAATACACATTTGCAATGCAATATAAGCGATCTGTTACTTGGGCGGATGCGATCGCTCATTGTTCGGAGCAGAAGCAAGAATTATGGATTCAATTTTTAACAAAACTGGGGATTGACATTCATTCTCCCGACATTATGGGCGGAATTGAATCAAAAGAAGAAATGAATAGACGACTATACGGCTCAAATTCAATGGGTTAGAACCTGAAAAATTTTCCATGAACTACAAACTACTGATATTAGACCTAGATGGCACAGTCCGCCGTCCCAAGTCGGGAGCAAAATTCATCAACACGCCCCTCGACCAAGAAATTATTCCAGAAGCAGCAAAAGCGATCGCTTTCTATAAATCCGAAGGCTACATCAAGGAAATTAGCGCGTAGGTAGTTTTTCTTGAGTAAACCTCTCAAATATCTCTAGATGATCGCCTTGTGTAATATGGCGCTGATACTCTCGAAGGTGGACAATTACCGAATGCCCCATCCACTGTGCAGCCACAGCAGTAGGAATTTTATATTTAGTTGCGGCGCGAATCGCCCAAGCGTGTCTTAAATCATAAGTAGGAAAAACCACTCCATAGCGCTTGAGAGCTTTATAAACCCTATTGCCTAAATCTTTATGAGTTACACCTTCCAAATTCACCTTGGAAGGTATTTTTGTTTCCCATAGCTTCCACTTAATCACCCATTCTTGGGGTAGCGGGTAAGCTATCCTGCTGCCAGTTTTACCATCAACAATGGTGCAGGTGTGGGGATAGTCGGCATTCACCTGAGAAAATAGAGCTTCGTGCGGCCTTGTACCAAAGCAGGCAATCACACCAAATACCCACTGCCATTCAGGATGTGTAATAGCATCTCTCGCCGCCACAATTTCATCTTCTGAGGGTAGTTGCCTAATTATCTGCTTACTGCTGGAATACTCACCCTGATATTTTTTGAGGTCAACTTTCACCCCACTAAACTTCGCTAGTTGCTCAAGCTTCTGGCACATCGTCCGCCGCGTCCATGTATTGGCGGGTGTGCTGATGGCTGTGGCAATCAAAATCTCAGGTGTTAAATTTTCTTCAGGTGGAAGCTTATTAAAACAAGCTTCGTAATGTCGCTTCCATGTCTGCTGCTTGGTGGGGTCATCCCCATTGGCGGCAAAGTATTCCTGCTTAAACTTCTCCACCCAATAGCCGCAGGTGAGGACTGGTTCCTTGGTTTCTAGGTATCTGTTCCAGTCAAACTCATCCCGTGCCAATAGTCCCCCGACTATTTTCGCCTCAGCTTCGGCTCGTTGCAGTCCAGCCGGGTTTGCATAGATGCCCAAGGATAAATATTGTTGATGCCAAATTAGCTTTTTGCTCCCTGGTTTGGGTGGGAATGTTGCCCGGAGTGACAAGCGATCGCCCCTCACCTCAACTTTGACACCCACTTTACCCGCTTTTAACCTTTCATTTACAGCTTCAATAGTCCATTTCACTGTGCTAATTCTGAGCTAAATACATTCTGTATTTGAGCATAATTTAGGGTAATTTAGCACAATATTATTATTCTGAATCCCAAGCACTAAAAAGCCGGAACTCAGTCCGGCTCTTGAAAGTATTGTGTTTTTGTTAAAGCCAGCAATCAGATTTGAACTGACGACCTTCCGATTACAAGTCGGAGCAATTTGAAGGCAGACAGTATGTGGCAGAAGGTATAGGGAGATTAAGAAAAATCATGGCGCTAATTTTGAGCTAATTTGAGAAGCTGAAAAATTTTTCATGTTCTCAAAAAAAAAGAAGCGCCCTAAAGCGCCGTGATGGAAGTTGAATTATTATACGCGGATTGATAGCTCTGCTCTACTTTGCGCTTTCTTCGGTGTCAGCGACTTTGCGCTTCATCCTCATTTGTTCGTTGACCAATCGCTTATTTGATTTTTCTGAGTACACAGATAGTCCATCAAGGATGAGCAGGCGATAAAGCTCTGCTACTGTCCATCCATCCGCTTCAGCTATTTGCTCGATTTCTTCTTTGAGTGGGGCTGGTATGTATACATCTACCCGGACTTTTGACTGTGCTTTCGTCTTGGGCATTTTTTCTGCCGGTTCCATAACTTTAATCTTTTATATTGTGGGGTCTAAAGGGCTAATTCGCTACACCTCTTAGACTATATTACCATTTTTAACTGGATTAGTATCCCATAAGTAACTGTGCTGTGCTAGAATTTTTCAAGAAAAGGAGGATATGTGAGCAACGAAGAACTGAAGAAAAAGTTAAGTAGTTTATGTTTTCTGGAATTTGAGTTAGGTAGGAGGTTTGAGGCGGGGATGCCTATGTATTCCTGGGACGCATTTAAGCAAGACAATGAGCAAGAGTTCACCAAAAAGCAAACCTTGATAAATGAAATTTTGGGGATGTGCGATGCGAACAGTGAGGATTGAAATTTCCATGAATGGCGAGATAGTGCAAAGCGAGGAACGTTCCACCCTCGGTACATCTCTTGCCTACCCTGCAAATCGAAACGAAATTCTTTCTGGTAAGGAAGTTGTAATCAGTTGCAAAGAGGGTTCTGCAACTGTCACTCATAAAATTAGTCCTAGTGGTGAATAGGTATGCGTAAAATCAAACTGCTAGACCTGTGCGAGGGATTCACTGTATCCGTCGGGGTGTCCGGCGTTTTGTTGATTTTTCTTGGTGGTGGTAGTTGCTTTTTGGGGTTAAGTGGCAAGGCTATTGATAAGTTAGCTCAGTCCTTGAAGCCACATCAGGCGATCGCCCAGCAGATGGTGAACTACGGTGCGGGAGGCGCATTTCTTGGATTGGCGCTAACCGGGAGTGCGGTGTTTATTGCTAAGACTGCTGGCGAGAAGTTGGCAGATCAAGAATTGCAAAAGCAACTGGATCTAATAGATCAAGAAGGGGAGCAAAGAGTGCGACTGCGGATTGACCAACTGCATAGCACACCCAACCCTTGCAGTGGATGTATCTACTACTCAAGTAACGGATATCTACAATGCGCCGTGAATCCTGATTTGCCTAAGGATTGCCAAGATTTTACTGCTCAATAGTGTTGCGGTATCTGTCGGTGGTGCGTTGTTGTACTATTTCCCTGCACACCATGCAAAGCACCTGCACCATTCATTGTTTCGTTGCCGCTTCTGACTAAATGAGAAAGCACGCGTGTATTTGACAGCGCACAGCAATAAAAATTGCGCTAACTGTTGAAAGCAAAAGCCGAAAATCTACACGTCGCTTACGACATAAACAATTGCATTAAATGTTGGACGCAACTGCATTTTTTAGGACTTGGAGGAGGGTATGCCATTAAAAAAGGAGAGAGCAAGAATAGTTTATGAAACCTGTCTGGGAGTCCCGGTTCGCGCTTGTCAGTGGCAGGCGTTAAAAAAACAGTTACAAGATGCACAGATGCCACTGACTTTTAAAAATTTGCAGTTTGTAGCCAAATGCAAGAAGGTGGCTCCCAGGAAGGCGATCGCCTCTCATGTATTAACCCTTGTGGTGGAATCTGCGACTGATTTGAGTGGCGAGGTGAAGGGGGCAGTTATCAAAGATTACGTCTATAAAAAACAGCCTTCAATTTCCAAACATAAGTTTTATCGAGTTTTCAGAAGTGCAGGGATGAGTTACCGCAATGACGGGACTTACTCTATTTCCGAACTCGGAGAAGTTTTGTACAAATTATTTGCATAAATTATGAAAGAAGCCAAAGTAATTCAATCCCGACTTTCGCGCAAGGGTGTAACCTTGTCCCTCGCCCAAATCAGAGAGCATATTGCAGAAAAATACGATCAAGCCGAGATGGCGGAAGATGTGATCTCAAAAATTGTTGAGGATTTGGCGGGTTCGTCAGAGATGGTTCCGATAGAGAAAAGTGAGCTTAGTCACACCCAAAAGCAAACCCTAATTCAGCAGGTTGCATCTACGTTGGATATCAATTTATCGCTAGAGCAAATCACAGGAATCAGCAAGAAGATGAACTGGGCTTTGAGCGATCGCGCTTCCCTTAAGGAGCGTGTCCGCGATGCGATCATTGCTTGGGTTGATTACCAGATAGAGCAAGACAAGCGACAGACCGATGAAATGATGCGAGAAGTGGAAGGGCATTTAGTTACACGTTTACAAGAAAGTAATCAGCATTTTAATAACAGAGCGCGTGATTTTTCTGAGCGCGTGAGTGATGCTGTAGAAAAATTTCGCACCACAGAAACAGAAATTCTCGACCTCTTCAAAGTTCCTAATTGAGCAAGTAGCGGACTACCGACAGCAACACAAATTCAATTTAATGCTGTTGTTATTCATGCTTCCAATTGTGTTGTTTCTATCTCAAGGAATTTTTTATGAAGCACATCAAAACCCGTATCAATACCAAAACCAGAGCCGCTAAAGCAGCGCAAAGAGTAGCCGGTGTAACCGTAGCAGAATTACAGCAAGCATTGACGGGCGATCAAGTGGCGCTGAAAAAACTTGGCTCAATGTATCGTGAGGGTAAAATGGCGGCGGCGCTGATGCCAGCCATTATTGAAACGATAAAAACCAAAGTCACCAACGAACAGGAATGGAATAAATTTTTGGGTGAATTTGTATCTAGTGGCAGTAAGGCTGAAGTTGAAATTCAAAAAGCGAAGCGCGAGTCCAGCTTTGCCAATGTCAGATATCTAGATGATATGTTCGAGTTGAAAGAGCAGTTCAAAGCCTCACTTGAGATGGAGAGGGGGAGACATAATTGGACGGTTGATTACAACCGCGCCAAGTTGTTCGCTGACATGGTTATTCAGGATGTCGAAGGACAGGTGCGATTACTTGAACAGGGTTCGCGCATTAAATTGAAGCAGATGAATGAAGATCAAGCTTATGAGCTTAAGACTGCTCAACACCTTCTGGAGTATGGAGATAGTGCTGATTTGTCACTCATTCACAAACGCGATTACGCTGAAAAAGTTTCTAGCCCATCTGGAGTAATCCGCCGACTACGCAATGCTTTAGGTATTTAGTTTGCACAATAAAAACCACTGCCTGTCTTGACTTGAAGCAGTGGTTAGAGTTTTTTATGAGAATACAATGTTACCCGATATCGACGAAATTACACACCTAGACCAGCAAAGTGAGCAGTCTATTTCTCAGTTGCCACGAGAATATCAAGACTACCTAAATCGACTAGAGCAAGATTATTTATCAGCTTGTGCATCATTTACGGTAATCCGTAATTTCCTGCTTACACTAACTGCAAATTCTGCCAATATCTCTCTATGCTTCCTAACCATTGACTTTGGATTAGGGGCAATGAGTGCTGGGCTTTTAGGATTTGCCTTAGGCTCAATTCCCGCCATGATTGATATTGGTGAGGCTGGTATTGATTTATCTAGTGAGTACAAAATAAGAGATATTTCAAGAGTGGTATTTGGGTCTACCAAGCTGCTCACTGCTGCTGGTATTTCATGGAATGCAACCAAGGAATATAGGCAACTTATGCAATACGCAAAAGAATCAGTTCAAGCGTTTGAATATGAGGTGAAAACCTATGAGATTAAAGTTCAACCTACTGATGGTTTGACTATTAATTTGCAACTGCAATTTCTACTTTCATTTTCGCTGGGACTAGCTTTGTTACCAGTGCTTCTTAGGATGTTTAGGAGATAGCGATGGATTGGTTAGGCTTGTTTAAGCAGCAAAATCAATCTGCATTAGGATTGGCGATCGCTTTGTCCGTAACCGGCTTGGGACTGTCAGTGTATTCCTTGTCTGGGACAAAATACAACGTGATTGAATTTTGTTTTAGACCAAGAATCATCAACAATCCTGAAGCCAAATACTGCACTCAAGATAAGCGGTATATAGTCCCTGAAGGTTACTGGCGGCAGGAGGACTATGTGCCTATTAATCCTCGATTTCAACCAGAGGAAACATTCATTCTTTCTGATAAAGCTTATAGATTGAGAACGATTTTTGCCACCAATCCCGATGCTAAAAATTGGTCGCTCGGCAGCCTATGTTTGTTGGGTGCTGGCACATTTTTAACATCAAAGCGATTGCAACGCTACAAAAGAGAATTTGTAGCGTATTTTGAACAACTAAAAACCGACTTAAATCAGGAAATTCAAGTCAATGAACAGCAGCGTGAAATCACCAGTTTTAAAGTTTCTACTGAAACTGAATATATAAAAGATAGAATCACTCGTGCTGACCAAATTACACGCACTTTAGACAAATCTCCGAGTGAATTGGAGTTTGAGCGTGAGCAAGCCGAGAAAAATAATGAACTAGCTGAACTGCAACGGCAGATGCAATTGGCTAAATTCAAGGCGGAAATAGCCAAGCTAGAGGCAGAAGCAGCCAAGTACAGGAGTGAGGCTAATAGGCATCTATTAACTGTTGATGATCCAGTGGAATTGGCTGACGAAATCGATTATGAGGCGTTGTGTCCTGGTAAAGTAGGCGAACTGGAATTTTACGACTGGCGGGATTTAGCTGATGATGCTGTGGGGATTATCATTGCTGGTAATTCTGGCAGTGGTAAAACTTCGGTGGCTACCTGGGTGGCCGGGTGGTTAACTAAGGAGGAGCCGGCGCAAGTTTTGGCGCTTGACCCCCACGCCAATGTAAATGTGTTGTGGCGGGAGTTGGGGATTCATGCGATCGCTGACTTTAAATTGATAGAAAAGCAACTGCTCATCTTACTTGAATTACTAGATGAGAGGCGAAGTCTTTCCAAAGAGCAGTTAGATTTAGAGCCATCGGTAATTGTGTTTGCTGATGAAATTAACGCTTGTCTTGAGAATTTTGAAGACAAGGAAAATATGGAACTGGCTATCAAGAGACTAGGTAGTGAGGCCAGAAAATACAAGATTGCGCTCATCGCCCTCAATCAATCATCCAATGCTGATGATTTGGGAATTTCCGCCCAGATGCGGAATAATTACCTGCTGATTGCGTTATGTGCCACAGCTCGCCAGATAGCAGAGAAGTGGAAGAAAGACGATCCACGCCGTAAGTATATTGAAGAAACCGCCTACAGCTGCTTGGTGCGTGGTTCTGTACCTGAGCAGATTGCTGTTCACCCCACACATCACAGCTACAAGCAATTTAAGAAAAAAGGCAATAAACCCAAGGGGCTGCTACCAATCAACCAGCTTCCCCTCACCATCCCCTTGGCTTCCCCACAGGATATCCAAACTGATTGGTATGAAGATTTAATCAAATGGGCAGACGAACTAGGGCGAGTACCAAATCCCGCAGAAATCGCTCGTCAGTGGGAAGAAATGACAGGACACGAGCCAAGCAGCAAACAGGTGGAAACGCTGCACGAACATCTACTAAACCGCAGCTAGATTACTCGGTACGCTATGGCAATAATTACAGTCGGGAGTGTGCGATCGCTCGATTGAAACTGAAAAAACACGATTCAATTTGCTGCTGCTGCTTGAAGCGAAAGTTTGATGAATTTCACCACACTAGTTACGGCGGTAATCACCTGGGTAAGAACTGGTTCCCGGTGTGTGAGCGTTGTCATACCGAAATTTGTCACGCTCCTAAAAACTGGATTATTGACAAGAAAAACCCTGTTTGGCGCAATCGAAATACTGAGGATTTTTTCAAAAGAATGCGACTAGGGTACAGGTTTTTGTACGAATCGTAGAACATGAAAAATTTTTCATGTTCTTGGCATTAGATCGCAAGCCTTCAAATTATGATTAACCCCTAGTTCACCCTTGATTTTCTCCTCCAATAGCCCCAGCCAATTCATGCGATCGCATTGCGACTGCCAGGATGAATCAGGTGTTTTGCTGGAGTGAATTATTTTAAGACACCGCAACGCCACTCCAAGGGTGGCCCTTTGTGCTGGTAATTCGTAACTAGAGAATCCTTGCAAATCACAATCCCAAATACCAACGGGATTGCTAGTGCCATTGCGATAAACGCGCCAAACCGAGAAGCGATGTGTGAGATGAAGAATGCGCGGATTGGGGATGTAACTGAGCTTGAAAGTGGTTCCGCCGAATTGCCCAACCAGTTCCGTTTGTAGTTCTCTGAGGTTATCAAGTAGTAGTAAATAGTCGCAATCGCCGCGCTCTGATGCGATTCTGTAGGTTGCGCGTTCTGCGGGTGTATTGCGCTCCACCTGGAGTACAGCGCAATGTTTGCCATCCCAACGCTTGATAATCCTGGGTGTGCGCCGATGCTTTGTCTTTCCCCTGAATAGCCGCTTAATCCAGCGCCTGAGCCTTGAAATCCATTCCACATTTTAAGGCTCCTTAGATAAGAATTTACCAATAGCTAAAGCGATCGCATCTGTAGGTAATCCCAGGATTGTGGCAATAAGTCCTACTCCGGCCGTGAAGAGTTGGGCATTAAGTTCACGGCTTTCTATTGAAATATTGAATTCTCGTTTGGAATTAGTTTGGAATTTTATCCCTATCGACTGGCTGACAAGGATGGCAGTGAGGGCGATCGCAAATAGATACGAATACCCTTTGCCGATTCGTGAATCTTTTGGTGGTGGGGTGGCGGTCATGGCGGGTAATTTTGGGCTATCAACTGCGAGTCAATAGCCCATTCCTTTTATGAGTATCTGGTAATTGTTGGGCTTCCTTGTCCTTGAATAGTGAAGGAGCAAGTGGCAATCTGAGCAGATTGGAGTGACTTCTGAAAGTTGGTAATTACAGCCGCACCCTTGATTCCGTCTCCTGTTGTCGCGCCGGCTGGTGGTGGATCTTCTTGCCAGATGTAAACTTCTCTACCTGAAACCGCCTCTGATGCGGCGTAGAATACCCTGCGGAAAGCATCGTCATTAGAGAGCAAGTTTGCCGTCCAAGGCATCGACCAAGACTGTGAAGTGATAACGCCATCCTGGTAGCCCAAGGGATCTTCAAATACCAGTGATTCGGTTCTCTCTGCTGATAAATCCACACTCAACTGAGTACCGCCATTCAGTCTTAATTTGGCTGTATAAGTCGCAGTTGCGCTACCCGCCAAAGCCCCACTAGCCGCTTCAATTGGTATAGAGGTTGCGCCTGCTAGTACGTCTGAGGCGACATACACAGTACGAGAGCCATTGCCATTGGTGAATGTGAGGGGCGTGCCTCCAGCGATGGGGCCGGACAATGCGCTGACAGTGACAGAAGTTGCGTTACTTGTAATTCCTGAACCGGCTGTGATATTAACATTTACTGGCTCGGTACGAGAACCCAGGGGAAGTAAGGCGACAAACACTTTTACCTTATTGCCCGAAGCTACCTGAAAATTAGGCATATAAATACACAGAAAGTATTCTGTGTTAGGGTTCCCTTGACTTAATTGATTGCCCCACAACTAACACAATCAACCATCATAAAAGCAATCTTGCCAAGGCACTGCCAGCATATATTTAGCTTGGCTGCTTCAGTTTTGCGATCGCCTATTTTAAGCAAGCTAAGCTTTTTATCTAGCTCCAGCTTTGCCTGGCGTTCTGCCCTAATTTGCATTCTGATTTTTAAAGCAGGTTCCCAAGATTTAGTAGCTGGTTCACGACCAAATAAAACAATTTGTTCCAGGAAATCTATCTTGGCTTCCCACTCCCTACAAAGTTGCCAGCCCCAATCACTATCATATTTTCTTCGCCTTCTGCCATAGCCACCATAGGAATCATCGGGATGTGGACACCAATGAATAAACTGAATCAAGTAATTGTCGAATAATACTTGCCTGTGTAACCTATCTTTTGCATATAGGCTAGGTAAACACTTGCAATCTCTTTTGATTTGATAGGGATAAGCAAATTTGTAAGGACGAGAATTTAGGTATTCACATAGATTACGCCAGCTATAAAGATGGGAGTAAAGCATATCAATTACTCGTAACCGTCCACTCTTTTATAAAAATCTTACACTGTTCAACAGTTAATAATTGATTGTTGGGCGGTATTTTACTTACTCTCTCGATTAAATAAGATGCTGGCAGTTCATTGGTGAGAAGGAAAATTGCTCCTTCTAGTGTTGATCGCGTGTCCCACTGTTTAAGGTGGATTTCCCAAGTATAAGAATGGGTGCGATCGCCTCCCAAGTTGCTCTTTGTTTCTGGATATGGCGATTTAATTACTACTTCCAAACCACTGACTTTTGTACCCTGCGGGGGATAATTCCAGCCACTGTCTGGGTCAGGGAGGGAGGCGATCGCTTTATCGGTTGAGCCACCATCAAAAGTGTAAGTACCTAATAAATCTTCTAATATTGCAAATACATCATTGCGTAAAATAAGAGCATCAATCATGGCTTTTGTTTCAATATTTAAAATAAGTTATGCAGATACAAATTAAGGCAGATAGTCGCCACTCTCAGTTATCTACATTTATTAAATTAGGCGGAAATAGTTTTTATCGTATTTTAACTAGAAAAAATTACAGAATCCCCAAAAATTACCTTCAATGGCATGAATTAGCGTCTTTAGTGGCTCTAATGGCAGAAGAGCATGAAAATCATAAGTTAGATTTAGCGCAAAGGTTTGCGGGACATCGCCACGCCCTGTGGATGGTGCAAGATGCGCCAATTTATTGCTTGGATAAGGATTTACAGCAATTATTTTCTCAAACTGATGTTGGGGATGAAAGTGCGATTTTTAAAGATTTGATTACTCATCTTCCCATTCATTCATTAATGCTATTGCTGCCAAATGGTGGGGTGCGATCGCCTGATGGGAGTTGCGTCGATTATTTAAATATTCATTGTTCGGATGTCAACCATCAAGAGTGGTCAACAGGCGAAAAGTATGGTCTAAAAGTTAAATATCTTGCTCATGAACATGACACCAATATTCACTTTGGAGCTATTGATACTCAAGGGACTGTCTGGTTTTCTGGCTGGGGAATTAATGCTGATGGCAAGCTTGAACAACGAGATGGGAATTTAGGACGAACTAAGATGGTTGATTTAGACAAAAAGTTTTTGCGTGACTTGCGGAATATTGTTATGCAATCACTGATGTTTTTGTCTTTTGAACAGACAGGGATTGAAACTGTGACCTACAAGGAAACCATTGGTCATGGATTTGCGACTCAAGAACCCAAGGAAAGGTGTTTTTACCCAAGATGGTTGAGGCTGCAAGAAAAATCTCAAGTCAGCATTGATAAAGGTGGCTCTCATGCTTCCCCTTCCCCTCACTGGCGGCGTGGTCACTGGCGACGTAGTGCGGTTGGTGAGGGTAGAGTTGATAGAAAATGGAACTGGATTCAACCTGTATTTGTTGGCAATTGAGAACATGAAAAATTTTTCATGTTCTTTCACGAATTAAGTTCTTGATAATCAAAGCCCATCTTTTCCCACATTTCGTGGTATGCGTCTTCGACCTCTTCCACTGATTTAAAGTCTGAGACTGTAACGACAAATAATTTACTATCTTTGGTAAATCTAGCTTCGCACTCAAATAAAGCCTTGTCTTCTATGATGTATTCGTAGGCATTGAGAAAATATTTTGTGCCAATGACATCGTAAATTCGCTTCTGCAAAAGACATTCAGCAGTGCGAAACCCAGTATCTTGAAATTGCCTGTAACCTGCTGTTAAAAAGTCTTGTTTCATAACAATTTATTCAACTGTTTTTGCATAACTTCTGTTGCATCGCAATTCTCGACCCCAACTTTTGTCCAAGCCCTAGCAGGTAATTCAGTTCCGTTTTTAGTAGTCGCGCCATCATGAACAATGGTTGAGTGTGGGGCTTCCCAAGTTAGTTCAGCACCATTGGCGTTTCTACTAATTACAAGGGAATCAATCAATTCTTCTTGGTCAACCGCGTTACGGGGAGAATCTACGACTTCCCCATTTCTTCTCACGGTTTCGCGTGGCCATTCCCAGATATCATCCGCAAGGGCATCTTGGCATGAATCAGTTAGTGCTTCTACTGCTACGTCGAAGGATTTGGCGATCGCATTATTCAGCTTTTTGGTGTCAATTTTGATGTTAGGCATTAATCGTCCAGTATTTTGTAGGCCAATATGAAGACTGCCAAAAATTTCAAAATCGTGAGAATGATTGCTATTGGTTCCACTTGGTTTTAATTCCTCCGAAATATCCCCCGAATTGGCGTGATAATGTCAATCCCCGTTGCAACAACATAGGGGGATTGCACTATTGGCAGTAACTTAAATCTCCCCGTCTCTGGCTTATCAATTGCTGTGGTGATTTCAGCCTCAGCCTCAGCTAAAAATTCCACACCTTGGGGGTAGGTTGTGGGGTTAACCAGATAGCCTTCTAATAAAACTGCATGACCATCTGCACCCGCAAACTGTTGAATTTCTTGAGCGTAGGTGTTGACGCTGCTGTATGAGGCTGGTTTGAGAACGGCTTTGATTATTGCATCAACGGTGTTGGGTTTGCGGTTCCCTGCGGCGTTGATAGTATATGTGCCGTCAGAAACTTTGAAGATGAGGGTAGAGTTTTCAAAGCCAGAGAAAGGGGATGTCATTCGTCGTTATAGGTGATATTAAAGTGACTAACTACCGCTTGAGTTGCTGCAATCCAAGCTTCCTTGATTTTTTCTGGTAAAGCTTCAAACTCAGGCATAGGAAGCCCTTGATAATTTTTAAAATCGGTCGTTTTGCCGTAAGCATGGTATGCGATTTGGGCTAATTTAAGTTCTTGTGATTCCATGTTTTTAACCTCGCTCAACAGTACAATTTTCTTCAAACTTTCTCAAAAATTCCCAAGCTCGTTTGTTCCAGTGTGCGTCAGCCAAAGCGTTATGCTTTCCCTTGCCTTGCTCTGGCAGTCTTGGATCTCCCAATTGCTTGCACCACTGCTTAATATCATTGGTGTACATTGGAAAACCTTTGGGTAGGTCTATCATTGCGCCAAAAAGCCAGCAGAATACCACCCAATCGTAAGCACCATAATATGTCCAAATCTCGACATCAATACCCGTTTCGGGTTCAATCTGTTTAACTGCCTTGTAGTCAAGCTTGGTTAAATCGTTTTTGAAGAAGGGTTGCTTGATAAAGCAAACGATGTCTTTAGCGATCGCTCGTCTTGTCTCCCACAATATATCTTCTTCTGTTACTTGATTAGGTTCAGGTTTGGGTGGAAGCTGCTTTAATACATTCTCCTTCACCCAATCATTCGCTTTTGAAAAATCGCAGTCAACATTGATTGCATAGTATTCTCTAAGGTCGGATGAAACGATGCCAATAGATATAAGGTCAATCGTAGAACCGTCTTCTATAAATTCCGTGTCCAAGAAATATCTAACTGTCATACATGAAAAATTTTTCAGCTTCTCAACAACATCCCGCCGCCACCCATTGAATCTGGGCTTGGTGGTAGTTTCAATTGATAACGCAGTTTTTCTATTAAGTCATCCCTGCTAGCTATCATCCCACTAGTGCGCGATCGCGTGTCCCACTCCAGCACGTCAGCTTTGATTAGTGCCGAGTTCACAGAAGAGCGCTCATCTAGAATTGCAGTTTCAACTGTTTGTAAATTGCTCAATATCTGACTAAATTGAGTTACCAAGTACTCAGATTCAAGCTCAATCGCATCAAGCCTTTGCCAGATATCATCTTTTTGAAATAGTAGTGGTGTTGGCCTATTTTTCTGGTATTCAGTGGGTGTTAACGTGGCATCAAAGCGATAGAATTCTCCTGAATAATCGGAGTATTGCGATCGCGTTTGGTCGGTTCTAAGTAGCGCCTCATTAAGATAGGTTAATGTTTGGTAGCGTTGAGCTTCTGTGAAGGGCATACAGCCTCTCTAATGTTTTGGATGGCGTGTGACAACAAAACAATGTTTCCCCCTCTTGACTGGTTACACACCAGTGGCAAATATGCCCTTCATTGAACTTAAGTTGGTAGCCCATTTGTTTACAAACTGCTGCCAATTGTGCCACTTCTTGAAGTATTTCTGTTGCTGTTTTCATGCCCGTGTAGAGTTTTTTGATTATCATCAGGCATGATTTGAGCGATCGCTCTTGAGCTTTAAATTGTTTTAAAGTTTGCGAAACACTAACCGACACCGACACCGCCCCCCGCATTGACAGTCAACCCCAGGCGGGGTAATTAGCTGAATTAATGTCCAGTTTGGGCGCTGATGAGCAATGCAAGCATCACAATGTTTGGCTTGTGGGTCGAGTAGACGCTTGGCATAAAACCCGACTTTCCCCCGGCTGGTAAATTCTGCCTCATGGAATGAAGTCCGCGCACTAGCTGCATACATACCCGCACGGCGAATTGCCTGTTTTGACGTGAGCTTCCCGTCTGCCAAATCTTTACCGAATTGGTAAAGATATTTGTACTGTTTTTTGAGTTCTGCGCCGACTTTGCCATAATGCGTGGGTGTCAAACTCTTAACACCACCCGCACCTACAGCCGCGTTTCGTAGGTGCGCCTCCTTCAAAGTTTGCGCCATCCGGGCTTGAAATTCAGGGATATTGATTTTTCCTTGAGCGAGTAACCGTGCGTGTCCCTTCAATCGCACTTCGGCTCGGTTAACTTCACGGTCAATTAATTGGGAAATGTCGCCAGCCTTAACGAATCGCCCAGTTTCACTATCTCTATATCTATGGCTATTGGGGTCGAATATCAGCATTGATGAAGGGTTTGGTGGTACGGTGACTTCGCTTTACCATCTCAGCCACATCTGATTTGCGGATGGTTGATAGTTCAATTAATTGAGTTAGAGCTAGGGGTTCGCCCTTGGGGTGAAAGGGTGTATCGTTCATGGTGCAAGTACCTCATCCCCGACAGTCGCTTGTCCTGTCGCCGCTACTTCCTCATCGATATTGAATTGCCTGGGGAGTACTTTCCCTCGTTGCAGTAGCAGCAGTAAGGTACGCTGGCTAATTAATCCGCCCGTAGCAAGGCTTTCAAATTTATCTACCTGTTCTGGGGTGAGGGGCATTGATAGCAGCGATTCATCCATCGCAATACTTCCACCCTCCACTTCCCCGGTGTACTGCACCCAGTAATCAAAAACTTGCTGCATTGCCGATTCCTTGCGTCGGGCGATTCCCTTGAGGTTGGCGCTGGTTTTGGTACTGTCCAGTAAAACTTCGGTGGCAGTTTTTTGATGATCGCCACTGGTCAAAAAATCCAAAGTCATGCGGTCAATAGCGGCTTCAATATCTTTGATATCTTCACGGGATGCCGCGATCGCCACCCCACTCGGTTCAGCAAAAAAGAAGTCCCCCTCTGTGGGAATGTCCAGCACGCTATTGGGGCCAATCACCAAGGGGGGGACTTTTTTGAGGTCATCTACCGTTCTGATTAGACCTTTGCGGACGGGAACTGGTAAGTTGCACTTGCGTAGAACTTCGTTTAACTGACTGCGCTTTTGATAGTGTTCAATATTGAGTTTGGCTAAATTTAGGAATGGTGCTTTCCCCGCAAATAACTGGGATTCCGTGACTGAGTAGTAAACCAGGGGTATAACATCAAGACTCGTTACCCCTTGCTCTACTAGTAGTACTTGCGTTTCACCTTGGCTCTCGATTTCCTGAAACACAAAGTATTCGCCAGGACGCAACACCCGGTAGTATTTAACTAACTTCTCTCCATACTCCCCATCTGGTTCAGTACGAATTTCCTGAATCGTGACTTGCACTAGTATGGACTTACCATTGATCTTAACTGTGCGCCAATTAAGAATATCTCGCCTATCTATCAATACGAGGTAGGGGCGGCGATCTGGTGCTGCAAGTAAATCAGCTTGAGAATTTATATTTGGGTCAAGTGGCGGGTATTCGATCAGCACCCCACACCACCCATCCCTTAAGGCGTACTGGTCAACCTCGTGGAAGAATGTCCAAATGTCGTTTCCTTCCTGGTCGATGTTGTCTTCGTTTTCAGCAATTGATTGAGCAACGTCGTCATTGAGACTAAAAACGCTCAAGAGTCCCGCGTAGTCTTTGATTGCAGGTTCAAAACGGTTGTCAAATGTGGTGCGTTTAACGCGATCGCTCCACGCCTGCGGGGGTTCCTTGGATTCTTTGGGCAGATAAGCTTTTTCTCTATCCTTGAGGGAATTCCAGCAATCCAGAAGTAGCTGCAATTCTTCGTGGTAATTTGCAGCTGCAAGCGATCGCTCTGAGGGGAGGTTCTTGGGGTCTGTCGGTGGCATAGCATCAGAAATGCGTCACCGTACAGTTCCCAAGGGTGTGGGTTCGCTATTCTTCCAGCCAGACTCTTGGCTACTCTTGCTCTAGTTGGCTTTGCTCGTGAGAACCGGCGAATTACCTCTGGCTTGACCCACTACATGAAAAATTTTTCATGTTCTCAATGGTAAAGGTAGGGATTGAACCTACACGCAATCTCAGTCAATTGCACGTCCCTGCTGTAGCGTCCTACAGGTCAACGGGTACTGCGTCTACTTCCGCCACTTTACCAAATGCGGCTAGTGCCTACCGTCCACTAACGTCATCGGCTACACAATCGCGTGAGCCTCGGTCTTAGGATTTCGGCAACACGGAAGAACCCGACGTTCGCCGCAAACCCGTTAACTCGCTATTCTCGGCTTCGGTATGCTAACGGTAAGAACATCAACCGCCTGCCAAGGCATATAAGTTGCCAGCTAAAACGGCATCCCCTGCCAGCCATAAGAGTACACTCCGTACTGGTCGAAGTTCCACCGTCTATTTATACTAATCTTCGGCGGCTGTTGATGCCAAATTTTCCAAGTAATTTTTAGCTCCCTCAACCAACTTGGTTTCTGCTTCCTGAAGGTTGGCTTTGGTGAATTTCTTGTAAGCTGCTAACAATTTCTTGCGGAGATTGATCCCAAATTCGCTTGTCCCCTCAATGAAGGCGCTCACTGCATCAACTTTGGCGGTGTCTTCTAGGCGCACTTTATTGAAGAAATTCTCTAAAGTTTCCGCAATTCCCTTTTGGGTCATGTTGGGGGAGCCGGATGTTTTCCCAGTTTTGATTTTGATGATGTCGGATTCTGTTAATTCAGAAATAAGAACTTTTGGCGCTGCTTTGCGTGGCTTGGTCGGCGCTTCACTGGCTGATTGATCTGCCTTGGGTTGATCGCTGCTTAATTTCAATCCTTTCGCCCAATTCAAAAGCACTTCATCAAAAATAGGTTCTGAAATCGCCTCTGTCCCGTCTACCTGCGGGTAAATGGGAGCATTCGCTTGAGCTAGTAGTAATTTCACATCTTGGATGCTTGTATTGGTCGCCCGCACCAAAGTTTCTATATTAAGTAGTCTATTTTCTGTGGGCGTGTTTGCTTGCGTGGTTCTCTCAGCAACTGCAATCATATTCGATTCCTCTATCGCATTTACGCTTAATTCTAGCTGAACCTCATAACTAAGTAGTGATTCTAGGCGACTGGCGATAAACCCTTGGTAATAGAGTAGAACGGACGCGATCGCCATATTCGGACAGCGCAGAATCAAGCAAGAACGCCCTTTGTAAACATAGATATAGGCTACGGTTTGCAAAATTGAACTTGCAGCCTGTGGACAATCACGCAGGAGAAAGGATAATAAAAGACTATTGTTGATTTTCATAGAAACAGGAGTGTAAGGGTGCAAATACACCCCTGCATCCCTATACCCCTATACCCCTAAAAATATGAACAAAGGTGAATTAATTGAAGCGATCGCCGACAAGGCAAACACCACCAAAAAGCAAGCTGAAGAGGTTTTGAATGCAGCAGTTGAGACGATTATGGAATCTGTCTCATCTGGTGAAAAAGTTACACTGGTAGGCTTTGGGAGTTTTGAGCCACGTCAGCGCAAAGCTCGTGAAGGTCGTAACCCCAAAACCAACGAAAAGATTGAAATTCCCGCCACCACAGTTCCTGCTTTTGCGGCTGGCAAGACGTTTAAAGAAAAAGTGCAGAATCTATAATGAACTGGCAAGCATCAAAACTCAATCCGCCTATTTGGTGGCAAGCTCACCTAGCTGGCGGATTGCTGGAAATCTCTATCCAGTACTACAAGCATGAATACCATGCCTCAATCGGGCGGGGGTTGTCGATGCGGCAAGCAACATTCCCCACTTTAAGTGAAGCCCAACAGTGGGGAACGAGTGAGGCTCGAAAGGTGGTGAAGCAGATATATCTGGAATTGCGCCCTACCAGATACTACTTAATTGAAGTCTGTCTAGCCTTGGCGATTTTGCTGCTTTTGATTTGGCTGTATGCTTTCTAGATCGATTTTGGCAGCGCGAACTAGAAGCGTACTGACTGTTTTATCCATCCCCTCAATAGCTTGCAAAGATACAGTTGATACATTGATTATGCTCTTTGCTTCCTGAATCTTCCGTATATCTTGGAGCAATCTAATCAGGTAAGCAACCTCGCAATCTAAATAAGGGAAGCGATCGCTTAATTCCTTTAGGCGATCATCAGAGATTGGAATCATTTGTATAACTTATTTTCGATGGTTAAGTATTTTGCCCAAGTAGTTTACCGCCAATTCATGGATAAAAAAGAATTTATTTATTCATTTGACAAATGATTGGGCAATCTCTTTATATTCTTCAGGGTAGAAATGTGATTCCTGTGAGTGACAAAACTTTTTGGGTGACTTGGATGCTACAAAATCCAGTCAGCCCTAATCGGGTTTTGTCGTTCACCAAGATTGCTGATGAAATGAAAGTAGTAACAACTTTTGTCGGCTTCAACCTGCAAACAGAGCAAGGACAGCCACCACTATTATTTGAAACCAAGATCGAGGGTGGATGGTTCGACCAATATTTAAAAAGAAGCTCAACTTATGAACAAGCTGAGGCGGAACATGACAGGATTGTGACAAGACTTAGGGGTTATTTTCGGTTGGTGTTGCCAGGTTCATAGTCTTTGCATCCCTCGCATAGTCCGCAGGGGTTGACTGTACAAAGCAGATGGGGTGAATTTGCGTGATATTTGCAATCGGTCTTTTCTTCTGATTTTGGACGCGATGGTTTAAACATACTCCTGAGTGCTTCCCCTGCTTCCTCTGGGGAGAGCGCGGTGCGTCCAAGCAATATACCGTCAACCAAACGAGTTTCTTGTATTAACCTGAAATACTCTGCCTCTATTCGCTCCCGTCTCCGATTCTGCCAATCAAAATAAGCTAACGCCCCCCACACGCTGCACCAAATAATTCCGCACACAACGCCAAAGACTCCCGCCTGAGTGAACATGGCGGCGGCATTGAGGATAATACCAAGCCATCCAATGACGTACCAAAAATCGAACTTGGGCATGAGTGCGACATCTCCGACAAAACCTTGAAAGCACTAGAATACGGGTATTTTATTTTAACCGTATCCTCAATCAAGATCGTATTGTGTCGCAGCAGAAAGATAAGCTCAAAGAAATTGCCAAAGCCAAGTTTATAACCGGCGAATCCATCCAAGCGATCGCCGACAGCATCAAAGTGAATCGCCGCACAATTGAAAGATGGGCAGGTGAAAATGATGGTGAGTGGCGAAAGCTGCGTGACAAGAACGCGACAACCAATGTTATCCAATTGCAGCCAAAGCCAAAGCAAAAGCTTGGCGGGACACAATTGAGAGAAAATTTTAGGGAGAGCAAACCTGTAGGTTCACCAATTGATGATATCGTAGCCATTGAAAGCGCTATTTCCGAATTGCACGATAGTTTGCCAATTGCAGAAGATAGGGCAAAGGGTGGAATAGCAGGGGCGATCGCTAGATTAATTGAACTCAAAAGGAAACTAAAGCCTGAGACTGTGGCTGATTTGGTAGAACGGGCAATTGAATTAGAGATTGGGCCAGACGAATTCTTAGCTGAGTTAAAAAATGCGTGGCAAAGAAGAGCGTAGGTGTCAGGCAGCAGTGGCAACTAGCTGTTCTTGTGGCGACAAAGCAGGAAGTCAAGGTAACTATCTCTTTATCTGATTTTGTTCGTGAAAGTTGGCAGGTAATAGAACCCAGCACTGAACTGCTTTGGAATTGGCATATTGACGCAATGTGCTGGCATATTCAAGAAACCTTGGTTGATTGGTATAAACACAAACTTGACCCCAACCATGCCCAAAGGATTCAGAACTTAGTCATCAACGTCCCCCCAGGCAGTTTAAAAAGTCGGGTGTTTTCCGTTTGTTCGCCTGCCTGGATGTGGACAATAGAACCTTCTTGGCGCTCAATTTTCCTCTCCGCTAACCCGCGTGTAGCTTTGCGGGATAGTGTTTACTGTCGGGATGTAATCGAAAGTGAGTGGTATCAGGAAAAATTTAATCCAGGCTGGGAGTTAAGAGATGACAATAATTCCAAGTCCAGCTTTTGGAATACCAGAGGGGGGATTAGATCGGCTTTTGGTTTTAACAGTCGAATTACAGGCGATCGCGCCGATTGCATAGGTTGGGATGATCCGCACGATGCCAAGGAAGTTGAATCAGAAGCAATTAGGCAAGGTGTTATTGACCGTTGGGACAGTGCGATCAGAAACCGCGTCAATGATCTTAAGTCTTCAGTTCGCATCGGTATTATGCAGAGATTACATACCGATGATTTGGCGGGACACGTATTGAAGCAGTCGGGATGGTCACATTTGTGCATCCCACAAGAATTTGAGAAAGCATCACCACCTACCCCACTAGGTTGGGTTGACCCCAGAACCGAGCCTGGGGAGTTGATGTTTCCTGAGCGATTCCCCCCTGAAGTGTTAGCGCAGGAGAAAGAAGCGCTTGGTTCCTATGGCTACGCGGGTCAACACCAACAACGTCCTTCTCCACTCGACGGCGGAATGTTTAACCGTTCATGGTGGAAGTATTACAAGGTTGCACCAGATGAATTTGACCTTGTTATTCAGTCGTGGGATTGCACATTCAAAGACACCAAAAATTCCGACTATGTTGTCGGTCAGGTGTGGGGGAAAAAGGGAGGGCAATTTTATTTACTTGACCAAGTGCGAGACAGGATGGATATTACTGCTACTCTTGCCGCAATTCGCGCCATGTCCGCCAAATACCCCAACTCAACCGCCAAATTAATTGAAGATAAAGCCAATGGCCCCGCCGTGATTAGTTTGCTAGAGCGAGAAATACCTGGGATTATTGCTATTGAGCCGGAGGG
Source organism: Anabaena sp. CCY 9910 (assembly GCF_963920875.1). Classification (NCBI taxonomy): domain Bacteria; kingdom Bacillati; phylum Cyanobacteriota; class Cyanophyceae; order Nostocales; family Nostocaceae; genus Anabaena; species Anabaena sp. CCY 9910. The sequence goes on along the minus strand of NZ_CAWUDJ010000037.1, from coordinate 31,208 downwards.
TGGTAAAGTTGCTCGTGCGGTTGCTGTTGCTCCTTTTGTTGAAGCTGGCAATGTTTACTTACCTGACCCTAGTATTGCGTCTTGGGTGGGTGACTATGTTCAGGAATTTAGTTTGTTTCCCAATGGTAGTCATGATGACCAGTGTGACAGCACATCGCAAAGTTTAAACTGGCTGGCCAGCAAGGTAAATTATTGGGCAATATCCCATGATAACGTTTGGGGTTCATGAAAAATTTTTCAGGTAGTAGGCGATCGCTTCTCTCGCTTTGTCAAAACACCCTGAATTTATGAGGCAATACGCCGAATCCCTCCCTAGACAAGTCCTAGCACAAGCTGTTTAACGCAACATTTTAGACAATAGGGCGGGGTCAAACCCGCTTTTTTGTTGTAGTGGCAATTCATAGAACATGAAAAATTTTTCATGTTCTCAAATGAGTTTTAATTCCATACTCCAAACCGTCGCTGAAGCTGTCTATGCTTTTTCCAAGCCGTACTCATATTTAAATTTATTCTTACTGCTGTCTGCGTGGGATTCAGTCCGGCTATCAAGCAAAAATATACCTTGATATCTGCGGACATAGACTGTGATTTATTCATTTTTTTCATAAAGAAAATCTTAATTCTCCGTACTCATCCCCATGCGATCGCCTCCTCTTCCTCATTACGGTAATGAGAGGCGAATAGGGTACTAATAATGCTATTGACTAAAATACACCGCCGCAATAATTTGGCGACAGAGAATGAGAAATTAGTTCATAAAGTAGTCCACCGTATGAGCGCTACTTGCAGGGAGCCTTACGAGGATTTATACCAAATTGGTTATCTGGGATTGTTGAAGGCTGCTGCTAGATTTGATCATGAATCTGGTAATGCTTTTAGTAGTTTTGCTATCCCCTACATTCAAGGTGAAATTCAACACTTTCTGCGTGACCAATGGCAAAGTATTAAAATCCCTAGAACTGCATTGGAATTAAAAGCAAAAGTTAGGCGAGTGCAGCGTTCTCTTTCTAACTTAGGTAGAGAAGTGAGTGCGGTTGATGTTGCTGCTGGACTAGGAATTGATGCGGCTCAATGGCAACAAATTGAAGCAATGGATAGTAATATCGCTGTTAGCTTAGATGAATTATTGTTTGAGCCAATGCAAGAAGAAAATGAAGATATCGCGGCTGACGTGGTATTGCGATCGCTTTCACACCTCCAAGATAAGCAGCGTGTATTAGTAGTTGAAAAATTTTTCAACAACTTATCGGAGAAAGATATTGCTAAAAAACAAAATACTTCTCCTCAAGCAGTAAAAGCGACTATTAGAATTGCTTTATCAAAATTACGAATATCCCTCATAGAGGCTGCATGAATTTAATAGAAACTGCTAGCAATATTAATGATTTAATCCAGAAATCTCACCAACTTTATCGAGAAGGTATATCAGCAATTGAAGGCGCGATCGCTACTGATAAAGAAGCAGGATTATTATTAATTAAAGTTAAGGAATCTTTGCCTCATGGTGAATTTACGAAATGGGTGGAAACTAATTGTAAATTTACTGTTCGCCATGCCCAATTCTTAATGAAGATAGCTAAAGAATGGGATAGAATTATTGCGGCTTGGGAGAAGATGAAAAACGAAACGCGTTTCGTTTTTGATAGTCCGTTACCTAGTCTAAGAATGGCTCTAGCACTCGCAGCCACCGAGCCAAAACAAGAAGCGCCACCACCGCCACCAATCACCACATATAAAATTGCTAACCCCCAGCATCCCCAATACGGCGAACAGGTTGAGGAGGTTAAGCAGATAAATAACGGTGACATCATTGTGTGTAAAACACCTACAGGAGAATTCCCTTTTCTTAAGCATGAATTAGCTGCGGCAGTAGAACCACTAAAGGTGGTAGAAACAGAAGTAATTGACGTGGAGATTGAAGATAATAGCGAGAAATTGCGGGAGGCGATCGCGCTTATTATTGAATATCTCCCAGAGACACAATTACAAAATTTACTCGCTCAGGCTGTAACCATTGGCAGAGAGTTCTTACCTGATGAAGCCAAGCAATTAATAGGTCAAGAAATGCTGATTCTAGAGGGTGCGTCAAGTTAAATAATAGTTTTCTGCACAATCCACCCAGCTTCTCTACCTACTTTCTTACTGCGAATGAATATAAAATCGCCACGCTCGTAATTACTCCCCTTTGGTGTAATCCCGGTAATTGAGCGCACAACAGATGTAGGTAGTATCCATCCATTGGTAGCAGCTTTTTCTAATTCCTCGAATTGGTGAAGGGGTGGCAATGAAGGTTGATGCAGCACTATCTTTTCAATCAACATCAACAGCATCTCAACTGTTGGTGTTTGAATTGGTTCTTCCCATTTGTCCAACTTGTCAACTGGCAATACTTCAGGCGATCTAGCAAAGTTTTCAATCGTGCCTCCTGAATTTATATGCTTGTCCAGTTCGTCAAGTACCAGTAAATCGTCTTCGGTTATCTTACCTCGCCTCACGGGTTTGATACTTAAGTCCTTAAGCCTGTCATACACGGCTTGCCGGGATTTCAGTCCATAGCGTTCCAAAAGAGTATGGATTTCAATTAGGTTGTCCATTTTGTCAATTTGAGTGCTAGACAAATTCTCTCATAGTGCGAGAATTGATAGTAGTGCCTGATTGAAATTATGAAACTGCGGCGCAAAAGTAATCGAGATGATAGTATTTGGCGCTTAAGATATGGGAGTCCAACAAAGTACAAGAATCTATGCAAAACCGCACATGAAAAGACTTATAATCTTTGCTGTTGCTGTGTAAAGAGAAAAAGCGTTCACATCCATCATGCTTACTACGGTAACGATGTAATTGGAGAATCCATTTTTCCTGTGTGCATGGATTGCCATTACTTCGCTTGTCATCATAAAGACAATTGGATTAGGAGTTTAGAAAATCCGATTTGGGAGAACAGAAATACAGAGGAATTTACCGAATGTTTACGATTGGGCTACAAAGCGCTAGTCAATAAAACAGCTCCTATCTTTGAGCTATGGAAGCAGGATGAACTTCTTCTTCAGCAGAAAAAACTCCTTTGCGAAAGAGCAGTCAACCTCTTAGGAGAGATAGCGAAATCTACCAAGGCTGTCTATGACATAAAGGCGATCGTATCTAAGCAAGTTATTAACCTAGAGGAGGCATCCACAATTTCTGGGCTATCAAAAAACTTTTTATCTATCAACCTGAAATCAGGTAAATTGCACGGCGAAAAAATAAACAAAGACTGGAAAATTCGCCCAGATGATTTACAAACCTTTGTAGACAAATGCTTTAATTGAGACTGATAGATGCTTCATGCACCATGATAAAAGCAGGCGACTCCGCCTGCTTTTTTATTTTGTGGGTAATTGACTATTGACTATTGGCCACAAAAAGCAAATGCTAAAACTTCCATTTAAAACCCTTCCCCAAGAATTTGAGAAAGTTACTGTTGGTAACGCTCGGATTGGTGAATTATCCATTCCTAAGTACGGCGACCTTAGCCCAAACGAGCGTATCTACATCAAAAACTCTGGACTCGTTGACCTCCGTAAAGCAGCTGTGGATCTCGCCAAGGATATTGCTGCTAAATCGGGATTGAGCGCGATCGCAGTTTACAACGCGCTCACGGCAGGCGACAGTAATACCCTCAAAGAATTTTTGAGTGAGTTTATCGAGTTCCAAGATTTGATGGAGGAGAACGCCGCAAAGCGCAATATTGTACTCGCCACCACCATCATCAAGTTCCGCGTACTTCCTGAGTGGGAGATTGAAAATACTCAAGATGCGGCTCAAATTCCACCTTTATTAGTAGATGCTGTAGCTGAATTTGCTAAATCAGAAGAATCTGGCTGGGTGGAAGAAACTGAAGTAACCGAAACCAGTGAGGAAGGCTTGGGAAACTCAGTGAACCCAGAGAGCCAGACTGGGGAGAAATCTACTGGCGGTGTCGAAGATACTGGCCACAAGAAGAAAGGTTTTGCTCCGTAAGCTTCGGAAACCAGCCAACCTGGATAATTCTGCAAGCTTTACACTACGGCGCAAAACTCCATCGTGAGGATCTACACCTTCAGGAACTAGGAATTGCCACCCTCACCAGTTGTTTTGTCAACTCCAACCGCGACCCCAGGAAAGGCGAACCCGCCAAAGCCAATGACTTCTTCTACTTCGCACCTACCGAAGAAGATGATGTGCGGATTCCCTCAGATGCGGCTAATGCGTTCTTTGCCCTGGCTGACAGTGGTAAACTTCCTGGGTGGTGTGTAGCGATCGCACCTGTGGATAAATTAGTGAAAGCCCGTAATGGTGAACCTAGCAACCCAGTGGTGTGGATTGGTGAAGGTGTGGTGTTGATCAACCCAATGGTAAATGGTAGTGTAGTGCGGTTTCCTTTGGGGTTTGTGGAAGTGAGCGGGGAGATAACCACTACGGGGGGTGTGGTACAAGTGCCGCAGATGGGTGAGGCGTGGCTGCTAGATGGGGAGTTTATACTTGGTTAGAATTGAAAAATATTGTTATGACTAAAAGCCTTGACGAACTCAGACTGGAGTATCACACCTTAGCTCATGCCATGCAATCTGGTGTGGGGATGAAGATGAATTACGAGCCTAGAGAAACAGAGCCTAAGCATTTGCGAGCGGGCGTGAACAGCGCAATGGTGGAAACAAGCGCGATTGCTATCCTGTTAATGGCTAAAGGTATCTTCACAGAAGAAGAGTATTATCAAACATTAGTTCAAGCAATGCAGAACGAGGTTGATCTGTACAAGCAATGGCTGAGTGAACGATTGGGCGGTGTACCAATTCAGCTAGGTTAGAGAACCTGAAAATTTTTTCATGTTCTCCCCTGCTCAATTTTGGGAACGGAAGATTGATGTTATGCGATCGCCCTTCCTCCCATGTCCACAACAGGTTCTGTCACCCTTGAACTAAAACTCAATCGCACTAAGTTTGACCAGGACTTGGGGAAGTTGCAACAGGAGAAAGTCGCACCAATCCCGGTCAAACTGAGGCTGGACACCAAGGATTTTGAACGTCAGATTAAGGGATTGACGGGGTTTCTGCCAGAGTTGGTAATTCCCGTTAAATTAGATACCAATCAACTCAAATCCCAACTCGCTTCAGTTAAGGGATTAGAGGTTAAGGTATCAGTCACGGTTGACAAAAACCTTGTATCTGCACAGTTTGAGGAGATTGGCAAACAGGCTGCTGCTGGCTTCAATAAAGGGTTTGGCGGCGATCCAGGTAAGGCTGCGGCTGATACTCTGATTAAGTCCGTTAAACAGAAATTAGAAATCCAGTCCCCTTCACGGGTATTTTGGGAGATTGGAAAGTACGCCGCCGAGGGGTTAGTTCAGGGATTAGATTCTGTCAGTGAATCGCAGATAAAGAAGGTCACTACAAGAATTGAGGGTTACTTTAAAAGCACCAAGATTAAAGTGGGGCTAGAGTTTGAAACCCCTGTACCACCGAAGTTAGATAAATTCAAATCCTCAATTTCATTTGATGGCGATATCACCAAAAATATCACCTCTTCTATTGAACAGGGATTTAAGTCTGTTAAGCCCCAGAAAAATATCTTTGGTTCACTGACTGGGTTGATTCTCTCCCCAGTGCAGCAGGCATTGCAAGGTGTGCTTCTGGGAATTGGTACACCCATTGGTACGCAGTTAGGGCAAGGGATTGCTAAGGGTGTGCAATCATCGCTTGGCAGCAGTATTGGCTCACTTGAACTCATCGCTCAACGCGCCACAGAAAAGTCAATCGCCGGGATACCCAAGGCACAGCAGGCACTAGTTGAAACCATTAAAGCCAACCCAATTGGCAGTGTGGTTGTTAAGCAACTGGAAAGTCTGCAACGAGTTCTTGAAAGATTTTCCATAAACCTTTCGCCACAGGCTGCTGTTAAAAGTTTGGTGAGTGAACAGGATGTGGCGATCGCCTCTTCTGCTGCTTCCCTAGAATCCCAGCAAGGTGAATTCAAGACCCGCAAAAAAGCTAAAGCAGGTGCTATTGCTGATTTTGTCAACATCGTTGGTCAACGAGATGCGGTTGATCAAGTTTCAAAGCAGTTGGGTGACGCTCAAGCTAGGGCATCCGCATCACTCAAGAAAATTAATGAACTACAAGCCAAGATTGCATCGGGTAAAGGAACACGCGAGGACACCCAAAAACTAGCGCAAGCATCGGCAGCATTAGAGCAAACAAGTTCAGAAATCACCAGTCTCAGGGATACCAAGAAGGCTTACGAGGAAAAGCTCAAGAATCAAATTCGGCTACTGGCTTCCCTTGGCATTGAAGGCGATTTAACTGCTGATGCTGTTAAAAATCTTGATTTAACATCAACACTAGAGTCTTTACTGGAATCTCAAAAGGCGATCCAGCAAGCGAGGGGAGGCATTAAAACCAAAGCTAAAACCCCAGAAAGTATTCGAGGGAAAAAGCTAGAGAGACTTCAAACTAATGCCGACACTGCGACTAAAAATTTACAAGCAGAACTTGCCAAACCTGATGCCAGTGTTGAGAATATTCAAAAATTACAAAAGACGGCGACGGCGACGGCTAAGGCTCTAGACCTCTACAAAATAGAGATCGCCAATCCAGAAAAGGATATTGAAAAAACCACCAAACGACTCAAAGCGCTCAACGACGATTTGGCGGCGACTTTGGAGCAATTGCAGACAAAGCTATCAAGTGGCTTGGTGGCTGCGATTGAGAGCGCTACTAGAGAGATAGTTAATGTCGGCAACCTCAGCCAAATACCTCAGCCAAAACCAACTAAAGGACAGTTGGCTATTGAAAGGCAGGCATTGGCATCTGAAGCTGAAGCTAAAAAAGCAGCGCAATTGCAGCAGGTAAAACAGTTAAAGGCGCAACAAGCAAATAACCTGCCTAAACTATACGTTGATGCAGTACAGTCGGTTTCACAGTTAGTAACAGGACAGAAATTAGCGCCTGAACTTATCCCCAACATCGTGCCATCCAATGAAGTTGAAGGCAGGGGAGACTACAACGCTCAAAGAAATACTTATAGAATCCGCCCTGATTTGTACCAGCAAATCCAGACAGGGGACATCGACCAAGTAAGCGATGAAGTTATTGGCAATATTGTTCACGAGATATTTCACGCTTTTCAGCATGGATTTGGTAGAGCGATCGCTGACCAAACCGGGCAACTAGCGGCTGACATCACCCCCACACCAGAAGAACTTTTAAAACTGGGGGACAAGATCGAATCATCCGTGGCAGTGCAACCAGATGATCGCAAACCCCTAAGCCGGAAGTTGGAAACGGGGGCAAATGTATTTCAATTGCGAAATACAGAGAAAGTGCGCGAAGAATTGAAGCGCGCTCAACTCAAAGATAAAGCATTGTCCTTGGGCGGTGTTGCTGGTTCCAAAATCGGACTAACCGATGTCAATTTACTCATTGACAATATTGCTGCATTTATCAAAGAAGCTGGCAACTTAGGTGTTGATATCACCAAGCAAAGAACCAAATATATTGGACTGGTTAAAGATATTCGCGCTCAAGCCGATGCGGTAGGCGCTAAATCAGCCAATCTCGATAATTTGCCGACTATTGAAATAGAAGAGATAGTCAAGCAATACCAAGAAATTTTACAAACTATTGAAGATGCCAAGACTGAGGTTGCAAGCCTTACTGGGTCACTACCAGAAACCAAATCCTTCCAAGAAGAACTGGTAATTCAAAACCAAAAGCCCCAGTTAGTTAGAGCGGCCAAAGAGTTGGGTGTTAAGGGGGTGGGTGGTAAAAATAAAGAAGAAATTGCTTCCGCTATCGTCGCCTCCGGTGCTTCACCGCAAGCGATTAAGTCTAAGCTTCCACTACCTACAGTCCCTACCGAGAAAATTCTTGCCGAGGCTCAGAAATTACTCCAGCTACCATCTCAAGAACTAGAGAAATCAACTAAGTACGCTGTCAATAATTTTGGGTTGAAGTTGAAGGCGATCGCCAAAAACCCAGACGATAAAAGCAAGCTTCAAGAATTGCAAAATCTACTTGCACAGATTGATGAGCTAGAAAAAACCTACATCGCGGTCAAGGTTAAATCCCTGGATGAATCTGTACGCAATACCCTACAAGGTAGGATTCTGGGGCTACAAAAACAGCGAGTGGCGGCAACATATCAGTTAAAGCCACTGGTAGGGCAAAACTCTACTCAGGTAACGGCAACCAAAACCACTCAAAGCATCAGAGACGCAGAAGTATCCAGTGAGAGGAAAAATCTTTTTGATTTATTTAGGGCTGGGCGCAATGACCCATCCGCACAAGCTAAGCGGATTCAGGAAGAATCTAAACGAGCTACAGAAAATTTTCAGAAAATCTTTGCAGAGGTGGCGAGGCTTTCAGGGATAGATCCTCAATCAGTGAAAGCACCTAGTGTTGCCTTCCTTGATATGCCTGGCGCTGCTGGCAATTACGATTCTAGACGTAACCGTGTCGCTCTTTCCAAGAAAACTGGTAAGAGATTAGCGGCAGGCAATCCCACGCTGGATGATATAGATACAATCGCTCACGAAATTCGCCACGCAGTTCAATCTAATTTTGGTGAATTTAGCCTTGCAGATGGAGGTGGCGCGGTTGCCATTCCTTTGATGTCTGCGAAGAATAAAAAAACTCAGCAAGCTGCGATGGATTCTGTGCAATTGTACAGAAAGCAATACAGGCAAGCCACAGGACAAGAGCCTTCGTCTCAAAATTTAAAAGCTGTCCGTGATCTAGAGGTTGACGCGGTTGCATTTGCGGCTGAAGTTGCCAAAGCAATTCAGAAAAATATCAAGGCTATCCTCAAAGGTGCAGCTACACCAAAGCCGGAAATAGCAATTCCATCTCCTCAAGCTAGGCGATCTGAGATAGTCCCACCACCCCTGCCGCCATATAAACCCAATGCTGGCAAGAAGCCATTACCAGTCCCGCCAGTCCCGCCACCCCTGCCGCCATATAAACCCAATGCGGCTAAGAAGGCGCTATCACTCTACAAAGTAGATGAATCTGAAATAGTCCCACCACCCCTGCCGCCATATAAACCCAATGCTGGCAAAGGCGAAAAATCCACGGCTCTTGTTCCTTATGAACCCAAGCTGCCAGTCCCTCTACCATTGGCAACCAACCCACAAGAGGTAAGAGCGCTCGTCCCTTACGAATCCAAGTTACCAGCGATATTATCTACACCCAAGAATGGAATAATCCCACCACCGCTACCACCCTACAAACCCAATGCTGGCAAGAAACCATTGCCAGTCCCACCACCGCTACCACCCTACAAACCAGGTGCAGCCAGCAAAATCAAAGAGCTTGCTGATAAAGTTTTTGATGCTGGTGAACTACTGAAGATTGTTGCAGATATCCAAAACGACCAGACTAAATCCTTAGAGCAGAAGCTCAGGGAGTATGACCAAATCATCCAGATATATGATGATTTACGAGCAGAACAGGAGAAGCAAAACCAGCAATTAGATGATAAATTCTCCCCTGACAAAGTAGATCAGCAGCGCGAAACCGTAAAACAAAGGGCTAAACTTTCCGCCACGCTTGAGCGCAAGTATGGAATGGAAGGACTTGCACCGGAACTTGTGCCGGGCGCTATCCCAGAATTGCAGCAAAATCAATCGGGTGAGGGGATAATTGCTGGCATTAAAAATATCTTCAAATCCTTTGACCAAAGTATCAACAAACGCATCAAAAAACGTGCAGCTACTTTGGCGTTGGAGGTGGAAAGCGCGATCGCCCCCAGCTTGGAGACTGCGGCTATTGGTGCGAAGGCGGAAGGTAGAACGGCAGACGAGAAGCAATTTAATAAATTAGCGAGGCAGGCACGGGCAGCTACCAAGGGGATTGGTAATTTACTGGGCAAAAACGGCGAACTTACCGATAAGGAAGCGAAACGATTATTTGCTCTCACCGAACAACTTGAGAAGATTTACGAGGCAATTGGCAGGCCCTTACCCAGCGAGGGGTTTGTAGAATCTTTTGGGGTGGAGATATCCCGCCTAACTAAGAATTTGGGCGGACTCCTCAAGGGTGCGATCGCCTTCACCGCTACTTCCTTTCTGCAAAACTTTTTCCGTGATTTAGCAAAGCAATCATTCCTCGCATTTGTAGAACTAAATCGTCTCAAAACGACTCTTAATTTTGCCTCTGGGGGTTCGATTGGTGGCGCTCAGAATCTGGCTTTTGTCAGGAAGACAGTTGAGGATTTAAAAATTCCCCTCAAGGCTTCAGTCGAAGGGTTTACAAAATTACAGAGTGCAGCACGCGGATCAAATCTGTCAGGAAAAAATATTCGTGAATTATTTTTAGGATTGTCTCAAGCCAGTACAGTTTTAAGTTTATCCGCAGATCAAACAGAAGGGATTACAACAGCTTTAAGTCAGTCAATTTCCAAAGGCAAATTGCTTGCGGAAGAGCAAAATCAGTTAGCAGAGCGCATCCCAGGTATTTTTGGGATTATGGCTAGGGCTGCGGGTGTAACTGAGGCAGAATTTACAAGGCTCAGGGATACTGGGCAGATAATTACTCAAGATTTCTTACCCAAATTCGCCAAGCAATTGCAAGCTGAATTTGGGGATGCGGCTAAAGATGCGGCGGGTAACGCCCAATCTGCGATATTCGACCTAGAAAACTCTTTCACCAGCCTGCAACAAGGGATTGGTGAGGGCATTTCTCCGGCGGCTGTAGTTGGGCTGAATGGTTTATCGGCAATTCTCAAAGGTGTAGCGGCGGTATCTAAAGAATTGGGATTTATTTTGTTGGGTGTGACTGCGGCTTTGTCAGTCAAGATGGTCGTAGCGTTGCAAGCGGTCATTGCTCAACTCATTGCCACCAAGTTGGCAACAGGGACATTGAGTGGTGGTTTTGCATCCTTGGCTCAGACTGTTAATAACTCCTTCTCGGCTAAGTTGGCGGTTGGCATTTTTGCAGTGCTGGAAGTTGTCAATTTACTAAATCAAGCTGTTAACACTGAACTGGTAGGCAGTTTCGAGAAAGCCTCAAAAGCTGCCCAACGTGCGGCTGAGGAATCAAGGAAGGCATTTGAGGGAGTCCCAAAAAGTACCAATGCAGGAGGAGCGCCGGAATCTTCTAGCGGTGTGGGCAGGTTCTTAGATAAATATCTAATTGGTTTCCTAAATACTGATGTTGGCCCTATCAAGGGCGGTATTAATCCTTTTAGTGATGAGAAATTAAAAACTTACGGGGAGTTAGAGCGCGATCGCATCGCTCAAAATACCAGTAGCATCAGCCAGTCAAATGATGCTTTTCTCAGTAGTGCTAGATTAAGACTCGCGCAAGTCAGGAGCCGCACCGGAGAAGTAGGGCAATTACCAGCCATAGATTCAGCCTTGAGAGACGCAGAACAGCAGCGCCAAATCTTGCAGGCTGATATCAAGCGCAACTTTACTGATAAAGGTTTGGCTATTCCAGCAGATGCTAGAAATAGGCTGGAGGCGCAAAATTTACGGATAAATGATTTCAATAATCAACGCGCTGAAATATCTAAACCCTTCACCCTTGATATCTCTCGCGCCGATCGCCAAATCAATGATCTTAGATCCCAGATTGAAGCTCTCAATTCGCCTGAAGGTATTGCCGCCGTTGGTGGAGATGTTGCCGCCGCCAAGTTAACTGAGGAATTAAAAGCATCCCTGGAAAGGCTGAAAAACTTTAAAAATGAAGCTGAAACTACTCTTGCCTCACTGCGGATTGACCCTGTACTAGCCTTTACCCAGGCTTTGCGGGGATTAAATTTGGCTTTGGCTGAATCGACCGAGAAAAATGACCAGGCTTTCAACAGTGAACGGGAAGCGATCGCCACCAGTCAAATTACAGGATTTTCCACCAACAAACTCAACACCCGTAATGCTGCACTGCAAAACGCCATAGCAGAACGGGATAGAAATAGAAATAACGTTATTGCCCAAGAAAAAGCAGTTGCCCAGCAAGATGCAGCAATTAACTCTCCTGAGTTTCAAACTACCTTAAGAAGATTGGGTGTAGCTCCTGATTCTTCAGTGGCTAAGATTGATGACGTATTGAAGAATACTCAAGATGAAGCAGATAAGGGGATACTTGAAAGGCTCAAAACAGCTAGGGAACAGCGCAACAGGTTAGCTGAATCCCGCACTGGGTTGGCTGATTCTCAAGTCAAAGTACGGCAGCAAGTCCAAGATAATGCACTATTCGACATTGAAGATAGAGCAGCTAATGTCCGCGCTAAAATTCAGTCTTCAGAAAACCAGAAAATTGCAGCCGCGCGAAACGCCCAAAACACGCGCATCATTACTGAAGAGATGGCGGCCGAAAAGATTGCTGGCATTCAGCTACTATCGGCCGAGCGTCAGAAAAAGACGGTTGATGCTCAGTTATTGGTGTTGCGTGAATATTACGCTCAAGGCAAGATTAGTGCTGAAGAATTTGCCAAGCGTGAGCGGGAGTTAGGAGTTGAGCAAACCAACTTTGAGAAGCAGCAAGCAGAGGCGAGGTTAGCAGCAAGACAAGCCACTGTACAGCGCAGGCTTAGAGATATTGAGTTTGCTAATCGCAAGGCAGAGAATGCGATCGCCATCACTCAAACTGATTCCACCCGCCAAGCCAAAGAAAGCTTACTGACTGGGGGATTGACTCAACAGGGTCAGGATAATTTCGCTATTGAGCAGAACAAGGCTGAAGTCAAAGCCGCAAGCGATCGCGTTAAACTCTTGCGAAACCAACTCACCCAAACCAAGAAACTGCGTGAAGATGGTTTACTCAATGCGCGTGAAGCTTCTGAGAAGGAAGGACAACTACAACAGCAACTAGCTCAAGCGAATTTGCAGTTAGTGGATTTGAAGATTTCTGCTGAGGAGAAATACCGCGAAATCGTTGAGCGCGGACTACAAAGGATATTGCGACTTGAGGATACCAGGACTCGGAACCTCGTTTCACAACTAGAATCCCAAAAAGCTGGGCTTGACCTTTACAATCAAAGCCTTGACCGCACCAACAGACTAGAAGAATCCCGCTTTAATTTAACCAAAGCGCAATCAAACCTTAGTATCACTCGCCTAGAAAACCAGCGAGGTGAAGCGAACGACGCTCTGGGACTTGTTGACAAACTCAAAGACAAAAACCTCAACCCCAGAACTAGGGCAGCTATCAAGGCTCAGTTGGGTGAATTAGGTTTTGCTTCCACTGGGCTTACTGTTACACCCGCCACTGTTACTAGGGCAAGTGGTGGCACAAGCCCGGCAGAACTTGAACTGAAAATCAAGCAACAAATAGCCCGAATTGAAGAAGATATTGCCGCCAAGAAGCAAAAAGCTTTGGAACTTGAGCAGGAATTTGCTCGTAAATCCTTAGAGAGTGACCTTAAGCGCCAGAAGATTGCGGCGGAAACTGCTGTATTTGATGCTCAAAGCGCCCAACTTACAGCCGCTAAATCCAAACTTGAGGCTGAAGCAGCATTACGCCTAGCGGTTATCAAAAAAGACCCAGAAGCGATCGCCATTGCTAAAACTGGTATTGATATTGCTAACCGTGAAGTGGAACTGAGCGATAGAAGGCTTGACAATGCCCTCAAGAATTTGGGCATCCAAGATGAACTTACTCAAAATGCCACCCAAGCGCAACTTGCCTCCCAACAAGCAGCAACCGAACAACTACGGGGGGAAAGCAATCAACGCCGTCGCCAAACTGGGATTAGCTTAATTGAAAGTGGGGGCAATCCTCGCAATCTGCCTCCTACTCAAAGTAGCCAATCCCCAGACCTTCAATTACCCAAACGCATTGACATTAACCAACTCCCAGAACTCAATCTCAAGAAGGGTGAAAATTTATTTGATGGTTACATGAGGTATAGGGACACCACGGCACAGCAAGCAGAAGCCGCCAAAGTTAAGCCCACGGATACCACTAACCAATTTGCTAGCGCGCTTAAGGTGGCGAATCAAGAGGTAGTGCAACGACTAGATAAACTCATTGACTCGCTGTCCCGCCCAAACCTGACAGTCCAGACACCCAACCCTGTAGACGATGCGGCTAAAATCTTGAGCGATATGCAGCGCGGTCAGATGATGTCAGCCGGAATCTGAGAACATGAAAAATTTTTCAGGAGGTTTAAAAAAGTCACTTTTGACTTGTCTTGAGTCAACTGAATCGTTAATAGACTAGAGTCATAGTGCCATTACACTAGCTCCATCGCCGTACCACAGTGGCACTATGGTTGGCATACTATGGTGACATAGTAGAACTATAATAGTGATATTATTCGATATAGCTGGCGATAAAATTCGGCTTCATGCCGTGTGATTGAAGAGTTTCAGCTTAAACATCCTATATCCCCTGCAATTTTAATAAGGTCGAAAGATTTCCCTATGATCGAGCTTTATGGAGGAACAGATCCAAGAGATATTCCCACATACTCTATCAGGGATGCTGCTCGTTACTTACGAATTCCAGTAGCCACGATTAGAGCTTGGACGGTCGGAAGACGTTACCCAATATCGAATGGTTCTAATTTTTCTAAACCACTGATTCCAATCCATAACCGCAAACCACGGCTTCTTTCATTTACCAATTTAGTAGAAGTTCACGTTTTAAGAGCTATTCGCAAGCATCACAAAATCGATTTACGTAAGGTGCGAGATGCTCTGGATTTCATTGACGAGGAGTTCCAAACTTCTCATCCCTTAGCTCGTGAGCGTTTTCTTACCGATGGTGTTGACTTGTTCATTGAGAAATACGGCTCTTTGATCAATGCCTCGAAGAATGAACAGACAGAACTCAAGGACGCTTTTAATGCTCACCTCGAAAGAATTGAGCCAGATGATACTGGACTAGCAATCAAGCTTTATCCGTTTACTCGTTCCCAGGAAGAAGATAATCCTCGCTTCGTCGTTGTAGATCCGCGAATTGCCTTTGGTCGGCTTGCTATTGTTGGGACAGGAATTTCTACCCGTGTATTGGCAGAGCGTTATCAGGCTGGTGAATCAATTGAGTCCCTTGCTTACGATTATGACTGCGATCGCCTTATGATTGAAGAAGCTATCCGGTGTGAACTGCCTGCTGTTGCATGACCCAACCTCAATCCATCACTTTTTTCATAGATAGATGTCTAGGCAATAAATGTATTGTAGAAAAGCTCAGGAGTGCAGGACTTACTATCGAGATTCATGACGAACACTTTGCTAAAGATGCTCAAGATGTAGACTGGCTCCCAGAGGTTGGCAAGAGGGGATGGGTTGTTCTCACTAAAGACGGTAAGATTAGCAATAACTGTTTGGAAAGAATTGCTGTTGCACGCGCCGAAATCAAGATGTTTACCTTTGCTTCTCAAAGCTTATCAGGTGAGGAAATGGCGGAAATTTTACTAAAAGTGATTGTCAAAATGCAAGGCTTTGTTCGCAAACATCCCGCTCCATTTATTGCCAAAATCTACCGTGATGGAAAAATTTCCATGTGGAAAGACAGCGAGACATTAACAAAAGAATTAGAGCAGTAGTTCATCACTATGCGGGAATGCCATCTGAGAAGTTACGCGCGATCGCCCCATGACCAGCCGCTATCTACAACTCAGTATTTCCGGCACAACTGTACAACTCAGGAAGTTCGCGGAATACAACCGCGCCATAGCCGACACCGGACAAACAGAATACTCAATTGCTGGCACTCCCCTTGATTCTGGCCCAGCCTACGAACCCAAGCGGATATGGACGGTGAGTGCAATGGCGACTATGGCACAGTGGCA
Source organism: Anabaena sp. CCY 9910 (assembly GCF_963920875.1). Taxonomy (NCBI): domain Bacteria; kingdom Bacillati; phylum Cyanobacteriota; class Cyanophyceae; order Nostocales; family Nostocaceae; genus Anabaena; species Anabaena sp. CCY 9910. The sequence goes on along the minus strand of NZ_CAWUDJ010000037.1, from coordinate 15,455 downwards.
AGACTTGATGCGGATATTTGCCGAGTGCGATCGCCTCCGTCGTGACAATGGCAACTACCGGATTGCTTTGGAAGATAGGATTGAGCAGGTTGTCAGCAATACTGGGGTTGCATCGTGGGGAAGTTTTTATGTCAGGATGTTTGAGCCGCGATCGCAGCATCAAAGGAATCAGTTGTATCCGTATATCATTAGTTTTGTCTTAAGGGAGTTAGATAGCCCATGAAAATTAATTGTACTGATTTGTCTTCTGATAGCGGAACACCTTGGTTCGTGTGCCATTTGAACTCTACACACTTCCGCAAAGAGGCAAGCAAAGGTAGGTACACAGTGACGCGTAGATATGTTGTTACATACACTGCTTACGGAACATCTTTGTTAAAAGCCAAGGCAGGGGTTATCATTAAAGCCTTTTTTGGTAAGCCAGATAAAAATGATTAATCGGAACTTACGCTCACGCGATCGCAGTTCCAGCGAAATGTTTTGTACCCATACATCATTAACTTTGTCCTGAGAGAATTAGATAATCCTTAATTATGTTCACCATGCACGAAGAAATCGAACTGGTATCCCGACTGTCTGGCTTAGTCTTTTCGATGTTCCTTGATAGAATTGTTTTCATTAATTCTCAAATACCAGAAGAAATTAGAGATCCAAGAATATCGTATTTTCCTCAGCTTACCGGATGGGTAGTCAGGTTATCTTGGCTGGGAACAAGTAAAATTCTTTCTCATCAAAGAGAGTTCAATGTGTCTGAGTTAAAGGCTTTGAACAATATCCTGGATACCGTGGCCGGATCAATCGTAGTGCAGGCACTTTCTGAATATCCAAGTCCTAAGTACACACAAACCACCTCACGGTAAATATTGGGTATTGGGGATTAGACAGACCCCACTACACCCATGACCGCTAACCAATCAGCCAGACTAACTACTATTACCATCGGCGGCAAGAACTTTACACCTTGCCTCAAATCATTTCAAGGCAGTGACAACCACCTTGACCAGTCTGGCTTGATTAGCTTTACAGGTGAAGTGTTGCTGGGTAAGGCGCTGGGTTTCACCACCTCCCTAGACGATCGCGCCAACATCACCGACTTTTGTAGAGGTAATGCCGTAATTATCACGGTGGGCGGGGAGAGACACCCAAGGGGAGCGCTCAGGGTGATGGGGTCTAGATATGATAGCGATCGCCAAGAGTTATCCGTACAGGTAGGCGATTTGATAGCCTTGCTCAATTTCAAGGAACCGACAAATCCTGATGATACAGGGATTGAGGCGGGAGTTGATAAAGCGATCGCTGACATCATCACCAACTTACTAGCGAAAGCTGGGATTGATGCAGTGGCAGGGGATTTGCCTGATGGCAGTATTAATTACCCCATAAATCTTTCAGGCTCCTACCTGCAATCAGTGGGGAAAATTCTCTATTCTTATGGCTGCTTTGCCTGGATTGACAAAAATGAAAGTTTCCGTGTGGAAAAGATTAATTTTAGTGCTAGTGGCGGGGTGAGTATCAAAGTTGGTAGGGATGAAATCTGGTATCGGCGATTAACCGGGAGTGAGCAGCCGTGTAGCATCATCAAAGCTGTGGGGAGTGGTAAAATTCTGCGTCCTTACCCAAAAACACGGCAGGATTATTCAGAGACTTACGGTATTGCGTCAACGGTTGACCCAACGCTTGACAATTTTCGGATATTAACTGAGACAAGCGAAAGATATGAAACCTGGGACGAAGATAAAAATATCCTCACTATCACCACTTACACCAAAAAGCCGATGGGTTTGGTTGTTCCAAGTGATGTAATAGAAGCGGTTTTTAGCTTCACCTCCAACAAAACCGCGCTAATTGACTATGAATATAAAATTGAATATTTTTACTACGAGCAAGACTCGGAATGTAAGCTCAAGCGCAAGCAAGAACAGATTTACAGGAACCTGGGCAATCTCTACCGTGAGGTGATTTTGAGTGCAAGTAGCCCTAGTAGCTACAACGGCGTAGTTTTGAAATTAGGGCCAGAACAAGAGATATTTACAGATTACGAATACAACCCCAAGGGCGTGATTACCAAAGTCACCACCACAACCAATGAACATATTTTGTCAGTCCTCAACGACTCTGGTGAGGACTGGGGGGAGTGGGGGAGTTTAGATTTCTTTGTCACTTCTGCAATAAAAACTGAGGAGTGGGAGCAAATTAAAAAGGGGACTCCAGGGACTTGGAGTTACAAAATTTCCAGTCAGCAAGCGTTGGTGAGGGTCAAGGCTGATACCGCCTCCCCTGGCCCCAACGGGAATAAAACTGCGCTTGTAGATGACGGGACAGGGAAGTATCAAACCTCAAACTCTGGGCAATTAACACCGCCTGCGCCGGAACGCTGTCCAGTGAAATTTACAATTGATGAAATAAATATTGAAGATAGTACTAAATTCACCGACCCTTGTGAAAGCGACTTCAAGCCCAGGGAACGGACTTACAGCGTGGAAGTGTGCGCCCAAGCTAGGATTGATGCGGATGATGGCAATACTTTCGTTGTGGGTGATGAGCCAGGAACGGCATTACTCAAAGCAGTAGCGTCCCGTGAAGGCAAGCTATTGTTTGGCAGATACAAAGGACAGGAGATAGCCACACCTTTATATAGTGGCTGGTTCAACTACAAGCCACTCATGGGGATTAGTGCAGCCGAGCCGGATGGAGGGGTGCAGAGTTATTTAGTAGATGGCGCATCCTGGGTAATTGGCACAACCAAAGCGCTCGTATCCTGTGATGGGATTTGGACTGGTAACAATTCTGGTGCTTCAGTTGCCGTGAACCCAAGTACAGGAGAAACCATCATCACCGGTGGCACATTGATTTTCCCCTACCAAGAAATTGCAGAATTTTCCCTTGGTTTAGGTGTGGGAATTGGTTGTACTGGATACCCGTATTTATTGGAAGTGGTGGAGGCGATCGCACCTCTGGCATTAGGTTTGGGCATCACTTGCACTGGTGGATTTTCTGCACCTTTGGGATTGGGTATGGGGTTAGAGGCGAATGGGACTGAAATCACTAGTTCCGGCTGGGACAATGTTGACTGGGATAGCGTTGACTGGGATACACTGTGATAGTGTTTTAAATTGACCTACACCCGCTCATGCCCTAGAGAGTGGGTTTTTCATAGGGAAGAAAGAAGGAAGAGGGAAGAGGGAAGAAGGAAAGATTCTTCACTTCTTCCCTCTTCCCTCTTCCTCCTTCCTCCGCATATATGCCTACTGGAATCTTCACAAACACATGGGTAGAGACGAGCGCCAAAATCCTATTTCGTGGCGCGACTGCCCCAGATCCGACCAAATTTAGGGTATGCCTAGCGAACACGGCAACCCTGGGGCGAAGCAGTTCAATTGCTGATTTTGTTGCTGCTGAACTACTCCCCATCAATGGATACTCTAGGGTTAGCGGCAGCTTCTCAGGGGATGGCAGCTATGATGCGACAGATCAAAGGTATGAGAATATTATCGCTGCCGCCTTCTCTGCTTCTGGTGGTGCGCTACAATTCCAGACAGTCTTTTTAATAGCTAATTCCACTGCGATATCTTCTCGCAGCTTCTCTAATACGGATGTCAACGCTACAAGCGACACCATTACTATCAATAGTCACGGATTTGCTAACGGTGATAAATTAGTATTCACACCTGATGCACTCGCCACCCTTCCCGGTGGCATCAATACTGGAACTATTTACACTGTTGCAAGTGCCACCACCAACACTTTTCAAATTGGGGTGGATATCACAAATACTGGTAGTGGGACATTTAGAGCGCGTAGTGCCAATGGGATTGTGGTTGCTTACGCCGTAGAATCCTCGCCAATTACCGTGCCGGACGGACAAGGCTATAGTTACCAGTTTCCTTTGGTAGTATTGAATACGGGGTACGTCGGTGGAATCTGAAGAAAAATTACTGATGAGGCGATCGCACCTCAACCGCCAACTCTACAACTCCAAAGCAATCAACAATGCCGAAACCCCAGAAAATCAACCCACCCAATATCTAGGCTACGATTCGGCAACTGGTAGGGGGAAGTTGAAAAATTTTTCAGGTTCTCGGATTTACGGACAGACAATTACTAATGGGGCGATCGCTCGTGGGGATATGGTACGGATGCGAGGAGATAGGTATGATACCATGCCCACCGTACAAGAGCAGTCCGCAACACCCAAGCAGAGGAAGCAGCTACAGGGATTCATCGTCTGGAATATAGGATTAACAAAAACTGGACACGCAGACAGGGCGGTTGACTTCTTTTCAGGGATACTTGATCGAGACGATCCGCAATGGAAAAAATCAGTTAGCTATGATGACACAGAGATGCCGGACATTAGCAAGCTAAAGCTAATTTATATCCCTATGCCAAATAGAAGCCTATCTACCCAGGAAGTTAGGAAATTAAAATCCTTTCAAAAATCGGGCGGCTGGACTTTTACGACTGGCGAACACGCCAGCTTTTCCACAGAAAGGCGAAAAGCCAATGAAATCATGGCGATTCTCAATTCACCATTAAGATGCGTTGACAACACATCCACTTACGCTGGGGCTGCCGGAGGGGCAAACTACCCTGCTACATTCAAAAGCATTACTTCTCTTTATGGCAATGCTGCCTGCGAGATTGATGGTGGATCAAGTATTTCCAAGATACCTAGTTCGGTATTCACCCCAGGTGTAAATATCACATGGATCGCTTATCACGGAGGGAGTAAAACAATACTTAGCGGGGATGTTGATTGGGCTTCCGCATCAACTCCTTTTGATCCCAATAATCCATTGAATCAAAATCCTAAATTTGCAAAATTATTATTAAAACTATGACCGAGGTAGCGATTTTAGCCGCAATTCGCCTAAATAACAGAAGCATTTACCAGATTAAACAAGTGGAGGCGCAACGCTCAAGCGATCGCACCCAAGAACAAACTGCCACAATCCTGGGATACGACACAATCACCGGGCAATTCAGGGTTAAGGATGGCTTAGGGAAGATATTCTACACCAAGGCAATTACCAACTCTGGTGAACTGAGCATGGGTACAAGTGTGAGTTTGGTGACTCCATCGGGCGGTGGAATTCCAGCTATTGATGCAATGCCAAGGTAGGGTGCAGGGGTGCAAATGACCAATGACTATTAACTATTAACTATTGACTGTTGACCATTGACTAATGACAACTGACTATTGACCAATGACTATTTCTACAACCTACACAATCACCTCCATAAATTCGCTTAAAGCACTTACTCCTTCACAGCGAACTGAGGGCTATGCAAGGCTAGTAAAAGCCGTGCCGGCGTGGTATATTTTCGATTCAAATGCAGATACGGCAGCAGATAATAATCAAATCTTGATGCCCGATGACAATCCTGCTACTGGGCGGTGGATTAGGATTGGGGGGACTGGCGGTGGCACATCTCCTTTACAAGTAATCACTAGCAACTACACCGCCAGCAATGGCGATCGCTTATTGATAAATTCCACAGCCACAGATTCTGAGAATTTTAGTGATGCCCCAACTATTACTTTGCCGGCATCTCCAGATATAGGATCTGAAATCGAGATTATTTCTCTCGGTAGGTTAGCAAAAATTGATTTAAATGGGGCCAACTTTCAGGGGGGAGAAGTCGGAAACGATCTTTTGTATGTGGGAATTAGAATAGCCTCCCTTTTTAAGGGAGCAAGATTAGTTTTTGGGGTAGATTTCTACGGAGTCCCAACATGGGAAACAGATGTCACCAATAATAATCAATTTTATTTTTAATAATCCGGGGAATTATGCGATCGCACAATACGCGTGATGCGATATGCCTCCTGAATTAGAAGATTCTCAACCTAAAACTTATTCTGAAGAAGAGATAACTAAAATTCTCAACACAGCCAAAGCCACTCGTGCTGAGAGGGATGAGGCTGCTAAAAAAGCTAAAGATTTAGAAAATCAGCTTACTGAAACAACCAAGCAGCTTGAGCAATTCAAGGCGATTGACCCCAAAAAATACCAAGAACTGGAAACCCTAGCTAAAACTTACGAAGAACGCAAGCTTGAAGAACAGCGTGAATTTGGCGAACTAAAAGAACGGTGGCAAGGTGAACGAACCACCCTTCAGCAACAAATTCAGCAGCTAAACAACGAACTTAAAAGCACTCGTGTGGTGAATGCCCTAGAAAAAGCTTTTTACGCAGTAGGCGGTAAAGCTGGCTCTGAAGGGGATTTGAGCTATTTTGATTTGCTACGCGATCGCGCCACGCAATACATAGAAGTTGATGATTCCGGGAAGCTGGTGATAATTGACCCCCGTGACAAAACCAAGATGGTGACGGATAAGGGGACACCCTACACAGTGGAAGATTTGATGGGCAAATTTAGAACTGCTGGCCCGACAACTTCCTTATTTGAACCCGTGGGCAATGGTGCGGGTGGAGGGATGCAGCGAAATAGCCAGCAAAATGGGACAGCTGCAACCAGAGAGCAATTAATGAAGATAACCAACCGCGCCGAACGATTAGCACGGGCGAGGGAACTAGGAATTTAACCGCCACAGGCGGAATTCAAAATTCAAAATTATGAATTCAAAAGTGATTTTTGATGAGGATTTTGAGTTTTGAGAATCACGAAAGTCCAAGAGTGATTTTTGGGTTTTTCATTTTGAATTTTGAATTTTGAATTTAATTGAATTATGCCAATGACCTTATTGGAGGCGGCGAAGCTTGCCCCCTCCGTAGAACAAGCAACAATCATTGAAGAATATGCGGCTCAATCCGATATTCTCAGAGCAATTCCCTTTGAAGATATCGATGGCACAGGTATTCACTACAACCGCGAAGACACCCTTCCTGGTGTAGGATTTCGGGGAATCAATGAAGGCTATTCAGAATCGGTTGGTGTGTTGAACCCCCAATCTGAAGCCTTGAAAATCGCCGGCGGGGATTTGGATGTTGATAAAGCCATTATCGATATGCAGGGGGATAGAGTCCGCACTGTTCACGAGATGGCAAAAATCAAATCCTTGTCTCTGGCTTGGACTCGCAACTTTATCAAAGGCGATTCCACAAATAACGCACGGGTTTTTGATGGCTTGCAAGTGCGGGTTACTGGTTCGCAGTTAATCAGTAATGCTGCGGCTGGGGCTGGAATGTCGCTACTGAAATTGGATGAAGCTATAGATGCAGTTGATGACCCGACTCACATCATTCTTTCCAAGGCAATGAGACGCAGAATTACAAAAGCGGCTCGTGCGGGGATTGGTGGGGATATTGAGTGGCGGCAAGATGAGCTTGGTCGCCAACAGGGTTACTACAATGATCTGCCTTTACTCATTTGCGACTATGACAACAACGGCGATCAAATCTTGGATTTTACTGAAACCTCCCCAGATGGTAGTTCCAGCACAGCTTGTACCAGTCTTTATGTAGTTTCCTTTGCACCCATGAAGCTTGTAGGCATCCAGGGCAAGGCAGGTAACACCTACGGCATCAGCAGCCGTGATTTGGGAGAGCTTGAAACCAAGCCTGTGTATAGAACACGGGTGGAATGGTATAACGCGATCGCCTGTTACCACGGACGTAGTGTAGCTCGTCTTTACGGAGTTACAAACGCGGACGCTACTGCGTAGGGCTAATAAATCAAAGGGGCGGGCAAACCCGCCCGTACATGAAAAATTTTTCAGGTTCTCACCATGCCAAGATCAACTATTGCTAATCGTCGTTCGCACCAGTTCGACAAAAACCTAGAACTGCGGGACTACACTGCTGCCGCCATCTCTGCAACTACTGCCGGAAGCGCGATCGCTCTTGATGCCACCAAGCTTGTGAACTACAAGTGTGTGGTTGACGTTGCTGCATATTCTAGCTATTCGGCAGGAACAGCACAGTGGACAATCAGTGTTGAGGCTAGTGCCGATAACTCAACATTTGCGCCGGTTGGCAGTATCACACCTGCTGGGACGGCGGGTAAATTCGACATCCCCTTGTCTGGGGAATGGGTGCAAGACTTGGTTGCCAGCGCGGCTTACATTCGAGTCCGCGCCGTGAAAACAGGTTCACCCGGAAACCTAACCTATGGAGCATTCTTGCAGCCATGCTAGATCCAGTCACTCTTTATAAAGATGGACGACAATCCCGGCGTATTCCAGTAGTGGATGCGCCGGGATGGATTGCTGCGGGGTGGAGCCTAGAGCCACCCGCAGCAACATCCCCAGACCCCATACCAGAATTAAAATCAACAAGACGGAAGGTGAGAAATGCCGGAGACACCATACCAGAAGACTAATATTGTTGATTCGGCTGGCAATGTTATTGAGAACTTTGGGGGTGATACTAGCGACAGTAGTACACCTATCACAGGGCAAACTTTAGAAACTGGTGGTAGTGGTAATTTAGGGTGGCTTTCTTCTATCAGGAAAGCTCTGACTTCTGGACTAAAATTACTAGATGCAAGTGGAAGTATTCAAGCCACAATAAAAGCGGCAAGTGCGATCGCTCAAGCTGTTGATACGGCTTTAGTGGTTGCGCTTCGGTTGCGTGAAGTTAGCTATTTGAGTGGCACAATTAATACATCAGGAGACAACACAATTATCGCCGCCCCTGGTGCGGGACAGAGGATTATTATTACTTCATTAATAATGCAGTTAGAAGTTTCAACAGCGACTACTGCATTAATAAAAAGCGGTTCAAGTACTATCAGAAAAAGAAGTCTGTGCCAAGCGCAAGGTGATGGTTTATTTCTGTACTATCCGCCCGGAGATGCTTTGAGACTAGAAACAAATCAAGCGCTTGTAATTAATTTAAGTGGTGCTAATTCTGTAGGCTACTCCGTTGAATGGCTTGTGATTTAGTATGCTTTTAATTAGCAATAAATTCACAAGAAAAGGTGTTTGGTCGCCCATTAGATTACCTGAATCTAGATTATGGCTTGATGCTAGAGATGTTTCCACTTTCACATTTAATAGCAGTAATATTTCCCAGTGGATAGATAAAACGGCAGGGAGAAGATTTCAGCAAGCAACATCAGGAAATCAGCCAGTTTACGATACAACAGGGTTTAACGGATTGCCTTGTTTGAGCTTTAATGGAAGCTCTCAATTATTAAGAACTCCTGCTGGTGGTCCTGGAGCTATAGATAATGCCAATATCTTAAGAAATACTGCTCAGGCAATGGCTTATATAGTCATTGAAACCGGGGCAAGCTTTTCCTCTGGAAGGGCTTTATTCATTAGCACACCAACGTCTGCTATACCAAAATTAGCTTTATACTCTTCTGCCAGTGGATTGCATAGCATGATAGGAAGAAGATTAAATTCTGATACTAATCAGGTTATTAATACTGGAGCAAACACTAGATCACTAAGCACAAAATATATTCAAGGAGCATTAGTTGATTACTCTGGAGCTAATGCAAAAATTCGCATAAATGGGTCTGAATTAGTATCTGCTACTTTTCAAACTGCGGGTTTGGCTGCTGATGGCAATCCAAGTGCTACTTCCGTGGGAGCAGAATCAAATGGAGCTAATTATTTTCTAGGAAAAATAGCAGAAGTCGTTGTTGCTCATACATCAGATTTATCAGAATCACAAAAACTGGAAGGCTATCTAGCCCACAAGTGGGGCATGGCTTCGACACTGCCAAATGATCACCCTTATAAAAACTTGCCACCGTTATGAATAAAATTGAAATCATCGCTCAAGAGCTTACCAATTCACAATATTCTGAACTGGTAACAGCACAAAATTATCCAGCGATCGCTAACTTATTAAATGCCAAACCTTTGATTGATAACCCCACACCACAAAGCAATATTCCAAAACCTTTAAGTTTAGATGCTTTATATTCTTGCATTACCAGAGAAGAAGGATTGCAAATATCCCAGCATAATCTACTCGACAGAACTGAACGTGTAGCTAATGAAAATAATCGACCAGGATTATTATTATTAGTTGATATGCTTGATTCAATTTTATCGACTCAATCAAAAACTAATATTCAGAATTTGATTGATGAAGAAATTCTCGATCCCGAATATCAACCGCAAATACCAGGAACGTCAAAAGCTGAAGAATTGAGCATACATTCTGTGCGTGATTGGGAAGTGCAATTAGCATTACATCAGGTGTTTGAAGATGGTATTACTGAATAGCAAAGAAGGCTTGATTAAAGCTAAAAGAAGTGCATTAACACCTATTTTGGATTTGCCTTTTAACGGGGCAAATAATAGCACTTCTTTTACAGATATTGCCAAAGGCAAGGCAATATCTAGGCAAAATACTATTATCTCTACCGCCCAAAGTGTAAGTGGTGGAAGTAGCGCTTTTTTTGATGGTGTTTCTTGGCTTTCCACGCCAGATCACCCAGATTTTAATTTTGGTACTGGGAGCTTTTCTATTAATTTAGATTGCTGGATAGGTAATAGCTACACAAACTCTACACGCACATTAATTGGTAAATCTAACGGCGGTTCTGGGGAGAGATATATTTTATCTATAGGATCAAACAATAAATTTATATTTTCGAGAAGGAATGCGGCGGGAACTAGTTTGATTTACCTTGAATCTCAAACAACAATCTCGCTGAGTACTTGGTACAACGTAAAAGCATCAAGAAGTGGAGATGTATCCTTCCTAGCCATAAATAACACAATAGAAGCAACAGCCAATGCTGCCGGAGTTTCCGTTTTCGGTGACGGTCTTTTCACTATTGGATATTTAGGATTTGCAGGATTTTATTTTAATGGATATTTAGATAATTTAAGAATAGAAAAAGCTTAATTGATGCCCAACCTAAGCGGTTAATCATATTCATCTGCCTGGATATGATTAACCGATCGCTACCGAATTGATAGCGATTCAAGGGTTGAGCGCCAAAACCGCATCAGAGTGACTCATCCCCCGTTGCCGCAACTGCCTATAAGCAAAGCGCAAATTATCCGGCACTTCAGATTCTAGTTTGCGTTCTAGCATCGGTTTAATTGCTGTCAAGATATCAGTTATTTCTGCTGGAATAATGCCATTTCCTAGCATCTTAATTCTTTGGGTTTGACTGATAGTAATCTCATCTCCTTCCTTGTTTATCCCTGTTGCTGTTGAGCAAGCTTCCCACCCCATTAATTGTTCTGCTTCAGTGGCATTTATGGGGCGCTCAAGGTAAGTTTCGCCATTGTACTCGCGGATTTTGTAAGCGCCTATTCCCGCTTGATGTCCATCTTTACTGGTAAGAGATCGCAATGTAGGCGCTTCTTGGGTGTACAAGCGATCGCCCCCAGCAGCGCGATAAATAATGGTGTTTCCCTCACCAATGATTTCAGCTAAACACTTCCTCCCTTGCTTGGGCTGTGTTGCTCTCACTTCCCCCGTAATAGCCCACGATGAAAAGCCGTTCTCGGTTTTGAGGGACGTGGCGTTTTCCATTCCTAAGTTGCCAGGTGCAGCGATACCCCAGACCTGTAAACGCTTGGAGGATTTGAGGGAGGGCAGTTCCTCCATCTGCGCTAAGGATTCCGTTAACTTGTTCAAACAAGAATGCGCTTGGACGTTGGAGGCGAATGAATCTGAGTCCTTCAAAAAACAATTGTCCGCGAACTCCAGCAAGTCCATCTCGCTTGCCAGCCAAGGAAAAGTCTGGACAAGGGGAAGTAATGATTGTGATATCTGGTATTGGGAGGCTGAGAATAAATTCGTCTGTAAGGGTTCTGATGTCTTGCTCGATGAGTCTTGTTGTGGGGAATCGCTTTCTGTAGACGGCGGCGGCGTAGGGGTCGTTTTCGACTGCCCAGAGAGGTTTGTATCCTGCGGCAACAGCGCCTTCGGTGTCTCCAGATGCTCCTGCGAAAAGGTGTCCTGATGTGAGCATTGTTTTATCCTATTTAATTTCAGATTTATAATCGCGCTGCGAAACGCCTCTTGGTTGATAGTTCTTTGCTTGGCTCCCCACTGGAGGCGGTAAGAGTGTGGGTTGATTTTGAGTACGGTGATTTCGTCACCCCAGGAAGAATTGAAGCGATCGCCTACTTTAATTTCTTGTTCAGCATCCCAACGCCGATAAGCATCCTCGAATTCTTCTAATGTTTCAAAATCGTCGGGTTCCGGTGGTTCGTTGAAGACAGTCATCTGCCCAGTTTCAAAATCATCGGGGTTCCATCTGTCGCCTTCTGAGAAGTTGGAAAGTTTTTCATGTTCTCCAAGTCCATTCTCAATTTGAGCTATCAATTGCTCAAACTCTTTGTTGTTTTTAGAAGGCTTTACGGGTTCTAGGTTGGGGACTTCTTTAATCACCAAATCCGACAAAGGCAGTCGGGGGCGCTCAAGCGGATCGCCTGCCACGACAACATCAGCCTTTTTGACAGAGGGGTAAATCTTGGTGATTTTGATTCGTTTACCAAGGAAGGTTGACCAATATTCCTTGCCAACTTCGTGCTGCGGACTATGGACTATGGGCTGTTGACTAAACTGAGCCAGTCGCGTGGGCGGCTCTGCCGACTTGAGCGAACTGACGTGGGCTTCCAACTTCGCCATAAATTCGCCGTATGAGGCGCGATAGTTGGCAATGATTTCAGGAGGTGCGATCGCTAGTTTGTTTAATTCTTCGTCTTTATAGCTTGCCACTAACTGCGAATCGATAAATTCAATCATGATACTAGAGCGCAGTTTTACGATAATCATGGCGAGAGATTCGCCCTCGACTACATACATCCCTTTTTGGGCTTGGTCTTTGGTCAGGGAATTAGCTGCTTCCAAATACTCATAACTCCACTGACTAGGCTGCTTGCACCCATCCCACAACACTACTGCCCATCTTTCGTGAAGCTCTACAATCTCGCCAGTTCTTTGATTAACGCCAAAGGTGTCACGAACGCGGCTTCCTACTATAAAGCCAGGGTTTTCTACGTTGTGACTAAATGCCCAACAAAACTTTGTCGCTTTCCCATCAACTACACTACAAACCTGCAATACGGAGCGGGGAATTAAAAATTCTTTCCCTTCCCAAACCCCGATGCACATATCACCATCCCATCGCTTGAAATGGTAACACCAGGGACTTTCCCTCTCTGATATCCAATCACCAGGGGTAAGAATTTGGAGGTCTTCATCTGTAGCGGGACGAGCTACGCCGTTGTGTACTTTGCCAAGGTTGGGTGCAGTGGTGGTCATGATGCGATTGCCTCCCATACTTGATTTTTGTAAGCCCTGTAACTAGGAGCAAGGATAGAAACTTGCAAACTGGAGCGCTCGTATAAAATTCTCATCCACCAGTAGCCTTTGGGCGCAACTGGTTCTTCCAAGTCAGGGAAAGCCTCCCAATCTCCCATTCTGTTGAGGAAGAAAACTTGATAACCACAAAGTAAGGCATCATGAACAATTCCATCCATGATTGGCTTGATTTTGACACGGAAATCTTCACCGTTCATACCAAAAGAACTGTAGTGAATAACTGCCGCAGGGCCGCACTTCCATTGATTAATAGTGTCCGCCACTAGCTTTGCATCACCCCTGCACATACGAAAGTCGAAAGCAATATCAAATTCATTTACTTGTTTAGTGGTCATGCGACTTCCTCTAAATCATCAAGAGCCAAATCAATATCAAGTTTAAAAAGCCCTTGCTTACCCGTAATTTTGATAGGGAGAATAATTTTTCCGATTTGTTCTAACTTCCAAGCAAATCTTCCCGCGCTCCACTCACCACAATCAATTTCAAGCTGGGATTGTTGTCCGATAAATTCATCCGTCATCTTGATGCAGTCAGTTAGATTGGCGATCGCCACTGCATATCCCCTGGGTAATTCATCCCACTCAAACCAGTTATCAGTATTGGAAAAAAGTACTTGGTGTTTATGAAAAATTTTGCTGTAAGCCTGGGCTTGTTCGGGGTAGTTTCTTTGAGCAGAACAGATGACTAATCGACCCCTGTAATTAGTTGACCAAGAGCGCGTCTCATACTTCTTTAATCCCATCGCAACAAGCGATGCCCAAGGTTGCCAGAGAGATATTGCTTTATAAGAACCTGAAAAATTTTTCATCTTTCTATCACTCCCGCATAAGTCAATTCATGTTTTCTCAGGTCATCATCCAACTGAAGCCAATAGGCAATATCTCTGGCTCTAAGCCTTTGCTCTAGCAGTTGCTGCTGGGCTTCATTGCGAAGCTTTTCTAGTGCTATAGCTACATCCCAATCCCTATTGATTAATGCTTCTGTAAGCGCCTCTTGAACTGGGTCGATTAGTGCCTCTAGCTGAGAAAAGTAGCGCCAATCCGCTTGGAGATGCAGGTATTTGTATTCGGTGAGTTCGTTATCCATTTAAAAATCTGGCTCAGAAATACGCATTGGGTTCCCGGTTTCGTCTAACTCGATTTGGTATCCACGTAATTTAGCGATTCGCACAGCTTCTTTACGCAAAACCTCCGTAGGATCTTGCAGCCAAGAATTAAGTTGCTCTAGGTCGTTCGTAGCGCACTTCATCTTCTCTTTTGGCATCGACATAGATGAGGCGATTTTCGCAATTACATCTTTTACCGGACTTGAAGCAAATACCTCTACACTTTTTTCTACATCTTGTGATCTAGCTGCGTATACCCTCGCCCAGTACTCTTTGTCAGAGGATGATGCCGATCGCAATGTATAAGCTTGTGGATTGTCTGCATCCTCTGGTGCTTGAATTTGCTCTTGCTCCCAGTCCTGAGTTTGCTGCTCCAAAGCATCCCAGTCGATATCTTTCTCGGCAGCAATCATATGTACCTCTGTTGCTGAGAACATGGAAAATTTTTCATGTTCTACACAAGGTATATACTGCTTAACTTCTTCATACTGCGATCGCACTACCGACTTGTCTGAGGGACGCAAGGCCGCTTGATGCTTGGCGATCGCTTCCTTTTCCTGGCTGGGGACATTTATCCCATTTGATTGGCGAACGGCGATATTTGTAGCCTTGTGCAACGTAGCTTCATGGTATTCCTGCCAGTCATCAGCAAGCCTGCGGGGGTCGTTTCGATGATAAGCCCGCACATTTTTACGAGCCTCGTGGATGTCTAAAGCTCCATACTTCTGCATCCAGCGCCTAGCGTGCCAGTCTACAAAATTCGCGTCCAACTTACCGTCTACTTTCCATTCGCCTTCAGGAACCCAGTCCCATTCAATTTCTTGAGGTTTGGGACGACGATTAAAAAATGGGTCAAGCAGCACGACGGAACTCTTTTCCACATGAGCGATTTGATTGGCTTGACCAGAAGACTCTGGCTTATCTAACAACGCAGTGCATGAATTTTGAATCAGTTCCTGGCTTTTTTCATTTCCACCCTTATCTGAAAAAATATTAGGGTCTGAATTAGTCTGAATAGTCTGTGAGCCGCCGTTGCTGAAACTATTACTTGATAAAGGTTCTAGCTCGTCTAAATTCCCACTATGGGGAGTCTCACTCCCACTATGGGGAGTCTCACTCCCACTATGGGGAGTC
>NZ_CAWUDJ010000036.1:0-67471 GCF_963920875.1 Anabaena sp. CCY 9910 | reverse complement strand
ATTAACATATTTTGGGCTATTTTTATCAACTTTTTCTTGACATTCAACAATTCTGCGATTGGATATATAGTAATTATTCTCGCTTGTCTTATTTATGTGATAGACAAACTTATGAGCAATATTGTCTTGATAAACGAATCAATCATATTGCTCAGAGAATTAAAGAAAATCAACCTAAAGCAGTTGTGTTTTACGGTAAATTGTATGAATATTATTGGAGGAAAATAACTCAAAAAATAACAGATGTTGAGTTTACATCAACGTCAGAAGGGTTCTTGATTTCGATAAGTACTCCAACTGTATTTGTGATAGCTAAACATCCTGTAGCTTTTGGCGCAACTAATAAATACTTTCATAGCATTGGGAGAGCGATCGCTGCTAACCAAGCGTAAAAATAATTCTTTGCGTCTCTGCGCCACCCTACGGGAAGTACTGTAGAGACGTTGCATGCAACGTCTCTACATCATTTATTTGGTGCAACTTCATAGAGAATCGGTATGAGATAAAAACAGCGATCGCTCATCAGTGACATGATATAAATTTAATTATGATAGACCACGATCGCCTGTTTAAAGAACTATTAACTACCTTTTTATGGGAATTCATCGGCTTATTCTTCCCAGAGATATAAATTCAATGCGTTAATAGAGGTGATTTGTAATGCGTCAGAAGAAATCAGCAATTCTTGAAGCAGTTCATGAGACAGCGAAAGACCTACACAAAGCTGGACTAATGAATCAAACTACATTGCGCGAATTTGAACACCTATGCCTACCTCCTATTGAGCCTCTAGAACCACTACAAATTAAGGAAATACGGGAATCATCTCAAGTTAGTCAAGCTGTTTTTGCACGTATTTTGAATATAAGTACTTCAACAGTTCAAAAATGGGAAATAGGACAAAAGCGGCCTACTGGGGCATCTCTTAAGCTACTGCACTTGGTAAAGAATCGTGGGTTAAACAGTGTGCTGTATTAAAATTTTTGGCTCGGAAAATTTAACAAATTGCACCAAAGATTAAAATCTGAGTGTCTACGTCTTTTAGCTACGTTGCAGTTAGATCCAGCACGGATGCAGTTAATTTCTGGGTTTATTGATACATACCTACGCCTAAATGCCCAAGAAACAGAAAGTTTTCAGTCTGAAATTGCACAATTTGAACCAACTCAACAAGAGGTAGTTATGCAAATCGTTACTAGTTGGATGGAGGAAGGAATACAACAAGGATTGCAAAAAGGAGAATTGAAAGTCATTCAACGTCTAGTGACAAGAAGAATTGGTGATATTAGCCCTGAATTACAAGAGCGTATACGGGGATTATCGTTAACTCAGTTAGAGGATTTAGCTGAAGCATTACTAGATTTTTCTACCGAAGCTGATTTAGTAAATTGGTTACAACAGCAGCAGTAGGATTGTATTTCACCATGCGATCGCTCTCTTTATTCATTATGCGCCCTCTGTAGTTTGTGGAAAAAGCGATCGCTAATTTGGCGAGTGAGCCAGATTTAAAATAATGGCTAATGTTTAAGAAAGAAAATTTTCAAACTATTTTATTTTTGATAACGCTTTTTTAATTTATTTTAATTTATTTTGAATTTTGACTTGATTCATGATTTCTCTGTGTTCTCCGCGCCTCTGGGTGAACTAGAAAAGTGACACTTGCGGTAAACCACACAAACCCTTAGATTCTGGACTTACCAGAACTCACCCCCTACAGGTTAAGCTGGATAAAAGTAGCAATTTGTTGCACTTTCTTATACGAGATTGGCTATCCCTGCTAATTTTTAATTTTCACTGCTTGAGAAATCTGGAATGCTAGACCGAATTTTTGACTACCTGCACTTTCATATCAGCGTTGAAGCGCCTATAGTCCTGCTGATATTAGTATTTCTAGAGGCGGTACTATCAGCAGATAATGCGATTGCCCTCGCTGCGATCGCCCAAGGGTTAGAAGATAAAAACCTAGAACGCCAAGCCCTCAACATTGGTTTAGTTGTCGCCTATGTGCTGCGAATAACCTTATTGTTGACTGCCACTGAGGTACAAAAGTTTTGGCAATTTGAACTTCTAGGTGCGGCTTACCTGCTATGGCTGGTATTTCAACACTTTACCTCAGAAGAAACTGAAGACGACCATCACCACGGCCCGCGTTTTGCTAACTTGTGGCAAGCGATACCCGTGATTGCGTTTACTGATTTAGCCTTTTCATTAGATAGCGTGACAACAGCGATCGCAGTATCTCAAGAAACTTGGCTAGTAATCACCGGGACGACTATTGGTATTTTCACCCTGCGATTTATGGCGGGATTATTTATTCGTTGGTTAGATGAATTTGAAAATCTAGAAGACGCAGGTTATATCACTGTAGCGTTAGTAGGTTTGCGTCTGTTATTGAAAGTCGTCAACGATGATTTTGTCCCACCAGAGTGGTTAATGATTGCAGCGATCGCTCTAATATTCACTTGGGGCTTTTCCAAACGAACTCTCATTGAATCACCCCAAGTAGAAGTGGAAAAAAGTGAAGTATCGAAGTAAGGGGAATGGGAATTGGGGACTGGGGATTGGGGACTGGGAAATGAAAACTAGTAACTAGAATATTTCACTTAGTACTCCCTACTCCCCACTCCCTAACTAATACCAATTCAATTAATGATTGCAACACATCCTTGGATGAAGACGCGATGAATCGCGTCTCTACGGATGGTTTATTTGTCGCATTCTTTTTTCAAATTGGTGTAACTACTCGTGCAACCAAGGTGTTAAATGGGGTTGCCAATTGACTAATTCTGCATCTGTAAACCATAGGCTTACTTCTTTTTGTGCGGTTTCTGGTGCATCAGAACCGTGGATGAGGTTGCGACCGATGTTAATGCCAAAATCACCCCGAATTGTTCCGGGTTCTGCTGTTAGGGGATTGGTCGCACCAATAATTTTTCTCGCAGAAGCAATTACGCCATCACCTTCCCAAACCATCGCTACCACCGGGCCAGAGGTGATAAATTCGACTAAGCTTGGAAAGAATGGTCTTTCGCGGTGTACGCCATAATGTTGTTCAGCCAATTCTTTACTGACTTGGAGGAACTTTAAACCTACAAGGGTAAAACCTTTTGTTTCAAAGCGACGGATAATTTCTCCAACCAGTCCACGCTGTACGCCATCAGGCTTAATTGCTAAGAATGTGCGTTCCATTGCTATCTCCCAAAGCTTAATAAAATTTTTATTTGGTCAAGAGTCCATAGTCAAAAGTCCATAGTCCACAGTTCAAGCGTTTCTGCTAATGACTAATGACCAATGACTAATGACTAAGTAAATACTGACCAATCAGAGTTTATCTCAGAAATTATCTCTGAGTTCATATCAGTTCTTATACGAATGCGTTAAATTGTTTATTCGTGGGTGAAACACAGAGGTCAGGAAGAAATGGGTGTTGAGTCAACTGCTACATCTGACGAGGTGGTAAAAGTACCAGCCAACGGAAACAAGTTGGAGGGGAAAAATCACAAGCAGAAAAAGCTGCTACCAACGAATGCGCCAGGAGATGTATCTCGCGCTTGGAAGATTGAGGACAGCGAAGCTTTATACCGGATTGAAGGTTGGGGACAGCCTTATTTCTCGATTAATGCGGCTGGTCACGTCACTGTTTCTCCCAAAGGCGATCGCGGCGGTTCTTTGGACTTGTTTGAATTGGTCAATGCTTTGAAACAACGCAGTTTGGGTTTACCCTTACTGATTCGCTTTTCGGATATTTTAGAAGACCGCATTGAACGCTTAAACGCTTGTTTTGCCAAGGCGATCGCTCGCTACAATTACCCTGGGGTATATCGTGGCGTGTTTCCTGTCAAGTGCAACCAGCAACGGCATTTGATTGAAGATTTAGTGAGATTTGGCAAGCCACATCAGTTTGGTTTAGAAGCTGGTTCCAAGCCGGAGTTAATGATTGCTTTGGCGTTATTGGATACCCCTGGATCTTTGCTAGTTTGCAACGGCTACAAAGACCGGGAGTATGTGGAAACGGCCATGTTATCCCAAAGACTAGGCCAAACACCAATCATCGTCCTAGAACAGGTGGAAGAGGTCGATTTAGTGATTGCGGCTAGTCACCAATTAGGCATTAAGCCGATTTTGGGGGTACGGGCAAAATTAAGCACCCAAGGGATGGGACGCTGGGGTACATCCACTGGCGATCGCGCTAAATTTGGCCTGACAATTCCTGAAATCATCCAAGCAGTTGACAAACTCCGTGATGCTGACTTGCTGGATTCTTTGCAATTAATGCACTTCCATATTGGTTCCCAAATCTCCGCCATCAATGTGATTAAAGATGCCATCCAAGAAGCTAGCCGGATTTACGTAGAGTTAGCATCCTTGGGGGCTAATATGAAATATCTGGATGTTGGCGGCGGCTTGGGCGTGGATTATGACGGTTCCCAGACCAACTTCTACGCCTCCAAAAACTACAATATGCAGAACTATGCCAACGACATCGTGGCAGAGTTAAAAGATACCTGTGCAGAGAAACAAATTCCCGTACCAACACTGATTAGTGAAAGCGGTAGAGCGATCGCCTCCCATCAATCGGTACTCATTTTCGATGTTCTCAGTACCAGTGATGTCCCCCGCGATAACCCAGAACCACCAAAAGAAGGTGAATCCCCAGTTATTAATTACCTGTGGGAAACTTATCAATCCATCAACAAAGAAAACTATCAAGAGTTCTACCACGACGCTACCCAATTCAAGGAAGAAGCCATTAGCCGCTTCAACTTGGGCATTTTACGCCTGCGTGAACGAGCCAAAGCTGAACGTCTTTACTGGGCTTGTTGTCAGAAAATTTTAGACATTATCCGGCAGCATGATTACGTACCCGATGAGTTGGAAGACCTAGAAAAAATCATGGCTTCCATCTACTACATCAATCTTTCGGTGTTTCAATCAGCACCAGATTGCTGGGCGATCGATCAACTGTTCCCAATTATGCCCATCCATCGGCTAGATGAAGAACCAACGCAGCGAGGAATTTTAGCAGACCTCACCTGTGATAGTGATGGCAAAATTGATCGCTTTATCGACTTACGGGATGTTAAATCTGTGTTAGAACTGCACCCGTTCCAACCGGGAGAACCCTATTATATGGGAATGTTCCTCAATGGTGCTTATCAGGAAATTATGGGGAACTTACACAACTTATTCGGCGATACCAACGCCGTTCATATCCAATTAACACCCAAAGGCTACCAAATTGAACACGTAGTCAAAGGCGATACCATGAGTGAAGTGGTGAGCTACGTCCAATATGACTCCGAGGACATGGTAGAAAACATCCGCCAACGTTGCGAGCGGGCGTTAGAAGAAAAACGCATTACCTTAGCCGAATCCCAACGCTTACTCCAGACTTACGAACAAAGTCTCAGAAGATACACATACTTAAATAGTTAGTGGTCAGTGGTTAGTTGTCAGTTGTCAGTAGAAATTGCAACTGACAACTGACTAATGACTATTGACTAAATGGCATTTGTTCCCAACAATTCGGCGATCGCTTGCCGTTCCACTGGGGTATGTTCTGGCGGTGTTTGCCGCGCATCGGTAATCAGCCAATCTAAGGCAGCAGCTTGCACATCAATGGCAGCTCCTGTTTTATCAACACAGTAACGCCCGAACACCAGTTTATCTACTAGCCTGGCTCCATGCCCTAATCGTGACCATTCAAAGATAACACTGTTATCAACAGTAGCTTCACCACATATCCAGCAATTGGGGCCAATCATCGCCGGGCCGACAATTTTCGCGCCATCTTCGATGCGAGTCATGCCACCAATGTAAACTGGGCCAGTGATATCTACTTTGTCCCAATTCACCGCCACATTTAAGCCAGTGTAGATGCCAGGGGCAACCTCATGACCGGGGATCTGCACATTCTTGATTTCCCCTTGTAACACGCCGCGAATTGCCCGCCAGTAGTCTGGTACTTTACCAATATCCACCCATTCAAAATCCATTGCGATCGCATAGAAGGGCGCACCAATTTCTACCAGTTTGGGGAATAGTTGACCACCGATGTCATATTCCACACCAGAAGGTATGTAATTAAACACCTCTGGCTCAAAAATGTAGATACCTGTGTTGATATTAGTACTGAGTGCTTCCTCTATCGATGGTTTTTCTTGGAAGGCTTTAACCCGACTATTCTCATCAGTGACGACCACACCATAACTAGAAACTTCTTCTTCGGGGACAGTTTTGGTAATGATAGTGGCGATGGAACCTTTGGATTTATGCCACTTTACTGCTGCCGTCAAATCTAAGTCAATCAAAGCGTCGCCACACAACACCACAAAGGTATCATCAAAAAATGGTGAAAAATCTTGGATGCGACGCATCCCTCCAGCAGAACCTATTGCTTCCCCTACCAACTTACCTTCATCATCAATTTTGCCTTCAAAAGAATAGGCAATCTGCACACCAAACCGTTGACCATCACGAAAATAGTTTTCAATTTCCTCAGCCAAATGGCTGACGTTGACCATAATCTGGTCGAAACCATGTTGACGTAAAAGTTCCAGTAAAAATTCCATCACTGGCTTTTGCAGGATGGGAATCATCGGTTTGGGAATCGTATAGGTAATCGGACGAACGCGAGTACCCTTACCTGCTGCGAGAATCATCGCTTTCATAAAGTTTATTCCTCAACCACAAGCCAGTTTACTTTCATTGTGTGATACTTAATCATCAGTTTTTTATTTCTGCTCT
Source organism: Anabaena sp. CCY 9910 (assembly GCF_963920875.1). Taxonomy (NCBI): domain Bacteria; kingdom Bacillati; phylum Cyanobacteriota; class Cyanophyceae; order Nostocales; family Nostocaceae; genus Anabaena; species Anabaena sp. CCY 9910. Next base: position 60,724 of record NZ_CAWUDJ010000036.1, on the reverse strand, counting down.
AAGTAACCCCTGACAACAGGGATAACAGGAATTTGTTGGTGATCGCAACCAGAGATATTAGGACTTAGGCAATTAGACTTTTCACCTTGGAAGGGTGTGAGGGTGTAGGGGTGTGAGGGTGTGAGGGTTTTGAACCCCTGAACCCCTGCACCTCTTGCCCAAAGCTTTGATTTTTCTTCTCCATACGTAAGTCCTAGTACGGTTAGATGACAAGCAATCAGTTATCTTTTTAATTTAATCGGATTTTTGGGTTTACTGATGCAACAGTCTGTAAATTCACAGAAGCTTCTATATAACTGTTCTCAATTGGTTCAGTTTATTGGTTGCTCCAATGATTGGTAGGTGTTTACTGAATCTGAAAGCAAGCGGATTCTCACCTCTTGATAAAATTCCTCCTGAACTAGCTCTACCTTAGATTGTGCCGATAATAGCAATAAAGCCCAGAACACGCTAACTAGGTCACTGTTTACCGATTCATGGGCTGATAATTGGTGTGATTGCTTTGTCTGAGTCCACAATTGTACGAGTTGTTCTAAATTTAAATAATTTTGTTCTAACAACAGTTCTTGGGCCGAAAAATGCAATACTTGTTCCAATTCACCAGCTACCTCCGTCAAATTTTCTTGGTGCGCTAACTCTAGCGCTTCCCGCATAGCTTTGACAGTAGGTTGACGTTTGGGACGTTCCGGTTTACTAACTTTTTGTACTAATTTGAGTTGGTTCGCCATGATTTGCAATTGGGCGATCAACTCTTGCAAAGTGACACGGCGTTTTGGCGGGGGCATGGCGGCGGGTCGCCGTCGTAAAACTCGCTCTAAGGGTAAACGATGGGTTTGATGGAATAAGCTATCTCCATTCTCTGCTAATAGACTATCCTCAATATCTTCTAAATCTTCTGCTGTTGATAATTGCATCAAGGTATTGGCTTTGAATAATACCAGCATAGAGGCTGATAAAAAAGCCTGTCCAGATTGAGACAAGTCAGATTCATAACCTCTGGCAGTGGTCTTTGGTGTCATTAGTTCTAAATAACGGTCAATCACCTCAATAACTTTGACATCCCAAGGATCTATTTCTCCTTGTTCTGCTTGCTCAATTAAGAGAGTGATCGTTTCTAATAGCTCGGAAGCATCCATTCTGATTTCCGATGGTGTAATTTTTGCTCTCAGGTGTACAGAGAAGAAAATTTCCCTGTTTGTGCATCTGGGTATCTGTAGTGAAAAGCACTTTTTAAATATAAGTACAGATAAGGACTTTTTTCTCCGCCTACAGAATGGTGTATATAATAGCTAATTTTTCATCAAAAGAAAGATGAATTTTTGGGTTTAAAGCTGGGAAATAAATATACATTGTTGAGCTTTAATTACCGACGATAGGAATTTCACCATATGACTCTACTATCTATTGATGAGTTAAAAACTGTAATTGAAAATTCTCAAACACTATGCGTATCTCTTTATATGCCTAATGGAGAATAGGGAACTCGAATCCCTGACCTCTGCGGTGCGATCGCAGCGCTCTACCAACTGAGCTAATTCCCCTTAGAGAGCTTGGTAAGTTGATAAAATTATGCTTACCTAGACTAACGTCATGCTATCAGACAATATTTTAACACTCACTCACGATCGCCTGAAATTCTCCGCCAGAAAATATTTTTTGGACTCGTTCTAGTTCCAAGTCACTCAGGTAATCGACAGTCCAGTTACAGCAGCGTTGTAACATATGGAAGGGGTATGTATTGGCTACGCCTACCACCTGCATTTGCGCTCGTTTAGCGGCTGCGATACCTGCTGGGGTATCTTCAATTGCCAAGCATTCCTGGGGTAAGAGATTTAATTCGGGATATTTTTGATTTAGGCGTTCCACTGCTAGTAAATAACCATCTGGTTTGGGTTTGCTGGTGGTTATGTCGTCGCCTGCAACAATAACTGTGAAATACTCGGCTAGTTTAGCGCGGTTAAGTACTAGTTCTATTTCTTGGCGAACTGCACCGCTAACAATGCCTAAATGGAGATTACGGGAACGCGCTTGATATATTAAGTCTTCTAGACCTGGATATATGGGGAGTTTTTCTAATTTCTCCACTTCCAGCACGTAAGCTTGAGCTTTACTGTTGAGTAACTGAGTTAAAGAATCGTCGCTGACGACTCTACCACGATTTGCTAGCAATTCTTGAAAACAAGCGCGATCGCTCCTTCCTAATGAAGCTTGACGCTCTTGCACTTTTTGGGGTTGGAGATTTTCTTGAATGAGAATTTCATCGATCAATTGTAGGTGGATGCGCTCATCATTGATGATTACGCCATTGAAATCAAACAGAATTGCCTTTAAACTCATGCCACTATGCCAAAAGCTGGAGATTCTAGACCCTCCAAATCATTATTATCTATTGCTGGCATATATTGTCTGTCTTTTGCTTGGTTAGTATCTGTTGGCAAGATGGGTTTGATACCGCTAGTTACTTGATGTATCAGCCATAAATCTTCTGTTCGCACTCCTGCAAACCCAGCCGCACCCATCCGCGCATCTACACTATCAGCAGCATACTCACGGATGTAAGGCTCCTCAAAAATATCATTAAGCCAATTTAACTGACGTAGGCTTTTTTGATTTCCGTCGAGAATTATAACTTGTCCACCAGCTACCAACAGCCGAAAACATTCTTGTAATATTGCCTGGGATACTTCAGGTGGTATCTCATGGAACAACAAAGCAGCCGTCACCAAATCAAAGGAAGCATTGGGAAAGCTAGTTTTCTCGGCGTTTCCATGTCGCCAACTAATATCTAAACCCCCAGTTCTGGCTTTATCTTCTGCCCTCACCAGCATATAAGGTGATAAATCCAAGCCGATAACATCTGCTTGGGGAAAAGCCTGCTTTAACATTAATGTAGTAGAACCCGTACCACAACCTAAATCAAGTATGCGTCGTGGTTGGACTTTTACCGCATCAATTAAGGCTTGACGTACCAACGTTCCATTTGGTGGTAAGACGTATTCCGTAATTGGGTCGTAGGTGACGGCTGCACTAGAATTGAGATATCCCCCCTCAATGCCATGAAAATTATGGCTACTGTAGTATGAGGGAATTATTACATCTGTTCTGCGGAAGCGATCGCTTTCTTTTTCCCAATCGATACTTTGAGCATAACGCCGCCATTTATCTTCATCAATTAAAAACCGGACTACAGGTGATAAGAAGCTTTCCCAAATTGTCTTTGGACGTGTTGCCATAAAGTTAATTTAAGTTCGGTCATTGTTTTTCTGAAATCTACTGTAGCTGTTTTTCCCTATTGGATGTACCCCTTTAGGGAAGCAAACTTTTGATAGCAAAAGAATCCTGGTTTTTTGTCAGCCATCCCTTGACACTCAAATTTATTTGTATTACAAATGTAATATATGTATTCTACAAATAAAAAAATTCAGTAAGTCCTAACTTTTAATTTCTCACAAAACAATATGTAAAACTTTACTTTCTATTACCAATTGCCCATTACTAATTACCAATTACCCATTAAAAACTATGCCCTACGAAAAGTTAGAAATTAAAACACAAGCACCTGTATTATCTTGGGCAAATCATGAACTAGGTTCTGAAGAAACCAAGATGGCAAAAAATGTAGCATCCCTACCATTTGTATTTAAACACGTAGCATTAATGCCCGATGTTCATTTAGGAAAAGGTGCTTTAGTTGGTTCTGTAATTGCCACTAAAGAAGCAATCATTCCTGCTGCTGTGGGCGTGGATATTGGTTGCGGTATGAGTGCAATTAAAACACCATTTACAGGTGAACATTTAGAAGGGAAACTCAAGAAAATTCGCCTAGATATTGAAGCCGCAATTCCCACTGGTTTCAATGAAAATAAAGAAGTAGAAAAATCTGTGGCTAACTGGCAACGTTGGCGCGATTTTTCAGACTTACATTCTGGTGTCCAAGACTTACAAACTAAAGCCATGAGACAAATGGGTTCTCTAGGCGGTGGTAATCACTTTTTAGAAGTTTGTCTGGATACAGAAAACCAAGTTTGGTTAATGTTGCACTCTGGTTCACGGAATATCGGCAATCAACTTGCTCAATGTCATATTAGTACCGCGAAGGAATTAGCAAAACTAGCAGGTAATAGATTACCTGATCCTGATTTGGCTTATTTCATCGCTGGTACACCAGAATTTAAAGCATATTGGAACGATTTACAATGGGCGCAAGATTATGCCCGTGTTAACCGTGATGTGATGATGGCGCGTTTTAAACGCATCGTTGAAAAACATCTTGCTGGTGGCAAATTAACTAAACCTTTGTTACAGGTAAATTGTCATCATAACTATGCTGAAAAAGAAGTACATTTTGATGAAGATGTATATGTAACTCGTAAAGGTGCAGTCCGCGCTCAAACAGAAGATTATGGCATTATTCCTGGTTCAATGGGAGCAAAATCTTTCATTGTTAAAGGTAAAGGTAACGCCCATAGTTTTTGTTCTTGCTCTCACGGTGCTGGTCGTTTATTGTCGAGAAGTAAGGCAAAAAATGTCTATACTCTTGATGATTTGATTGAGCAAACCAAGGGTGTAGAGTGTCGTAAAGATACTGGTGTTTTAGATGAAATTCCTGGTGCTTATAAACCCATTGATCAAGTGATGGAAAATCAAGCAGACTTGGTTGAAGTTGTCGCTACTCTCAAGCAAGTTGTTTGTGTGAAAGGGTGAGCTTTTTTAAGGAAGTTAGGGGGGATCAATAAGTGCTAACACTTCCTACCCCCCAATTTCTAGCTAAATTTTCCCTACGGCTTTTGTTCCATTTCCATTGTTATTTACACTAACAACAAATGATGAGCGATCGCTAGTAGAATTTGATGATTCACCTCGTAATCCTTTGCGGCGCTGGTTTTTCGGCACACCTCCCGCCATACCATACTCTACGCTGCTTTTGCCGTATCGAGTAGCCACACCTAACAATATATGCTCTGTCATATCTGCTAACTGGCGTTCTGTTTCCAGCATTTCTCTGTATAGCTTATCAAGATTGGAAAGAGCGCTGTTGTATGTATTTTCTCTATTTCGCATAGTCTCAATAAGATTTAAGAAAGCTGATAAGCTGAGTCCATTACCTAAATCTAAATTTGGATCAATAGAGTTAACACTAGCCGCACGCCGCACTGCTTTTTGTAACGCCTGAGAGCTTCTTTTTCTACGAGCCATAAAATACACCTTGTTAGGTAGCGTAGTAATATTATTTACCTTAAAAAACTTCTGTATAGATCAGCCTGAGAGAATTTCAGCAAATATGTAATTGCTTTTGCTACAAAGATAATGTTTGTTATAAATGCGTAATTGCCGAAAACAGAAAGCATTTACAACAAATGAGAAAGCAATATCTGTAATTGCTTGCGGAAAACACCAAAATGAATACGCAATCTACTGAAATGAGAAAGCGTTTATAGCAAATGAGAAAACAATATCTGTAATTGCTTACGGAAAATACTGAAATGAGAAAGCATTTAAGCCAAATGCTTTCTCATTTGAAAGATCACAGTAAATAAATTAAGCTATTACGCTTTTAAATTTAGTGTAGGTTGGGTGGAGGAACGGAACCCAACATTCTCAAGACTTTGTTGGGTTACGCTATCGCTACACCCAACCTACTATTCTCTTAACTGCATGATAGAAAAATTAATACTTCTGACTTTTACAACCTAAAGTAGTTTGTTATACTACTGCCTATAATCACAGAACCTTGAAAACTTAATATCCTGTTTCCAATTGAACGTAAAAGTGTTTGTTTTAACTATCGACACGTAAGTTTTTAGCGGGGGTAGACCGATCCCTGAAACCCTTATTCTCTCGTTTACCCCCGCTAATCGCTTACTGTACAAGGGTTTCAATAGGGTCTAATAGTCCTCTATTGTCAATAATTTGCGCTTGTTGACAGGTAAAATGTACCCTCCGCTAAAATCGCTATCTGTAACACTCTCTAGATAAGGCTTCTAGGAGGGTAGGGTTTTGATTCCTTTACCCCTCACGGGGATGGAAACGTGCTCTGCCCATTCCCCACCTCGGTGGGGTTGTTTTGCAGTTTTGATTCCTTTACCCCTCACGGGGATGGAAACTTGCTTCCATCGAAGGTAGCGCAGCTTGCATCCAGATGTTTTAATTCCTTTACCCCTCACGGGGATAGAAGCAACCTGACGATTCCGCCATCTAAAAGCAAAATATTTGTGCTAAAACAAAAAACAAAAGTAGTAAACACAGATAACTGTGCGCCTTGAAGACTTAAAAAAAATTAAAACCGACCTAAACTTAAAAATTACCCGTAAAAAAGTTAAGAATTAAGTAATTTGAATAGATAAACTTGGGTATAAATGTATAACTAAAACAATTAAATACTCATACTCCATTAACCCGAAATTGACTAGGTTAAAACTCTGCCTATTCACCTTAACCATGAGCTTGACTCTCAGTAGTTGCACACCTGAGAGAAGAACAATGTTGCGGATAACTACCGAGAGATTTCACGACCAAGTAGTTGAAGCTATTACCTCAGTTAAGAAAATCTATACACTCAAAAATGTGCCATTAGACCCGAAACTATCTCGTGAGTTAATCACTCAACAACTGCTTACAGACCCTAGTATTAACTTTAGAGATATCCCGGAAATAGATAAAATTATCACTCAAGATGAAGAGACAAACAGACAACCATCAAATTTTGACAGAGAGTTAGATAATTTGACTGTTGAATATGACACAGCTTTAGAGATATTTCAAAATCTGGAAAACATAGATTATGGTAGTTCGAGAATAGTTTCTCAATCGGCTCAACCTGCAAGATGTTTAACAGTAAAAATGTTACTCTTAGCCAAGCAAATTCAAGAACGACCGCCAAAACCCAACAATCCCCAACGGGTACTAATTAGCGTTCGACTACAACAACTTCGTAAGTTATATAATAATCCTAATTCATTTTTATCCGCAGAAGAAATTAAGCGCCAAGTTGCGGAACAAATAGACGAATGGCTAAAAGTGAATGCAGTTGAACAAGCAGCTATTGAAGATACGACAACTAAACTTTTAATCGCTGCGGATACTGGACGACAATTATCAAAATTAATTGATGATTATTCTCGTGTAAATTTTGAAGTAATTGCTGCAAGGGTTACCCAAATTATGGGTTTAACAAGCGGTATTACTAGGCGCAATTATAGCTCTACACGAACTAAGCTAAAAAATATAGAAAGATTAATCACAGAAGACAAAACCTTAAGAGAATTTATGACAGAGGTATCTTTCAAAAGACCACAGTCACAAATTTCAACATCGTCCTTATGTCAACGGTTTTGATTATATCAATTCAATTAATAATTGCAACGCATCCTTGGGTGAAGAAGAAGACGCGATGAATCGCGTCTCTACAAATGGTTTATTTGTTGGATTATTTTTTTTTAATTGGTATTAAAATTTTTATCTAATTTGTGTGAGGAAATATACTATATATAACGATATAAATAATAATCTAATGATTTCTATGTCTGACAATGACGAAATTCTCGATAAGCTACAAACCATAGTTTCGCAACTACAGGTTGTCCCTAGCAATCAAATAGATGTACCCCAGCTAAAACAAATAGAAACGGATTTAGACAGTATTTTACCGCAACTTCAGTTTGAACTGACAGCCGCGAGAATGGATGGTAATTGGGCGGAAGCTAATGAGTTAAGGGAAGCATACGAAGAGTGTAATAATGCACTCGATCGCGTCAGGGCTGCAATTATTAAATCTACGATAATTGGGATTAATCAAGAAAATTTAACTGAGATGCGGAGGATATTAGATGAAGTTAAAACTGCTTCTAAAACTCAACGCAAGATAAAGTTAATTGTTTCTTCACTGCGCTTGGTGCAAAAGTTATTTAGATAATCGAGTGATTTAACATAAGTTTCATGACCTCTCCCCAACCCCTCTCTCTTGAAAAGTTCTGTTCGGAGGAAACCTCCGCACCCTGCGGGAAGCAAGCTACAGACTTTTCGCTCCGACGCGGAGAGGGGCTTTGATTCCTACTCCCCTTCCCTTGTAGGGAAGGGGTCGGGGGTTAGGTCTGTATTTAACTTAATTGCAAACTGCTATATTTCGATATTATTTATCACGAAAAAGACTAATGTAGGTTGGGTGGAGGAACGGAACCCAACATTTTCAAGACTTTGTTGGGTTACGCTATCGCTACACCCAACCTACTATTCTCTTAACTAACGCAAAGTCTCCACCCAACCTACATTGTTTTGCTACTAACTATTTTCTAAACGCATCATTGTTATTTGCACTTTTTCTACTTGCTTTGGTGCAGGTAGATCATTGAAAATAACGATCGCCTGATGAAATGTATCTCTACTTTGGTTAACTTCGCCCATTCTCTGATATGTTAACCCTAATTGGTAGTAGGCTTTGGCGAGATTGCATTTATCAGACACCTTGTTCATGTTGGCGATCGCTTCTAAATGTTTATCTATCGCCACTGTAAACTGTCCCTGTTCTCGATATAATGATGCTAAACAAGATGTAGCCCTTGCTTCCAAAAAACTAAATTGATTTTGACGACAATGGTTAATAGCTTGATGGCACATTAACAAAGCTTTGTCTATTAAACCTAAATTTTTATAAGTCAAGCTGAGAAATAGTAAACTAGTGCCTATACCCCAGGAAGTTAATCTGTCGTGAGATAATCCGGCTTCTGCTTCTCGTAACATCAAAGTTATGTTTTCATTATTGCCGACAGAAGAATCTAAATAAGCTAAACAACACAGAGAATAAACAACATATTGATAATAATTTCTGTCTGTTGCTGCTAGATTCTTGACGTAGTAAAAAATTTCACTTGCTTTGTCAATTTCCCATAAATCTGTGTAACAAAGACCCAAATTGAAACTACTGGAAATTCTCTCTTGCAGAAAGTTATTTTTTTCAGCAATTTTATTAGACTTGTAGTGGCATTCCAGAGCTAAGTTGATATTACCTATTTGGTGATAAGCTCGTCCCAATAGGTTATACAGTATATTCAAATGATAGTCGGAATGTAAATTATAAATGAGGGGATTAATCACAGAAATTAAGGTTTCTAATAAACCCAGTCGATTAAATAAAACCCCTAAAGATATACTGTGATCACACTTTTTGGGTCTACTGCGAATAATCACATCAGCAGCTTGTTCATAATCCCCAATTTCCATATAGTGATGATAAGCTTCTAACGCCATCAAAGCATCTTGAGGGTTTTCTACTTGAGTAACGCTTTGATTCCAAAATTCCGCCGCTTTTTGGTTAGCAATTTGCCATTCACCGCTTTGTTTTAATCTGGCGATCGCCTCTGTACAAATCACCGGATGTAACCAATATTTTCCTTTACGAAACTCTATTAATAAACGATCTGTTAGATATCTAACGACTCGCCTAGCTTGTTGTTCCGGCACATCCCAGAGTAAGCATTGTAATCCCTGAACACTCACATGAGTAACATCTTGATAGCGATAACATCCCAAACGACAAAGCAGCCGATATGCTTCGCTATCCATTTGTTCTAAACGGTCAAATTGACTAGCAACTAAATTTTTTAACTCTGGTTCAATTAATAAATCGTGCTTATTTTCTCGCCAATAAATGTCTGCATTTCCTTCAAAATCTGTAGTAATTGCGCCACTAATAATTTGCATGGCTTTGGCATTTCCACCGAAAGCTTTATACATTTCACTCAGTGCGGATGAATTAGATTTGATTTGACAACTAGTAAAAAACTTTTGCCAAGTACACTCATCCAAACCCCCCAGGGGATAGAAAGTCACATCTACACCTGATTCATACAGACGCTCACGACTAGTAATCAAAGTGATAGATTGAATGCTAGGGTCTGCTAATACCCGTAACAGTTCCACATAGGAACGACGAGAAGCAATAATTTGACCATTTCTATCCAACGCAGACTCAAGATTATCAATTAAAACCCCTATCTTGCGCGTTTCATCTCGCAGCTTGCGCCGTAGCCTATCTAGATTAATACCAAACTCTTTACCTGGTTCCTCATTAAAATCAACCCTCAGCCATTCCTCAACCACACTCTCCACAGAAACGATATGTTGGCTTTCCTTAGCCATCCACAACTCTAGGAAATCAAAACCTTGCGCCTTAAAATATCGCCGCGCTAAGGTAGTTTTGCCGACACCACCTTCACCTTGAATGAGGATAATTTTTGCACCTCGGACAACATAGCTATCAAGTTCGCCTATTTCGCGATCGCGCCCCACAAAGTTATAATCCGGTTCTTGTGACTTGCCATTATTGTGGACTGGATTTACAATAAGCGACATCTTTTGTAGCCGTTGAGATTGCCAAAGTCTCTGCACCACTGAAGAAAAGTTTGACTTTGAGACTTTTTCCCCTAAGACGTTCGTCAGTATTTGCCACAATTCCGCACCAACTGCTTTTAAATGGGCTTCCGTATAACCACAAATATCCGCAATATTTTGATAAGTTTGTTTTCTATCCTCCCATAAATTACGTAGAATTATTCTTTGAGTAGTGCCTAAACGTTCCCCTGTTTTCCTATAAACCAAGCTATCCAAAAGCTCTAGAGCTTCTTCTGCACCCATCGATCGCCTGAATGTATCATTTGTGCTTAATTATAACCATATTTTTACGATTTCACTTTTGCTCGCAATACTACAAACTACTTTTTCCTACCCAGTAGGAAATAAGATGTCTTACTTTATCCAACTGCAAATTCTTGGAGACTGTATTACTCTTGTAATCAATACAGGCAAAGTTAAGTTAATTCTCAGGAGATACACGGTTGAGGAGAGATGTTAATGATCAAGCTGATATTTTTGGCATACTCACTAACACAGATAACTAAATAAGTCTTCATTCCCAGAGAAGATTTATCTCAGTAGATTCCTATAGATAAGCGGTAAGCATTAACTAACTAGATTCTGTAGAGCGTGTAAATATTTATGTTCCTCTCCACCCTACAGGAGTTCCATTATGTTGAAGAATGAAGACACCATACTAGTTCGTTTAGTTGCTAAGTTTTTGAAATACTTTTTACTGATGCTGTTTGGAGTGGCGATCGCTTATGTGCTTTCCACAGCTTTAGGTGCCTTACACATCATCGATATACTGATTGCAGTATTGCAAACCGTGTTCTTTCCTCTGGGAGTAATCCTCTTATGTTTAATCACGATCATGGTAATTTTTGAATCTGTTCGTTAGTGATCAATTAAAACAATTGGTCATTAAGTTTTGTGACTGGGATTGAGACCCCGTCACAAAACGAGTCGCTTGATAAACACTGGAGAACTGAACCCCTAAAATTGGTTAAAACAACCTCAAGAAATACTCATCACTGTTCATTTCTTCCAAGGTAATTTAGTACCCATTTCCGTCCATGCAGAAAAAATAAGATAGATGATAAGAAAGCCCACACCGGCAAAAAAAGTTAATAATTCGTGATCCATAGAATAAGTTGCGATATTTCCAGCTTTATTTTAGAAGAAACTGCATATTTTAATTGTCTTGCCCATCATATATATATTTCAAAAATCAACTAAGAATCCTATTGACAACAAAAAAGTCCGCCTGAGCGGACTAGCGTAGAAGGGTCAAATGATCGAAATTGACTATGAGATTTTTAAATCCCTTCTTTATTGTTAGCAATTTAGTCTAGAAAATCAAGCATTGCACTACAATACTTTAGACATAAATCCTGCAATTATGTCTTTTTATATATACTTTCTGCACAGCTTAGATCATTGAGTAAATACTTCTTGATTTTTGTCAATACCCGCAAGGAGTATTTATACTGGTGAATTATTTAATAATATACTTTTTATAACACTAACTAGAAAAATTGTCTGAATATTGCCCGAATTATTGTTATGAGATATCTACTGATTTCAGATAAACGCCAGTCAGAACATAGGCTCATCCCGTTAATGCTTGCGCTCATGAGTATTGTAGACATAACAGAGCATTGCCAAGACTTACTGGGCATTAACCATCCTAAGATTGAGGTCGTTTTCAGCAGACATAAGCCAAAATTTTCAAAAATATAGTCTAAGAAATATCTCTTTAGAAAGTTGAATAACCAAATATATCGCAGTTAATATTCTCAGTATAGAAAATACTTGTTCTTACAAAATATTGCCCTTTCCCAGCTAGGTTACAACGCTTTTTTAGAGGCGTGAGTAAACAAACTGGAAGCAATTCAAGACATTTTTTTCGTAAAAACTATTGACTATAATGGCGATCGCCAGTAAAGTGTTAAGCAAATGTAAATCAGTCAGCCTAATCTTAATTGCCCCAAACATTGAGGCAATTAAAGAGCGGAGGAACCACAATTGGGGCGTATTTTGGATTATCCAAAAAGGATATCTCTCAGTCCTAGCCCGTCAGCTAACTTCGTCGGCATTGAGAGGAGATTGAACGTACAGATTTTTCTATAATGTCTGTCGTCAGTGTCCTTGGCTGGTAGCTTTACGCTTCGTTTTACCCGCCCTCGACCAGAGGTATGGATACTTATGTCCTAAATTCTGGTGTCTGAGGAAGAAGTAGTTGCCTTGAGGTGAAGCTCACTATGTTCCAAACTAAAAAACATCGGATTGCACTTATTTCTGTTTCTGGAGACCCAGCCGTTGAAATAGGTCAAGAAGAAGCTGGTGGTCAGAATGTATATGTTCGAGAAGTAGGCCATGCACTAGCCGAACAAGGTTGGCAAGTAGATATGTTCACTCGCCGTATCAGTCCCGACCAGGCTGAGATTGTCCAACATAGTCCTAACTGCCGTACTATCCGCTTACAAGCGGGGCCAGTTGAGTTTATCGGACGTGATCACGTATTTGATTATTTACCGGAATTCGTGGCTGAATTCCAACGCTTCCAAAAACGCCAAGGTTATAATTATCAACTCATTCACACAAACTACTGGTTGTCGTCTTGGGTAGGAATGCAACTGAAAAAGCAACAACCGTTGCTGCTGGTGCATACATATCACTCATTAGGGGCAATCAAATATCAAACAATCGCAGATATACCCGCAGTAGCTAATCAGCGATTAGCTATAGAAAAAGCTTGTTTAGAGACTGTAGACACAGTAGTTGCCACCAGCCCCCAAGAACGGCAACATATGCGCGCCCTAGTTTCTAAGAAGGGACGCATAGAGATGATTCCTTGCGGGACTGACATTAATAATTTTGGAAACATTGACAAGTCAGCAGCACGGGAAAAACTGGGAATTGCGCCTGATGCCAAGATGGTATTTTATGTAGGACGTTTTGATCCCCGTAAAGGCATAGAAACCCTAGTCAGAGCCGTTGCGCAGTCTAGCTTGAGAGGTGAAGCTAATCTCCAGTTAGTGATTGGTGGTGGTAGCCGTCCTGGTCAAAGCGATGGCAGAGAACGCGATCGCATTGCCAATATCGTGGCTGAACTAGGATTAAACGATTGCACAACCTTTGCTGGTCGCCTAGACCACGAAATCCTCCCCTTCTATTACGCTGCGGCTGATGTTTGCGTTGTCCCCAGCCACTACGAACCTTTCGGTTTAGTTGCGATTGAAGCGATGGCTAGCAAAACTCCTGTAGTAGCCAGTGATGTAGGCGGATTGCAATTTACAGTAGTACCAGAAGTCACAGGTTTACTTGCACCACCGCGAGACGAATCAGCTTTTGCTACAGCCATAGACCGCATCTTAGCCAACCCAACTTGGCGAGATCAGCTAGGCGCAGCCGCCCGTCAGCGAGTGGAAACTACTTTCAGCTGGGACGGTGTAGCATCTCAATTGAGTCAGCTATACACTCATTTATTAACTCAAAATGCGCCAGCAAGGAAGGAAAAAGAGGCTGTTGCCGCGTAGTTAAAGTTTAGTTGAACCTAACCCCAACCCCTTTTCTACAAGGGAAGGGGCTTAAGGCAATAAGGTTCGGGGAGGCAGGGGGAGAACTTACTCCAAGATTTTCGCCTGATCCCCAATCCCCAATTCTAAATATCCAACCGGCGATAAACCTCATCCAAATGCTTGAGATGTTGCTGTGGGTCAAAACACACGGCAATTTCTGCTGGAGACAAATGTTGAGTGACACGAGGATCTTTAATGATCAAATCGTGGAAATTGCCTTCTGGCTTATTCCAAGCAGTATGAGCATTTTGCTGCACGATCGCATAAGCTTCTTCTCGGCTGAGTCCCTTATCTACCAATGCCAGCAAAACTTTTTGGCTGAACACAACGCCACCGTAGCAGTTGAGATTCCGCGCCATATTTTCTGGGTAGACTAACAGATTTTCCACCAAATTGGTGATTTCTATCAGCATGAAGTGGGTCAAAATGCAGGCATCTGGCAGAACTACTCGTTCCACTGAACTATGGGAAATGTCCCGTTCGTGCCACAGGGCAACATCCTCCAAAACTGCGCCGGCATGACTCCTCACTAGCCGCGCCATCCCCGTCAGCCGTTCCGAACGGATGGGGTTGCGCTTGTGTGGCATTGCACTAGAGCCTTTTTGTCCCTTCGAGAAAAATTCCTCTACTTCCAGAACGTCTGTTTTTTGTAGATTGCGAATTTCTACAGCAAAGCGTTCAATAGAGGCAGCAATCAAGGCTAACTGCTGCACAAAATCAGCATGAATATCGCGGGAAATGACTTGTGTAGAAGCTGTATCGGGTTTGAGTCCGAGTTTTTGACAAGCGATCGCCTCCACCCGTGGTTCAATATTAGCGTAGGTTCCCACCGCGCCAGAAATCTTACCCACGGCGATCGTTTCCCGCAAAATTGTCAGCCGTTGTTGGTGGCGTAACACTTCCGCCAACCAACCAGCCAATTTAAACCCAAAAGTAATTGGTTCAGCGTGAATACCATGCGATCGGCCAGCCATTACTGTGTAACGGTGTTCCCGTGCCTTTTGGCGAATCACCCCAATCAAGCCTTCCAGGCGTTGCGCCAACACATCCAAACTAGCAACCAGTTGTAAAGCTAAAGCTGTATCTAATACATCAGAGCTAGTTAAGCCCAAGTGAATGTAACGTCCAGCATCACCCACATACTCATTGACATTAGTCAAAAAGGCGATGACATCGTGACGGACTTCCGCCTCTATTTCCAGTACCCGTTGCGGATCAAAATTCGCCTTAGCTTTGATTTCCTCAACAGCAGCAGATGGAATATAACCCAATTCCGCTTGGGCTTCACAGACTGCAATTTCCACCTGAAGCCAGGTTTTTAGTTTATAAAAGTCAGTCCACAGGTTGCCCATTTCGGGCAGAGTATAACGCTCTATCAACGTTCGCGGCAGAATACAACTGTCATATTTTACCCCGCTTTGGTTGATAGTTGTCAGTTGATAGTTGTCAGTTGACAGTTAACAGTTAACAGTCATCAGTTAACAATTGTTACTCCCTATTCCCTAGCCACCAGTTTCGACTCCGATGTAATAATACTGATGCTACCGTCAGCTTCCATATACGCCAACTTGACATCGGCTAAAAATTCTACACCTTGCTGACGTAACTTGCTTTTCAACTCATCTTCTGTAATTAATTCTCGTTGCAAATGCCGTTCAATCGTCTTACCATTTTTTACTAACAGTAATGGTGGTGGATTTAAGAAACGTTGAACTATCCGAAGTTTATAACCTAACCAGTTAAGAAAATAGCTCCAAAAAATGACAGTTCCAACAAGAATTGCTCCTTCAGTAATCGATGTATAGTTACTTGCCATCGCATTTTGAGCAGCTTCAGCAAATAGCACAACTACGAGCAAATCCGTAATTCCTAAAGTTCCCATCTGTCTACTAGGCAGCAAGCGCAGCACAGAAAAAAGAGCCAAATAAACCAATGATCCCCGGATTACAAGCTCTAAAATACTGATACTAGGCACAAAAATAGCGTGCCAATTTATAGAAAACCAATTCATCATAATTCGTAATTTTTAATTGTTGATTCCCCTATCTTCTCTATGCCTTACCGTCTCTAATGCCGATTTCCCGAATTTGTATCATTTAAAGGCATAGCGTGACGAGTTGGAACAATACGTCTGCCGTATTTTCTGGCATAAACCTGGGTAAACTCAGCACCGAAAAAGAGAATTTGGGCAGTATAGTAAACCCAAGCTAATATCAACACGACTGAACCAGCTGCGCCATAGGCTGAACCAAAACCAGCATTACCTAAATATTGTCCTAACAAAAATCTACCGATAGAAAATAAAATTGAGGTAAGAATTGCACCAACTAAAACATCATTCCAAGTAATTCTGACATCTGGTAAAACCTTGAAAATTAATGCAAACAGCAACGTAGTGATGGCAAAAGAAATAATAAAGTTAACCAATTGCCAAAGAAAATCTACACCTGGTAGTAAACCACCAAAATAATTAACTAGTGTTGATAATACAGTACTAATTACCAGAGAAACTAACAGCAAAAAGCCAATACCTAAAACCATGCCAAAAGATAAAAAACGCTGGCGAAAAATACCCTTGACACCGCGTCCTGGTTTTGGTTGTACTTCCCAAATGGTGTTGAGGGAGTCTTGTAACTCGATAAAAACACCAGTTGCACCCAATAATAAAAGAGCAATACTAATAAGAGAAGCTATCGTACCCGTCTTTGGCCTATCTACATTTTGAATAGCAGTTTCAATAAACTCTGCCCCATCTCTACCGACTAAACCTTGAATTTGCTGCACAATTTCGCCCCTAGCAGCTTCTTCTCCAAATACTGCACCGGCGATCGCAATCACAATAATCAGCAAAGGTGCGATAGAAAACACCGTATAGTAAGCTAATGCAGCCGCCAAACGTGAGGCTTTATCATCATTCCACTCTTGAAACGCCTCTTGAAAAAGTTGCCAAATCGCTTTTAAGTTCATTTCCTCATTCTCCCTTCTAGGAAGATGCCGATTCATCTCCTGATATATTTGATACTGATTTTCCTAGTAATGACATCTTTCCCTGGGTACTTATGAGTTTATCTTCAGGAGGAATTTGACAAATTTAGCTTAGAAGCCTTGCCCGAATGGCAGATAATACAAATACAACCTGGACTTCTTAATTAAGAATTACTATCATTCCTTACTCTCTTAATTTTGTTGATTTACTGAAATAATGGCTCAAAAAATTCCAGTCACCGTAATTACAGGCTTTTTAGGTAGTGGTAAAACCAGCCTCATTCGCCACCTACTGCAAAATAACGCAGGCCGCCGCATAGCAGTTTTAGTCAACGAGTTTGGCGAACTGGGGATAGATGGCGACTTATTGAAATCCTGCCAAGTTTGTCCCGAAGATGAGGATGGCGGGAGTAATATTTTTGAATTAACTAATGGCTGTCTATGCTGCACCGTCCAAGAAGAGTTTTTGCCGACGATGCAGGAATTACTCAAACGAAGAGATAGCATAGACTGTATTGTCATTGAAACCTCTGGTTTAGCCTTACCCAAACCATTGGTAAAAGCTTTTCGCTGGCAAGAAATCCGTAACGCTGCAACTGTGGATGCAGTGGTAACAGTGGTAGATTGTGCGGCCGTTGCATCAGGAACCTTTGCCAGTGATTTAGAAGCGATCGCCATCCAACGCCAAGCTGATGATAGTCTGGAACACGAAACACCACTGCAAGAATTGTTTGAAGACCAGCTAGCTTGTGCAGATTTGGTAGTTCTAAGCAAAACTGATTTAGTTGATGCCGCAACAAAATCACAAGTTGAAGAATTAGTCAAGCAAGAACTACCCAGAGTAGTGAAAATGGTGGAGAGCGATCGCGGTCAACTCGACCCATCTATACTATTAGGATTCCAAGCTGCCGTGGAAGACAACCTAGATAGTCGCCCCAGTCATCACGACACCGAAGAAGACCACGACCACGACGACGATATCACCTCAACTCACCTCATTTTAGACCGGGACTTTGACCCAGAAAAATTGCAACAACAACTGCAAACACTGACAAACCAACAAGAAATTTACCGCATCAAAGGCTTTGTCGCCGTTCCCAACAAACCCATGCGCCTAGTCATGCAAGGCGTAGGCAACCGATTTGACAAATTTTACGACCGCCCTTGGCAACCACAAGAAGCCAGACAAACTCGTTTAGTTTTTATCGGTCGTGATTTAAATTCAACAGAAATAGAATCGCAACTGGTAGCTTTGTAATTTAGTAACAAATTGGTAATGGGTAACTGGTCATTGGTCATTACCCATTACCCATTACCCATTACCCATTCCTCTGATGAACATCACACAACTATTTAACATCGCTAATATTTTCGTCTTGCCATTTTGGGCGTTAATGATTCTTCTTCCCAACTGGAAAGTCACACGGCGAGTAATGGAATCATATCTAATCTTTTTACCCTTAGCTGGAGCGTACCTGTATTTATTTATCACCAGCATTACTCCAGAAAATGCCCAAGCTTTATCTAATCCCCAATTAGCAGACATCGCTCGTTTCTTTGCCGACGAAACAGCAGCCGCAACTGGTTGGATTCATTTTCTGGTGATGGATTTATTTGTCGGTCGCTGGATATATTGGGAAGGGCAAAAAACTGGAATTTGGACAATTCATTCCCTCACACTTTGTTTATTTGCTGGGCCTTTGGGAGTTTTATCCCATATTTTTACTTACTGGATTACTAAAGCAATTTCTCCCAAATTATCAAGTAGTGATATAGCTAAATCACCAGAACAAGCTGCTTCTTAAATAGAGAGTTAATTACCCTGTTAATAGCCAAATATCCCCCATTTTTTAGAAAAATCGGGGATATTTTTTATCAAAAGAACTAAGAAGCTTTAGCTGTCCGGTAATTGGCATCTAACCAACAACGGGGAAGACTTTCGCCGGAAGGAAACACGAGATTTTCTTTTTTGAAAGAATCCGTATCTTGTTCTTCTTGACCTTCCTGATCCCGCCCATGAACAATGTCGATGTTTGGATCGATTAACTCTTGAATATCAACAACTTTCACTAAATCGCTAGTGTCTTTCGTTTGTAAAAGCATACAAGTATCCTCACTATTAACTATTTAATGGGGGAAAAGCTTAATTACCAGAATCTTCTAATAATTTCCTAAAAAACATATACATTTCTTCTGGTGTTAGGGATTCAGATTTTATTTCATCAGGAATATAATATTGTCTAATATCGACAAAATAACGTGCAACAAAGCTGGGTATTAAATTTAGCTATGAAGCTTTTTTACCCAATTTCTCTGCTGTTTTTGTCAGAGTATATTCATGGTGAAATTCATCAGCAGCCATAATCTTCACCTCCTCAATAAAGGGGTGTAAAAAATGAAATGCTGCGATAATCTGAATTAAAGAATTATATTTCGCGTTGATATTTTTCTAAAATATCCACCAGACTTACCTGACATTGCAGTGGTAATAAATCAAATAAAGGTAGTTCTCGCCTACCACCACCAATTTTTACAGGAATAGATTCTAGTACTTTGATAACTCTGTCTTCATTGACTGAGTTAGAAGTAATTAAGGGATATAACTGTTCAGCGACAACAGTATGCAGTTTGGCATCACCTAAATATAGATGCCATTTGGCAATATCTATATAAACACTTTCGCCAATTTCCGCCGCTAGGGCTTCTAGCAATTCTGTCGTATTAGTCTTAGCCATAAAAATCACCCCATATAAAAAAAGAGCGCGAACTCTCAGGCTAATAATCATTATCGCGCAATTTAACGGGTGAATGTACAGCCACAGGTTACAATTGCCCTAGCTTTAGCAGTCCGTCTTCAGGTGGATTTAGGCGGTGTAGGTGAATAGTTAGCGATCGCCGCAATATAAATTAGATGAGCTAACAATACAATCACCCAACCAGCCGTTAACAACGGTAGCCATTCCCATTTAGCTAAGGTGATGTTTTGAAAAAACCATAAACCAGAGTTAATCGTCGCCGCAATAGCTACATGGACAGCAAAATTCATTCTGTCATCTAGCTTGCGGAATTCTGGGTCTTTGCGATCGGGTTTGCGAGGCCAACGAGGAGGCATAAATATTTGTTACAAATTTCAACACAACCTGATTATACTAAATCAACGGACAGAACAAGCCGAATTACTGTGAGAACAAGAACGCCAACGTGCAGAACAGTTAGCAGCTTATTTGCATAGTCTCGGCGTTGACCCCGACAACCTCCCACAAAGCTGAAAGTAACTGAGTTATACCAATTTAAAAAAGAATGCGACAAATAAACCATCTGTAGAGACGCGATAAATCGCGTCTTCACCCTCCGACAAATAAACCATCTGTAGATTCATCGCGTCTTCACCCAAGAATGTGTTGCAATCATTAATTGAATTGGTATTAGTTACGAGAGTGAGCGTAAGCAGACTCCACCATTTTCAGTAACGCGGGAATCTCATAGGGTTTATGAATAAAATGCTCCACACCCAAGGATGAAGCTAGTTCGTCCAAATAACCGTATGCTGTAGCTAAGACAACTGCTATATGAATACCTTCTGCTTGTAGATATTGATAAACTTCAACACCACTTAACTCTGGCATTCTATTATCTAAGATCAACAAATCCGGTTTCTCTTCAATTACTTTTTCTAGAGCTTCTTTGCCGTTACAAGCCTCGTAAACTTCCCAGCCTTCTTCCTGTAATACAAAAGAGAGCATCATTCGGCTATCTTCATCGTCATCAGCTATTAAAACTTTGCCTCTGGCTAAACTTTGATGGTTCATAAATTTTTAATTTTTTATTGGTATGGAAAAAATTAATGGAGTTGGTTCTAATGGATATGTATTTAAGCTTGCAATAGGCAGAAAACTCACTAGGACAACTTGGGAATTTACCACCCTCTGAGCAGCCACCTCTAGTGTTCCCCCTTTACCTGCTTTCTCGAAAGATTGCAAAAAATAACGTAACAAACGGCGTAACAGAGTTGCTGGTTCGGTAATGACTATAATTGGCTCTTGCCAGTTCGTCACAACCTCTATCTTGCGGATGTTAGCTTCTGTGGATAGTAACTCCACAAAATCTTGGATAGTGTCAGTTAAGGAGATAGTTTCCACTGAACCAACATCACTAGAAGCTAAATTACGCCAAATTGCCGCATGGCGTTGAAATATCCGAATTGATTTGTCTGCTTGTTGCAGTAGCTGTTTGGCATAATCTAGGCGATTCACCGCCACCATCCGAGAGCTAACTTCCAATTTTAAGCGTGCAGCATGATGTGCTTGGATAATATCTTGACGCAATTCTTCTAATGGTTGATATTCCTCAGGATTAGAAGTTAGTACATGGTGAATATCTTTTTTTAGGTTTGCTATTAAGAATTCTGCCTCGACAGCACGAGACGCACACAATAAAATTTCTTTGAGTCGTTGTCCTGCATCCTGACGTTGTGAGGAGATACTCAATACTCCGACAATTTCCTGTTTTTCATTACGCAAAGGGATACCCTGACAGGTAAAAGGATGGAAGCCTTCTATAAAATGCTCGCTGGCGATAATTTCTACATAATCTTCTTCTGCTAGGGGTGTACCGATGCCGTTAGCGCCAGCTACACTTTCAGATAATAAAGAACCAGCAGCAGGAAAAGATTCTGAGTTGATAGTTTGTTCATCACCTGTTAAACCCAGCAAAATAGCTTGGCGATCGCCTAACATAACTGCATGAGGTTCTTTACCAGCTGCCTGGGATAAAATTTGGAAATAAGGACGCACAACATCAAGCAAATAACTCTGCTGCTCTACTAAACGTTCTGTCTCCAAACTTGAAAGTTTTTCCGCTTGTAACGAGTGAGGATTAGCTCCTTGCAGATGGGATCTTTCCCACGCTCGATAAACTGTTGAGCGTAATATATTCTTGGGTAGCGCTCCTGTGCTTTTATATACACGCCCTGCTTCTAGTGGATCATTCTCTAAAATGAACATGATTTTGAAATTTTTAGAGCATTCCTATGTTAAGCTCGTTTTATTTTATAGTTGACAAATAAAATATTACTGATCTAAAAAGTTTATTAAATAAAGTAACAAATATGATTTCTCTTGAGAAAGCAGAAGTTATCTTTCGTTAACTAAATCAATGCAAATATCTAAATATAATTAACTATACATCAACCAATTGAGTGACATTTAAAATATTGTAGATGAAAAATGATTCAGCTTTTTGATAGAGGGAGCTAACAAAACCACTGGTGAAGATGGTAATAATCTTTAGAGGTGGATAAAGATGGCTAAAGCTAACCCAGTGCAAATTCAAAAACACTTAAAAGGTGTTGACTATCCTGCTAGTAAGCAAGAGCTAATTCAGCACGCTCAACAGCAGGGAGCCGATCAAAAAATAATTTCCCTGTTAGATCAATTACCAGAAGATGAGGAATATGAAAATCCCACAGATGTAAACAAAGCTATAGGTGAAATAGATTAAATTATGGTGCTGGTGGAAAATAATCTCCTGATTTTCCGCCAGTTTTACTAACTAATCTAATTGATTCAATTTGCATCGATTTTTCTAGAGCTTTTGCCATATCATACAAAGTTAAAGCAGCAATAGAAACGGCAGTTAAAGCTTCCATTTCCACACCAGTTTCGGCTTTAGTTTTGACTGTGGCTCGTATTTGATAACCAGGAAGTTGGGGGTCTGGCGTAATCTCGACCGCAACTTTTTGTAATGGTAAAGGATGACACAGGGGAATCAAATTTGCTGTTTGTTTAGCAGCCATAATCCCGGCTAGTCTAGCGGTGGCTAAAACATCACCTTTAGGTGTGTTACCAGCTTGGATGGCGGCTAAAGTCGCTGGTAGCATCCGCACTTGAGCCTCAGCCACTGCTTGCCGAATCGTTTGTACTTTATCAGACACATCTACCATCTGTGCTTGTCCCTGGCCATCGAGATGAGTCAGATTTGCAGAATTTTTGGGAAAAGGGTCTTGCATAATTATGAAAAAGGGTGCTAGTATATATTTCTTGTAAGGGCGTGTAGCTCAGTGGACTAGAGCACGTGGCTACGGACCACGGTGTCGGGGGTTCGAATCCCTCCTCGCCCGTCTTAGAGATAAAAGCAGAGAAACATTTTCTCTGCTTTTATTTTTGCCTGACTAGTTACTATTATGTAGAGAATAGACATCTTGACCGCGACCCAGAGCAAACCGCAGGGAATTACTCAGATTTTTACTCGATCTGGTCAGGAAAATTAGTAAGGCTAGGAAAGTTAAAGCAGTTGTATAGGCAAACATACTGCGATAGCCAGTCGCTTCAGCAATAAAACCTAAAATAGGGGCAGCGATCGCAATTCCTAAATCCAATCCAGCGATACAAATAGAGAAAATTCGTCCTCGCTCTTGTGGTAGCGAGCGGTCTGCCATCATCGTCGTAATCATCGAAATCATTGTGCCGCCGCCACAACCTTCAGCGATCGCCGCAATAGCGAAACTAATGGCACTGTTGGCTTGCCATAACAAGAAGGATGACAACATATAAGCCATGATACCGAAAGTAATAAACAAACCCCGACCGAAGCGATCGCTAGCTTTCCCTGCAAATACCCGTAAACTGAAACTACCAATGGCCGCGATCGTAAAAAATAGTCCGGCGTTAAATTGCACCCCTGTTGATTTAATAAACAGTGGTAAAAAAATATGCACAGCACCAATAGCAATACCGATGAGCAACATCACCAAAGTCGGCACTCTCACCCGTGGGCTACTTAAAAGTTGCCAGAAATTACTATCCTTTTCTGTTGCTTGGTGATGTTGTGGCACAGGTGGATTAGAGACTTGAATCGTTCCCAATAACCCGACGAAAGCCAATTCGGATGCTATCAAAAATAAAATTGGATAACCAGTTGCAGCTTGTAGATAACCCCCTAAAGCCGGGCCAATTGCCAAGCCAATGGGAGCGGTGAGACTCATGTAACTGATGATTTCACCACGAATGGCTGTAGGGGCTAAATCTGCTATTAAAGCACTGTAACCAGTGGTAAAAGCAGCAATGCTAATGCCATGAAAGACGCGCACCAGCATCAATAAAGGAATTGATTTAAATGCCAAATAGCCAAAGGGGGCAATTGTTGCCACTATTGTCCCAATTAATAACAGTAACTTCCGACCGTTTTGATCCGCCATTCGTCCCAGCATTGGGCGAAATACTAACAACCCAATAGCAAAACCACCCATCACAATGCCAATTTCTTGCTTGCTTCCTCCCACATCCTCAATATATAAGGGCAGAGTAGGCAAGAAAGTAGCAGTACTCGACCAGAACAATAAACCTGCCGTAAATAGAATCAGCAGGTTAAGCCGCAAGCTTGCGTCAAATGTATTAAAAGCTTTCAAGGCAGATGCAATTTAATGCTAAATGTTTTGTTAACAAAAAATCAGAATTCTGATTTCTTCTTGATTAATATTTTTACCTTAGTTGCCATTTTTTGCTACAACTTCTCTCACACGATAAATTGGCCGGCCTTGGGATTCGTGGTATGTACGCATCAGTAACTCCGCCAAAAGACCAAAGCAGAATAACTGTACCCCCGTTACCAGTAATAGTACTGCCAAAATCAACAAAGGGCGATTGCCAATCATTTCACCTAAAGCCAACTTGACGAAAGTTAAGTAGATGCCTATACCTGTACCTAAAATCATTGAGATTAATCCTAACAGGCCAAAAACGTGCATTGGACGCGTCAGGAACTTCTTCATGAAAGAGATAGTTAACAAATCCATGAGGACGCGAAACGTCCGCCAAATGCCGTATTTACTCCGGCCAAAGCGTCGGGCATGATGTCGTACAGGAATTTCTGTAATTCTTGCCCCTTCGATGTAAGCCAAAGCTGGTAAGAAGCGGTGCAGTTCCCCATACAGATTCATATCTGCCACTACTTCGGAGCGGTAAGCTTTCAGAGAACAGCCATAATCGTGCAGTTTTACGCCGGTGATTTTGCCAATCAACCAGTTAGCAATTTTAGAAGGAAGTAACCGGGAGATAGCTGCATCCTGGCGTTGATGTCGCCAACCACTAACCAAGTCATAACCTTCACCTAACTTTGCCAACAAAATCGGGATATCTTCTGGATCGTTTTGCAAATCAGCATCTAAGGTGACGATCACCTCACCTAAAGCATAGTTAAATCCAGCTGCCATCGCCGCAGTTTGTCCGTAATTTCGCCGCAAAATCACTGCTTTTAAGTCGGGACGGATGCACGCTTGTTCTTTGAGAAATTTGTCTGAACCATCGGTTGAGCCGTCATCTACACAAATAATTTCATAACTTAACCCACTAGTAGATAAAGTAGAGGCGATCGCCTCCAATAACAAAGGCAGACTTTCCACTTCGTCATGCACTGGAACCACCACGGAAACATTAGGAATAATGGCGGAAATACTTTCATTTCCTTCGTTCACCCTGGCCAAAATTACTCCATTCCTCATATTCCTCAGTTTCCTTAGTGTCTTTGTGGTTTGTAACTCTTAACAACTCTGCCGGCACCCCGTAGTTGCTGGTAATATGACCGACTTACCACATCTCCCTGTTCCGAGAGGATGTCAATGCCAATACCATCGCGTCCTTGGGCTTTACCAGAACTATGGATATAACAACCATCTCCTAAATACAGCCCTACATGAGTAGCTTTTACAGGAGTGCCAAAAAATACTAGGTCACCCGGTGCTAATTCATCAATAGTAATTGCTTGGGTAAAAGCCTCTTGTTGATAAGCGTCTCTGGGTAGCCAAATTCCCACGGATACAAACGCCGCCTGCATTAAACCAGAACAATCATAATTCGGCCCGACCGTACCGCCCCAAAGATAGTAATTCGATCGCTGCATGGCTTTTTGGGTAAAAGCGATCGCCCCTGGTAGCAGTTTTTTAATTTCCGATTCCGAAAATGATTTAGCCTGATAAAGTACAGTAGCAGGTTTTAATAAACCCAAGTCTCCAAGGGATAGCCACCCTGGGTAGTCATCCTCACATAAACACACCTCAACTGCCGCACCTTGCTGATTTGATGTTACCTGCAAATGTCGCCCAACTGCGGCCTGAGTTGCCAAGCTGGTACATTCAGGAGAATCATATAAATTCAACGCAGCAAGACATTGGTATTCTCCCGATTTGGGGCTTTGGATGGACGATTCTAAATTAGAGAGCATTCTGCAATGGTTTTTTTTCAAAAAGACGAACAACTAGAAAATCTGGGTAACGGTATTTTAGAAGCTACTTGGACGGCATTTCCGACTTTAGCCCGTAACCAAATTGCTGTAACTTGGATTGTCTATGATCCGCCAGTACCAGTAAATACTGGTGGCGCGTTAACTCCCGATGCTTTTTGGAATCATCCAGTCCGGGGTTTTAGCTATCGTGGCGTGGAACGGATTTATCCAGCGAGTGTAGTTAAATTGTTCTACTTGGTAGCAGCCAACGAATGGCTAGAGAAAGGCATGACCCAACCCGCTAAGGAGTTGGAGAGGGCTTTGCGCGATATGATTGTTGATTCTAGCAATGATGCTACCAGCTTAGTGGTAGATATTTTGACCGGCACGACTTCCGGGCCAGAACTACCACCAGGCCCCTATGATACTTGGAAATATCAGCGTCATATTATTAATCGCTATTACCAGTCTTTGGGCTGGGAAGATATGCAGACAATTAACGTCTGTCAAAAAACCTGGGGTGATGGCCCCTATGGACGGGAGAGGGCATTTTATGGAGAAATGTTTGAAAATCGCAATATGCTGACCACAAATGCGATCGCGCGTTTGCTACATAGTATCGTGGGTGGTGTGGCCGTTTCTAGTGGGCGATCGCAAGCTATGATGGCTTTACTCAAACGCAGTCTCAACCCCAATGATTTACCTCAAGATGTGGAAGAAGACCAAATCACAGGTTTTTTAGGTGGCGGTTTACCCCAAAACGCACAAATTTGGTCAAAAGCCGGTTGGACAAGTCAAGTCCGTCATGATGCGGCCTATATTGAGTTACCGGAACATCGCCCCTATTTATTAGTAGTCTTCACAGAAGGTAAAGCCCAAGCCAACAGCCGGGAGATTTTGCCTTTTGTATCCCAACTAATGGCTCAAGCTGTGAGTAGTTTATAATACCAATGCGCCAAAAAAGGACAGCAGATGCAAAACTAGAAACCAGAACACAATCTAGATTTCTTCATTAGGAATTTTGTTGGCGTTAGCCTGTCCATCAGGTATTCATAATGGCGTTGTCTGGCTTACTTGTAGTGGAGTAGTCGCTTCCGGTTCAACAGCATACCAATACCCATTACCATACCTAGACCTAACATAGTGGAAGGTTCGGGAGTTTGGGAAAGTACAAAATCTAATTGATATTCTTCTATACCGTTCCTAGTTTCCTGAATCCAAAAGGTGTAATTTCCCTGTGTGAGTACACCACTAGGGAAACCGACAAATGAAAAGCCCCGGATGGAATCCGCTTTAGCCAAATCGTCTAGGATATTATCACCAACTTGTTTTCCTGGTTCTGCACCAATCGTGGCTGCACCAAGTAATTGAGGATTGTTAGCAGTAACGGTGCCATTTTCAATCAGGGAACCTGATTGTACCGCTAAAAATCCTTGATTGATCAAGTCGTCATCTAGTCCCTTATAGCCAGCCAAAATAATTTTTTTGATTGCATAACCAGAGGGAATTGTGATGGAAAAGAAATCTTGGTCAAGATTAGGGTTACCTGTTGTAGAGCCAATGATGATATTGGAACCCTGGGAGAGGTTGAGTTTTGTCGGGTTCAAGTTATTGCCAGAGAAGTCACCCTGGGAGCTTTCGCTATATACAATGTTTGCTGCGTATGCGTTGGGAGCAAATGCCAATGCAGCTATTAACCCTAACAATAAGCTTTTCATAAATTTGACTTTGTTTTAAGGGGAATCAGGTTATCGATGCAGACTTCGACAATCGATTACCCTTAATTATCTGACAGTGTATGCCCGATTTACTTAACAGATTTCATGACAGAGGGAAATATCGTCATTCCCTCTGTTCATTTTTCATGGTTTTAGAATCTGCTTCAAAAATCTGGTAATTCCTTGACAATCGTAAACCGAATGTGGTTGATCGCCAAATCACCTATGGGGATATCATCCTTGGTTAATCTTTTACCTTGACTACTGATAGTTTCAAAGGAAACACCTTTACCGATTTCAATGTGATACCAGCATAAGCCCATAAAAAAGCGGGTAGGATATTGACTACCACGGCCCAAGTCATCAGGGTTTGATTCCATTGGCAACCAGCCAAAGCCAGGAATATAAAATTCTAACCACACATGATTAAAATCTGGTTGTAGGGGAACTCCTTGCTGTTCGGCGTGTGGGGGACATTTGTACCTACCCACTGTGCGGCAAGGAATACCATTCAAACGGCAAAGAGCCAGTAACACACCCACATATTCACCACAGGAACCAATGCCTCGCTCTAAAACGATATCTGGCGTATCTATGTAAGGTTTGATACCATATGATAACTCATCATAAACATAATTACGGATGCTGTACATTTTCCGCAACAAATTTGTTTCTGAGCCAACAGCTTCTTCAGCCGCACGGCGGACTATACTGGTGTCCATTGCTAAATCATCATCATCCACTAAGTAGCGCTCTTGAAATTCCGGTGATAGTTCAGGAATATTCTCTACTTCTTTGGGTGTAATGCGATACTTAATGCCTCGCACTTCTAATAATGCTTTCCAGCCAAAGATATGGCGTTCACCAGGAACTAGGGCATCAAATTTAAATACGGCGACACGTTGTCCGTCAATGACTTCTTCTGTGAAAGGTATACCGATGGGTTCGATGTGTCGAATTTTTTGGCGTTCAGTTTCTGAGGGGAGAGCAATTCGCCATTCTACTTCTGGTATATACACCTCTTCTAAAGGCGAAATTTCCTCAGCGTAGGACATTTCGATGAGATAACCGTTAGAAAGGGCGTAGTGTTTATCTGGCTCGTGATGATAGTAGAGGGGGTGAATAAAAGTGCGATCGCGGTACGTTAATTCATGATTAGGATCAGCATTAGGATTATCCCGGATATAGGGTTCCTCCGAGGCATAGGCAACATAAAGATTTTCTTTACCCGTTTCGGCATCTACGTTTAATGCTATGCCTGTAGGTGATTCAAAGGGAGTTAAAACACTGAATTTTACCTCCCCAGTTGCCCTATCCATAGAGTAGACTGTTTGTTCGGTGCGATCGCATACCCATAGGGTATTGCCATTTACCGCTAAATTTTCGATTCCAACCCCAGGAGCATAAAATCTGGTAATCTCTTTACGGGTATCGCGGTCAAAAATCAGGATGTAGCCTAACCTATGGCAACTAACGTAAACTGTTGATTCCCAAACAGCAACACCGTCGGCGCTATAAGGTAACGTGACAAAATGTTCCAAGCCTAAAGACGAAAGCTTAGATACATACACACTGTTACCGCGAGTCACCCAAAGATTATCCTCCCACACAGCTAAACCGGTTACATCTGTAAACTCTTTGGCCTGGTGCGGATTGAGAATCTTGCTGTTATCGGTTTTCGGGTCAATTTCTAGTAAATGTCCCTTGATACTGTCAATGGCGATCAGTCTATCTTGGATAAAAGCAATGCCACATAAAGTAGCAGCAGTCAATGGTCTAATTGTCCTTGTCCCTGACATTTGGCTAACTGTCAAACTGGTGGGTGCAAAACTCATATTAAGCATATTTATTTAACGGTTAGCACGCCTAAAATTAATTGTGGCATGGCATTTGTAATCCAAAATCAGACTGGGTGTTATTCTCAATTATCAGTAAAATGTCTTCCAGAAAACTCTGGCTGAAGAAATAATACATATGCACCACAAGGAAATAAATTAACTTTTGTCTAGAGGGTAACTGGTAATTGGTAATTGGTGAGTCCAGCCCTGTAGGCGGGTTTCCCGCCGTAGGGGACTGGCGAACCCGGAGGGTAATTGGTAACTTAGGAAAAAACTATGACCTATTATCCATAACCAAATACCATCTCTTCCCTAGATCAGTAGTGACTTACGTTATTACTCCTACATCTAGACAATAGATGTAATGTAACTTTGGTGGATGGTTTTCCGTCCATCACTAAATTATGATCGAATTTTGTAACCATTTTCTGTGACTTACACAATGTCTGCTAATTCTCTGCCTGAAAGTTCCACTACTTGGCACAGCTTGGAAGTTGATAAAGCACTAGGACTGCTCAATAGTAATGCAGACAGTGGCTTGACAACCGAAGAAGTTGAACAACGGTTGCAAAAATATGGCCCCAACGAACTAGAAGAACATGGAGGCCGTAGCGCTTGGGAGATTCTGTTTGATCAGTTCAAGAACATTATGTTGTTGATGCTGATTGCAGTTGCTTTTATTTCTGGGTCTTTAGATTTTATCTCTTGGCAAGCAGGTGAACTCAAGCCTGGGGAAATACCGTTCAAAGATACGATCGCCATCTTAGCAATTGTCATTCTCAATGGTATTCTCGGTTATGTTCAAGAAAGCCGTGCTGAACAAGCTCTAGCGGCACTGAAAAAACTTGCCTCTCCTTCTGTGCGGGTCATTCGTGGTAGCAAGTTGGTGGATGTAGCAGCCAAAGATATAGTCCCAGGAGATGTGATGCTGTTAGAGGCTGGGGTGCAAATCTCCGCCGATGGTCGCTTGATTGAACAAGCTAATTTACAGGTGCGGGAATCGGCTTTAACAGGTGAAGCGGAAGCCGTAAATAAACAAGCATCTTTACAACTACCAGAAGATACATCTTTAGGCGATCGCATTAATGTAGTTTACCAAGGTACGGAAGTAGTCCAAGGGCGTGGCAAAGTGCTAGTAACTAATACTGGCATGACCACGGAACTAGGCAAAATCGCCACCATGTTGCAGTCGGTGGAAAGTGAACCTACCCCTCTACAACAGCGCATGACCCAATTGGGGAACGTCCTAGTAAGCGGTTCCTTGGTGTTGGTGGCGATTGTCGTCGTGGGTGGTGTGCTGCAAGCAGGTAACTTTAGCCCCCTGAGAGACTTATTAGAAGTTTCTTTGAGTATGGCGGTAGCCGTAGTTCCCGAAGGTTTACCCGCCGTAATTACAGTCACCTTGGCATTGGGAACCCAGCGCATGGTGCGGCGCAATGCCTTAATTCGTAAACTACCAGCCGTAGAAACCTTGGGTTCTGTCACCACCATTTGTTCTGATAAAACCGGGACACTTACCCAAAACAAAATGGTAGTGCAGTCACTTTACACAAACCATCAAACTTTTCGTGTCACAGGTGAAGGTTATGCACCGGTGGGCGAGTTTCAGCTAGATGGTCAAAACGTGTCGGCGGAAGATTATCCCGAAATTCCCGCTTTGTTAGTTGCTTGTGCTGTCTGTAACGACTCAGTACTACAAAAAGAAGCAGGGGAATGGATGATTTTAGGTGACCCCACAGAAGGGGCATTAGTCACACTGGCAGGCAAAGCAGGCATTGAAAAAGACCAGTGGAACTATAAGTTACCCCGTGTGAGCGAGTTTCCTTTTTCCTCGGAACGGAAACGCATGAGCGTCATTTCCCAGGTGGAGAAAGTAGCCACAGGTGAACCGACAATGACAGCCGTTGACCCCACCTTGGCAGGTTTGGTCAACAGCGAACCTTACATCATGTTTACCAAGGGTTCCCCAGAGTTGATTTTGGCACGCTGTACAGCCATTCACTTGGGTGCCAACTCAGACCACCTGAATGACGAACAGCGCCAACAAATTTTGGCAGCAAATGACCAAATGGCGAGTAAAGGTCTGCGGGTATTAGGTTTTGCCTACAAACCCCTGGCAGAAGTGCCGCCGGAAGGGTCGGATGAGACATCAGAACAAGGAATGGTTTGGCTGGGCTTGGTGGGGATGCTAGATGCCCCTCGTCCCGAAGTCCGGGCAGCAGTCCAAGAGTGTCGAGAAGCTGGTATTCGCCCCATTATGATTACAGGCGACCATCAACTTACAGCACGAGCGATCGCCACAGACCTGGGTATTGCCCAAGAAGGTGACAGAGTTCTCACTGGTCAAGAATTACAACGGATGAATGACCAGGAATTAGAACAGCAAGTAGACCTAGTAAGCATTTATGCACGGGTATCTCCAGAACACAAATTGCGGATTGTCCAAGCCCTGCAACGTCGCGGTAGATTCGTCGCCATGACAGGGGACGGTGTGAACGATGCCCCAGCCCTCAAACAAGCTGATATTGGCATCGCTATGGGTATTACTGGCACAGACGTGAGTAAAGAAGCCAGTGATATGGTGCTACTCGATGACAACTTTGCTACTATTGTCACCGCAACTAAAGAAGGTAGGGTAGTTTACACCAACATCCGCCGCTTTATCAAATACATCCTGGGCAGCAACATCGGTGAAGTCCTCACCATTGCCGCAGCACCACTCATGGGTTTGGGTGGAGTACCCTTAACACCCCTACAAATTCTCTGGATGAACTTGGTGACAGACGGTTTACCAGCCTTAGCTTTAGCGGTGGAACCTCCAGAACCTGATGTGATGAAGCGCCCACCCTTCAGCCCCCGTGAAAGCATTTTTGCCAGGGGCTTGGGTTCCTACATGGTTCGCATCGGTATTGTCTTTGCCATCGTCAGCATTATCCTGATGAAATGGGCTTATGATCATTCCCACGCCGTGACAGGGCCAGGACTCGATCCTGATCGTTGGAAAACAATGGTGTTCACTTCCCTATGTATTGCTCAAATGGGTCATGCGATCGCCATTCGCTCCAACAACCAACTCACAATAGAGATGAATCCTGTCTCCAATCCTTACGTATTAGGGGCTGTAGTTGTCACAACAATTTTGCAACTCATGCTTGTCTACGTTCCACCCCTACGGGATTTCTTTGGTACTCAATGGCTACCACTTGACGAATTAGCGATTTGCGTCGGCTTCAGTGCCTTGATGTTTGTTTGGGTGGAGATGGAGAAGCTATTCTTCCGCTTTATGGGTAAAAGGAGTGTCTAGCAATTCAAAATTCAAAATTCAAAATTCAAAATTAGGAATCTCCCTCTTTGAGTTTTGAATTTTGTGTTTTTAATTCTGTCTGATATCCCCAATCCCCGTTATGTACCTCAAAAGCCTACACCTCCGACATTTTCGCAACTACTATGACCAAAAGGTTGAGTTTACGGCTGCCAAAACTATTTTGGTGGGTAATAACGCTCAGGGAAAGTCGAATTTGTTGGAGGCGGTGGAGTTATTGGCAACATTGCGATCGCACCGCATGGCTCGCGATCGCGATTTAGTCCAAGAGGAAGAACCAATAGCCCAAATAAACGCCACGCTAGAGCGAGACACAGGGGTTAGTGACCTCAGTCTCATTCTGCGGCGTAATGGTCGCCGCACCGTCGCCCTCAATGGTGAATCTCTGCGGCGACAAATGGATTTTTTGGGTGTGTTAAATGCGGTGCAGTTCTCCAGTTTGGATTTGGAACTGGTGCGCGGTAGCCCTGAAGTCCGGCGTAACTGGCTGGATACTCTCCTGATTCAACTTGAGCCAGTTTATGCTCATATTTTGCAGCAATATAATCAGGTGTTACGGCAACGCAATGCCTATCTAAAGAAGTTGCAAGACTCACCACTCACTACTCAGGACTCAGCCCTAGCTATTTGGGACGCGCAATTAGTGACTACCGGAACAAAGGTCATTAGAAGACGCGATCGCGCATTAGCTCGACTTGCACCCCTAGCTACCGCTTGGCACACCAGTATTAGCGGCAGTACAGAGGTTCTGCAAATCAGCTATACGCCTAATGTGCAGTTGATACAAAATCAACCAGAACAGGTGCAGCAAGCTTTTTTAAGCCAGTTACAGCAAAGAGCCGTTCCCGAAATGTACCGAGGTACCACCCTTGTCGGCCCCCATCGGGACGAAGTAGAATTAACCATCAATCAAACTCCAGCCCGTCAATACGGTTCTCAGGGTCAGCAACGCACGCTGGTATTAGCTCTCAAACTCGCAGAGCTGCAATTAATTGAGGAAGTTGTTAAAGAGCCACCTTTACTATTACTTGATGATGTTTTAGCTGAATTAGATCCATCCCGCCAAAATCAATTACTGGATACAATTCAAGACAGATTTCAAACCTTAATTACTACCACTCACCTCAGTTCTTTTGATGCCCAGTGGTTAAATTCATCGCAAATTCTTTTTGTCGATCAAGGTAAAATATCTACATCAAATGCTATTAGATAAAATTCAATAATCAGCTTCTTTCAGCCTCATCATGATTCCCATAAATATGGCGTTTATTATCTTCAATTATTAAAATAATTCTCATATTTAAGTATGAAAAATACAGATAATATATTAAGTGAAAATGAAATTATATCACTGGGTAAATCATTAAGAAAAATTGAAAATAAACTACTCAGGAAAAGTCAAAATGAGGGGAAAACTAGAATTTGGTTTCAAGGTGAAGAACCATATTTTGATGTTTTTTTTGAGTTTGAAGATGACGAAATTTCCTGGTTTCAATTGACTTTGCGTGGTCAGTCACTATCTTGGGATAAAAAATTCTCAGGGTTTCAAACTGGCACTACAAATGAATTAAGCATTGATGATGCGAGCTTTTATGCAGCTAGCAAGACAATTGAAAACGATAATCAACTCGATTGGAATTTTATTTATTTAGTTAAATCGATTATGCAAATTCAAGCAGAAGAACCTGCATTTGCCAAGGCATTAAATTTATTTGATAAAAACTTAAATGATTAACTATTTTCTAATCTCTTAAAAATATTTAAAATCGCAAAAGTTATGATAGCTCCAACTAAACTTAATTGCCATAAACCACAACCAGCAGCAATTCCCAACCCAGAGGAAACCCAGATAGCTGCTGCTGAGGTAAGTCCATGAACTTCCAGACGTTGTGATACTTGTGAAGATTCGCGGACAATTTCACCAGCACCGAGAAATCCCACACCAGCCGCAATACCTTGAATGACTCGGCTAACCACTTCTGGGTGTGATTGTATGGAGATAATTTGTAAAGGTATAACAACAAATATGGCAGACCCAAAGCTAACCAACATATGAGTTCTTAAGCCTGCTGGTTTACGCCGTCGTTCTCTTTCTATGCCGATAATAGCTCCAATAAGTAAAGCTAAGAAAAGCCGAAAGATCAGCTTGAAAAAATCGTCTGGTTCCAGGTAGTAGTTATCTAGCAATTTTATATCTGATATAAGAAAACATACTCTATGTCATGTGTAACTTATATCCGCAAATTTTGAAAAACATTCTATTTATATTGTATATTTTTTATTTAAAAGTTTATATTTCTACATTAATCCAATAATAACGGCACTCCAGATTAATTTTTCAATAGTGAAAAATAGCGATTTTGCTATTATTAATCTCTAGATAATCTAATTATTAGAGGGATAGATAGAATTTTAGTAATAATTTATGGCAATATTGATGATCTCAGCTAACCTATGGCGACACTTGATTATTGAGTGATTTTTTATAGATAATTTGAAGTTAGGGAACACCAGAAAATAAATTATCTGAAATTGATGGTTTGGTAGGGCGCTTCAGTATGAATCATTTCTGAGTATAGTTAGGTTCTATCCCACTGACGCACCTCACACTTTGGATATTTTCTTATCTCCAAGTCCCTTAATCATCAAAAAATACTTATGAAGGAGGGAATTAACAAAGGGGATAGTGCAACTACTAACCATAAATATAAAAACTTCTCCTGGCAAACTGACAACCAAAAAAATTGAGTGGATAAACTCTACTGGCTTGACCAAATTAAATTACAAGACCGCGCTAAAGTAGGTGACAAAGCGTTCTATTTAAGTAGAATCAAGCAGCGCGGCTACCCCGTTGTTCCTGGGTTTGTAGTGTCTGAAGAAGTTTTGCGATTATTTCTAGAAACTCTCAACAGTTCAGAATCATTGGTCGCTAACTTACCCAATTCTTCCTTGCATTTAGATGTAGCCAACTGGCGACAACTCCAGCAGGTGGCTGGGCGTTTACGCCAGGAAATTATTCATGCAACTGTACCATCACAGTGGGTGAATACAATTCTTACTACCGCGAGGGAATGGCAAACTAACTTTTTAATTTTTCGTCCCAGTTTAACACTAGCAACGAAAACCCACAGGTTAGGAAACACATCTGGATTATTGGATGCTGCTTTCTGTTACTGTAATGAAGATGCGATCGCTCACACTCTCAAGCATACCTGGAGTCAACTTTTTCGCGCTAGAAGCTTGCTATATTGGCAACGTATGGGAGTTAACCTCCAAGAAGTTAATCTAGCCATCTTGGTACAGCCAGTAGAAAATGCGATCGCCAGTGGTTTATTAATCGCTAACTCTTCAGGCTATACAATCCAAGCTACATGGGGATTAGGATTAGCCTTGTCTCAGGGCGAAGTTATACCAGATACATACCACGTTCAGCAGGAAACCGGTATTGTTTTGGAAAGACATCTGGGAAATAAAATGTTCGCTTATCGTCTAGGCAGTTCAGAATTGAATGGTGCTGAACTATCCAAAAAAGAGGTATTCAAATTAGATAACCTTTGTGTAGGCGCGTATTCAGTGGAAGAGTCACACCAGCAACAATATGCTTTAACTGAAGAATACCTACAACAAGTCATTACCTTGGGGCATCAACTAAAAAGCGAACTAGGTAACAGTTTTACTATCGAATGGACAATTACCGAGGAAAACTCCACCCCCTGTCTCTACATGACGCAAGTGAGTACTCCCCAATCTGCAATACCCAGTATACGTTTTATCAAGGGTACTGGGGCGGCTAGAGGACGTGTCACCGCCAATGCTTATGTTGTTACCGACTCCCAACGGAAACCAGAACAACTGCCTAAAGGCGTAATTTTAGTAGTACCAGCAATTACACCTGATTGGTTGTCGTTACTAGAACAAGCCGTTGGTATCGTCACAGCCCAAGGAGGAGTAACCAGTCATGCAGCGATTTTGTCCAGGGAATTGGGCATTCCAGCCGTTGTGAATGTAGCAGATGCCACCTTAGTAATTCCCAATGGTGAACGATTGCTAATAGATGGCGATCGCGGAGAGGTATATTTACTAAAAGCAGACGAAGCCACTACGGTAGAAAATCTACACCAGCAACCTCCGACTCCACCATTTCACCCTGTTGTTAGCAGGCAAATGCCAATGATTGCTACCCAACTGCTGGTTAACCTTAGTCAACCTAGTCTAATTGAACAGGTGCAGAACTTGCCTGTAGATGGGGTGGGATTATTGCGCTCAGAATTGATGTTACTACCTTTACTTAAAGGTCAGCATCCAAATTTTTGGCTTTTGGATGGGCGAAAATCAGAATTATTAGAGCAATTATCTAAGCAGATTATCCAGTTTGCCCGTGCCTTTGCCCCACGCCCCGTTTTTTATCGCTCTTTGGATTGGCGATCGCATGAGTTATCATCAAATAATTCTCAATCTGCACCTCAGTCAATTTTGGGCGATCGCGGTACCTTGAGTTATGTTCGTAATTCTGGTGTTTTTGAATTAGAACTCACAGCGATCGCTAATGCTCAAAAAGCTGGTTATGATAACATTCACCTTTTATTACCCTTCGTTCGCAGCGTAGCAGAATTTACCTTCTGTCGCCAAAAAGCAGAACAATTCGGACTTACCCAAGTTCCCCAGTTTCAACTCTGGATAATGGCAGAAGTTCCCAGTGTCTTATTTTTGCTACCAGAATATGTCAAAGCTGGCGTAGCAGGTATATCCATTGGCACAAACGACTTGACACAACTGCTATTAGGCGCAGACAGGGAACA
Organism: Anabaena sp. CCY 9910; assembly: GCF_963920875.1. Lineage (NCBI taxonomy): Bacteria > Bacillati > Cyanobacteriota > Cyanophyceae > Nostocales > Nostocaceae > Anabaena > Anabaena sp. CCY 9910. Next base: position 22,915 of record NZ_CAWUDJ010000036.1, on the reverse strand, counting down.
AAGCGGCATCACCAAAGCTTTAAATGAACGCCACCCGGCCGTGATGGCTGCTATTGCCCAACTAATCCAAATGTCTCATACAGCCGGCATCCCTTGTTCTATCTGCGGACAAGCGCCAGCAATATATCCAGAAATTATCGATCAATTGGTGCAATGGGGTATCACATCGATTTCCGTAGAACCAGAAGCAGTAGAACGGACATATCAGGCGATCGCTCGTGCCGAACACAGCTTATTATTAGAAGCAGCACGCCGAAAGATGGGAGAGCATGCTTGAAAGGTGTAGACAGTTATGCTTTCTCAAACACTGGTTTTAGGGTGTAAGGGACTTCCAGATAAAAAATATCCAAAACGTAGGGCGCGCTACTTGCGAGAAAACCTAGTTGTACCAGGAAATTACTCATACTGATGCACCCTACTAACTATCAATAAAAATTATCTCCAGACACTGTAAAAGCATCATGGAGAAAAAATCATCTCTATTTAGTTACTTCAAAATTACCAATTCTCGGACTCAAATCAGATTAAGATTTGCTAGCACTTTGCAATTTTTGCTTTTTGTGTTGACGTAAGAACAAACCACCAACAGCTAGCATCCCTAAAGTCATACCAGGTTCAGGAACAGATTGGGGATCAAAACCTTTAAATCTGCCATTTCCAATCTTAAAAGAGTGGTTGTCACTTTCAAACCCACCACCATCAGTACTAGCTTGAGAGATGACAATCTTGTTGAAAAGATCATTACGGCTTTCAGAGTAGAAATGAAGGTAGCCATTACGTTCTCCACCGTGCTGTGCAGCACTAATAGGAGCTACGGTATTAACATCTTGAGTAGTAAAAGACTTTATCAGAGTGTCGCCATTATAAAAAGAGAAGGTATTATTGTTACTGATCGCACCCCAGTCAATACCAAAATAATTTAGATAGCTATCTAAGTTAATGGTCACTTTATCACCATTGAAAACAGCCAAGTAGCTTGTATCATTTACTTCTCCGTTTGCCCCTGCTGGCGCCCATTGGTCTTTTCTGACACTACTACTTCCGCCATTTTCAAATGAATATTTAGCAAAACCTGTGGTTGGTGCCACACCATTGTTGAAATCAACAGTTGTTACACCTGAATCTTGCCAAAACTGAGAATAAGCACCTTGATTGGTAACACCATTAGGACCAGCAACACCTGTTTCTACCTTGAAGCCAATAGCATGAGCAGAGCCAGCATAGATGAATGAAGTGATTGCTGATGTCGAGAGTAATGTGGCACAAACAAGTTTTTTAAGAATCATAATTTTGAACTCTGCTTTTGTCTAATTAGTAAACACCACTTAATTCTGTGAGTAATTAAGGTTGAAAAACAGGATATAAATACTAGACTTTGGTGAAAAGCATATATGCACAAATTAGTACTTTACTGCATAACATCAATAAGTAAAAATATTGACTATTTTGAAGGATTTTATCCAGCAATTTAAAAGAAATATGAAATAAAATTGTAATTAGATAAAATTCTGTCTAAAGATAAGGAATCTTGAAGGTAATATGAATTTGACAGTTAATAAATAGGTCGGAACCGATATTGTTTTCATAAAGACAATATGAAAATTTAAGTTTTTGACAAAAAGACAAGTATCAATTAAACTACCCCTGGCAATTAGCAACACTTAATCATGTATTCTTCTCAAGCATCTGCCTTTCCTAGCCGTGTTATCGGTTTGATCAGTGGCACATCTGTAGATGGTATAGATGCCGCCTTAGTAGAGATTACTGGCACAGAATTGGATCTGAAAGTTGAATTATTAGCAGGAAAAACATATCCTTATCCTGCGGAGTTAAGAGAACGCATATTGGCAGTTTGTGCAGGCGAAGCTATTTCCATGTTGGAACTTGCAGATATGGATGATGTGATCGCCCTAGCTTTTGCCCAAGCTGCTCAAAATATTCAAATAGGTTATCAGCCAGCAAATTTAATAGGTTCTCATGGTCAAACTGTATATCATCGACCACCAAAAGAAGCAGGAGTAGGGAAGAAAACCCTTGGCTATACTCTCCAGCTTGGTCGTGGTGAGATGATTGCCTATTTAACGGGAATTACAACTGTCAGTAATTTTCGTGTTGCTGATATCGCCGTTGGTGGTCATGGCGCACCCCTAGTTCCCAGAGTCGATGCCTTTTTACTGAGTCATCCCCATGAGAGTCGTTGTATTCAAAATTTAGGTGGTATTGGTAACCTCGCTTATATCCCAGCACGTACTGATGACTGGCTTTCACAAATTCGTGGTTGGGATACAGGCCCAAGTAATAGCCTATTAGATTTAGCAGTAGAACGTCTGACATCTGGTGCTAAAACCTATGATGAAGATGGTAAATGGGCAGCCAGTGGAACTCCTTGCTATTCTTTAGTAGAAAAATGGCTCACCCATGAATATTTCCATCTCTCACCCCCTAAATCGACTGGTCGAGAATTGTTTGGCGTAGCTTACTTAAATCAATGTTTCCAAGATGCGGAACCATACCAACTTAGTCCAGCTGATATGCTAGCAACACTCACAGAACTAACTGTAGCTTCCATTGTTCACAGTTACCGTACTTTTTTACCACAAATGCCACAACGTGTATTTTTATGTGGCGGTGGTAGCCGTAATTTGTATTTAAAACAAAGATTACAGTTAGCGTTAGAAACAATCCCCGTCTTGACCACTGATGAAGCAGGTGTGAGTGCCGACTTTAAAGAGGCGATCGCTTTTGCTGTTTTAGCTCACTGGCGACAATTAGGCATCCCAGGCAACTTACCAACAGCCACAGGCGCACCACAAGAAGTTTTGTTGGGAGAAATTCATCAAGGGTGAAGATAGAAATTGGGATTTGGGGACGATATACAGACGTTGCACTGCAACGTCCGTATTGTCTCTATTGACCACTGACCACCGACTAATGACATTTTGACTTTGCAGAATATATGTTTATAGTCTGAGGACTACTCGATCAAGGCAAGGAAGATACAAAGTGGCTCACACTTTTTTGTTGGAACCAGGACGCTGGAAAATACAAGGCAGTTGGCTAGAACGCAATGGTATGCCAATCAGCGTCAAGGGTATGACCTTGGTAGCTTGGAATCGAGATAACTGGTTTACTATGGCAGCAAAGCTGATATTTCCAGGTAGCGATCGCCCAGAAATTTCACTACAGTATAAGGGGCGCTTACATCAAGAAGAACGCCAATATACTTTTTTACTCCAACATAGTCTTTTAGGACAGGTTGAAGGCGAGGGTTGGATTGGTCTAGATACAATTGTGCAACGTTACTGGGCAATGAGCGATCGGCAACGTCGTAGTGGATTTGAAACCATGCACCGCATTTCTGACGATGCCTATTATTTAAGTAGCGGTGTTATGTCAGGTCATTTTTTAACAAGCACAATGGAAGCAAGCTTAGAGCGTCAGTCTTGATCAAGTAATTAGTCAATAGTCAGGTGTTAGCTATCAGTGGTCAGTAGTGATCTTTTCCCCTACTCCCTATTTCCTACTTCTTCCAAATCCCCAATCCCGATAATTTTTGATATCCCCTAAGTTATCTACTACAGAAAAATTGGGCAAACTAAAAATACATCAAAATCCCAGTGCAGAACATTAGGATATATCTACCTATTGTTTTTTGTTTGCGCTCCTCAACCACAGACTTAGTACTCATATCCTGAGTATCCATAATGAACTGTGTACATCACGATCAATGAAAAGGGGACTAGAGGTTTAAAGGTGAGAGGCTGGCGAATTTTACGGGCGAAACACCCCGCTAATAGCAAGCAGCTTATCGTTCTGCTAATACTACTCTGCACTTTTTCAGTACAGGTGTCCTTCACCATTGTTGAATATTGGAGTCCAATTTTCTATGTCAGACCCCAACATAGGTCGTTTACTTGGCAAACGCTACCAGCTTCAGGAATTAATTGGCACTGGGGCAATGGGTAGAGTTTACCGTGCCAAGGATGTTTTGTTGGGAGGTGTACCTGTTGCGGTAAAGTTTCTGGCTTTATCAATGCAAAATGAAAAGATGCGTTTGCAAGAACGCTTTGAGCGAGAAGCAAAAACCTGTGCTTTATTGGGGCAAAAAAGTATTCATATTGTGCGCGTGATGGATTACGGCGTAGATGAAAATAAAATCCCCTTCTATGTCATGGAATATCTGCAAGGACACAGCCTCAACCAAATAATTCGCCAGCAAAATATATCTTTGCCTCGCTTTGTGAGTATGGCACGTCAAATTTGCTTGGGTTTACAGTGCGCTCACAACGGTATTCCAGTTGATGGGACAGTCTACCCCATTATTCACCGTGACATTAAACCTAGCAATATCCTAGTGATTCAAGATCCCAGTTTTGGAGAATTAGTTAAGGTCTTAGATTTTGGTATTGCTAAATTACTACAGTCAAATAGTGACCAGACGAAATTTTATTTGGGGACACTGGCTTATTCATCTCCTGAACAAATGGAGGGTAAAGAATTAAATAATCGCTCCGATATTTATAGTTTGGGTGTGATGATGTTTGAAATGCTCACCGGTAAGATGCCATTAGTTGCACCTACCCATTCTTTTGGCTCATGGTACAAAACTCATCACCACCAACCGCCAAGAACTTTTTCTGAGGTTGCGCCTGATTTAGCGATTCCTAAGGAGATAGAAAGTTTAGTAATGAACTGTTTAGCTAAGGCAGCAAAAGATCGTCCATCCAGCATCAGTGCAATACTGCAAGTTTTAGAGTCTGTCGAACAACAACGTACTAAACGTTTATTGAAGCAGGAAAATTATGACAGCCGTCAATCTACCGCTACCTTAACAATTAATGTTGTCTCCGAACAAAAGATAAAATCCGATGTGCTGTTATCAGCACCTCAGGATAACACTATTTACAATACTGCCTGGCCACAAAATAAACCTATTGCTGATATTGTTTTTCCTCAGCCTATCAATGTCAGTGGAGAAGTCTTACCCGCACTATGGGTAATGCTACCGGAAAAAGAAATTTTCAAACGTATCATTTGCAGTCGCTACAATCAATTTCTGTTCATCGCAGCGCCTCATCCCATGCTGCTATGGATCACGGTTATCCATAACCGTAAGTATGGAGCTAAATGGTTACCTTACTATCTCGATCTCAAAACTGGTATCGGTCAAGAGATAGCCAGCTTGTTAGTAAAAACAGGTGGCTATCGTTTACTATTCTTCGCACGCGAATCACCAAATCGCTGTTCTCATGTCTTAAGTGCTAGTGTTGCCTCAGCTCAACGTCAACGCCTACAACAGTGGATTATGACCGCGAAAACCTTTGTCTCTTGTGTTGATCCCCAAATGAGTAAAAACCTCCTCAAAGGAGAATATGAAAAACTTAAGCCCCAAATTCTCGCTAAATTGGCAGCTATTGATACGGATTCTCCCATTGATCTATCTGGTTAGGACTGTTTGGATTATCTGTAACATCTGTATTAGTGAAACACCTTGTCTAAATATGTAAATTTTTATAAATAAAATATATAACGTAGTTGTAACTATTATTGGCAATAAATATAATGATCATCAGTGTTAGTGAAAAATACGCTCCTGGTTAATTACAAAAATAGGGTGTCTAAGAGTACTTACGGGATTTAAAGGCCAAAGGTACATAGTAATGTAACCAGTAGTCATTTGAAGGTTAAAGTTTACTAATACTATCAGCTTGGTAAACAAGAAGCTAAACAAGTTAAAGGAAGACAGTACTTAACAGCAGAAGTAGATGCCATGTTTAGTTTTGAGTTATTTACTTTTAGTCAATGTAAACTTGTTCTGGTCGAAAGTTGACGCCCCAGCATCCCCAGCTCTTTTCCTCCCTGGAACTGAGCAAGAGAAGGAGGTCGCCCACTGCGACACATAGCGACTCTATGCCGGAGTGGAACCAGAATCTAAGCCCCACTGATGCTTGAGTAGCTCTTGATATGTGGCTTCACGAACAACCATTTGCTCGTAAAGTTTGACTAAAAAATCTTTGGCTTGATCATGACTCATGTTCTGTACTTGGGTGGCAAATGAACGAATGCTGAATTGTTGTTCCAATGACAATTCGATTGGTTGGTTCATAACAGACTCCTAAAGGACAATGCGTAAAGGTTATGTCGGTTACAGAAGCCCCACAGGCATAGGACTTTAGTTAGTACCTGCCCCATATTGTTGATTATTCCTCTGTATTAAGAAAGATAACAACTATTGGACAGGTTGCCCATATCCTTAATGGGTAAAATTTGTGCTTTGTTGTTTTGCACCTGAGCCTACTGGTATATAACCCAAGTCTGCTAGAGCAGATTTCGGGCAAATTTATCGGTTTAATAAATTTACAGCAGGTTCAATACCTAAAATTGACTACCTAGTCGAAACTTTTCTCTGGCGGGAGATGTTCATGACTGGGTAGTAAATTAATGGTAGTAATATCGCATTATATGCGTCATACCTTATTATGTGCAAGATGTCAACAGACAAAATTTATGTAAACTAAGCTGGCAGTGGGGAAATTTGCTGCTAAAAATATTTGTATCAAGTTGCAAATAGGAAAAATGCTCAGGTTGAACAAATTGCTGAGTATATTTACTAAAAATGCGGTTTTTGGTTGTGAGTTGCTAGTTGGAAATTAGCTATCTTGGGGACATTATTCTAGAGCGATGATAACGACGGTGATGTTATCATGTCCGCCTTGGTCTTTTGCGTCTTCCACTAAGGAAAGAGCAGATTGATCCAACAAAGAGTTAATTTGTAAGTTATGAGCGATTTTCTGATCGGGAAGTTCTTCTGTTAGACCATCACTACATAACAATAGGCGATCGCCTATCTTCGTATCCAGTGGTTGCACATCTACTTGGTGTAGGTCTTCTCTACCTAAACACCTGGATAAAACGTGGCGAAATGGATGAACTCGTGCTTCTTCGGCGGTAATGTCGCCAATTTTAATTGCTCTGGCTACCCAGGTATGATCTTCCGTAACCTGTTCTAGTTGTGTTTCTCGCAAACGATACAGACGAGAGTCACCAACATGAGCGCACCACTGCTCTTGATTACGGAAAATCACGACTACGGCTGTTGTACCCATATCAGCGCGTTCAGGATGATTCTGCTGATCCTGTAGAATGGCTTCGTTTGCCTGCCATAAAGCTTGTTCTAGTAATTCGGGCGAGGGTTTAGAAACATCCCAATTAGAGGTCAAATACGCCTTGATTTCCCTTGTGGCGATGCGACTTGCTTCTTCACCTCCTGCATGACCACCCATACCATCAGCGACGATGAAAAACCGCCCCTCAGGGTCGATATAGTAATCATCCTGATTATTAGAACGAATAAGCCCCGGATCAGTGTGACCCGTGAAGTTGAGTTTCATAACTTTTTATCACAACAATTAATACATACGGTCATAACGATCTAGGCGGAGAAGCAGTCGAATCAGCATTACTGACACTGCTGCGGCAATTAAACCAGCCAGCAGTGCTAACCATACATAATGATTAACTAACAAAATAGTTGCTGAAAGGGTAAATCCACTGATTATCAGTGCATAACCTATGCCTATCTGAATATTGCCTTGTCGCCGGAGGAGTCGTTCTGATTCTATAGAACGTACCCGCAAGCGCATATCTCCCCGCTCTAATTTTTCTAGTGTATCTTCCAATCTCCGTGGTAATCCAAAAGCCGTGGTACTGACTTGGACTGCTTGTCGGCTCAATTCGTTGAGGAAGCTGTTGCTATCTGAACCATTCATATCGGTCATAAGCTGCATTGCGTATGGTTGGGCAACTTCCATAAAGTTAAACTCTGGATCTAACCCTTTGCCTACCCCTTCAAGGGTGGAAAAAGCACGCATCACAAAAGTGAAAGTTGCAGGAAATCTAAATGGTTGATTATAAGCTATTTCGTATAAATCATCACTAATTGCGGCTACAGATTGATTTTCAAAGGGTTTATCCATGAAATTGTCGAGCATATACTGCACCGAACGCCGCACTGGCCCCATATCATCTACGGGTGCGATCGCTCCCAAATCTATGAGAGACTGGACTACGCGATCGCCATCTTTTTGAGCGATACCAAACAACGTTTGCATTAGCCCTTCGCGGATATTTGATTTAATCTGCCCCATCATACCGAAGTCGTAGAAAATTAAGGCTCCATCGGCACTAACCGCAATATTACCTGGATGGGGATCTGCGTGGAAAAATCCGTTATTGAGCAGTTGCAATAAGTAGGCTTGAGCGCCTTGACGAGCCAAGACCTTGCGGTCTAATCCTGCGGCTTCTATGGCTTCGTATTGGCTGATTTTGATCCCTGGTAGGTACTCCAAAGTTAATACTCGTGGCGAAGCATAACGCCAATAAACTTTGGGGACTTTTACCCATTCATAGCCGCGAAAGTTCCGCCGAAAAGTGTCGGCGTTGCGACCTTCGTTGAGATAGTCAATCTCTTCCCAAAGAATGCGGCAACATTCTTCGTAAATCCCCATCCAATCCCGTCCTCGTCCCCATTTGGGATGGCTTTGAAAGTAACGGGCAATGCCTTTAAGAATTCGTAAATCTATCTCAAATAACTTTTTTAATCCTGGTCGCTGTACTTTAACAACGACAGATTCCCCACTATGCAATACAGCCTTGTGTACTTGTCCCAAACTAGCTGCGGCTAGAGGGATTGGCTCGAAACTGTGAAAGAGTTCGGGAATTTTTTTACCTAATTCTTGCTCAACTATTTTTTCAACTTGCTCATAGCCAAATGCTGGCACTTTGTCTTGTAGCTTTGCCAACTCTTCTACATATTCGCCAGGGAATATATCTGCACGGGTAGAAAATAGCTGCCCGACTTTAATGAAGGTTGGCCCCAAATCCAGCAGAGTATTACGAATCCAGACTGCTTGAGCTTTACGTCTTGCAGCCTGTTTTGCTTCCGTGACACCGCCAGGATAACTCCAAGATTTGTTGTAGCGCCAAAGCTTGAACATTAAGGTCAAGACAAAAGACCAAATGTCCACAAAGCGCCGCTTGCTAGAGTAGTTTTCCCGATTCCAACGGTAAGCCTTATCTGAATAATTGGTTTCCATATCTTGCGCGTACCGTTGGGTTATTACTGAATCACCTGGAAGAAAAGACACTCTGATCCCTAAATTGTTTTCCTAAATTGCCATTTGCTAATGAACGACTGACCCTTAGGGGTGACGATTCTAACGTCGCTACCGCTACGCTAACAGCAGTTGCTACAAGTCGGGGAACTCGACGACAGTCGCTTCAAGTCGGCAAAGCCGCCCACAGCGCTGTCTCCCCAACGCACTGCTTCACAACTGACAACTGACCACTAACTAAATCTATACAGAACTACTGCGATAACGTTGTAATTCGTTACGCAACAGGGCAATTTCTGCTCGCAACTCATCAATGGTGGCTTGTAAGTCAACTGAGTCAGCAGCCCCAGTTTGTCGTCCACTACCTGTAGTTGTTTGACCTGCATCAGCCGCCGCCGAGGCTCGGTTTGCTCGTTCTATCACTTCGTCAGTGAATTGGCGTAGCTGTTCTCTAGCTTCCGCATCAAATTTACCGATTTCACTCAAAGCATCAGTAAAAGCGACTTCTAGACGTTCATTAATGACTTCGGCTACAGCTCTACCGACAAAAAAGGCCTGTACAAGGGGGTTACTCATAAATTTTTGTTACGCTCATCCGCAAGAGAATTATAACTTGCCCGTATGCTTTGCGGCTTCCTTCTGACAGTGTGCTGTTAGGTTTATTTAGTTTGCCGTTTTGCTATCTAGCAATTGTAACTATATAGATATGTAATCAGCTAATGATGAATACTAGATTAGATATTAAGAAAATCTAAAATTTTTACTGCTGAGAAAATAGATGCTGCTCTTTTTTTTCTGGCTCACCTAATAAGAGAATCGCGTAGCTTATTGTAGGCGATCGCCTCTCTAATAACGACCTACGCAACGTTGGAAAGCAGGAAGATGAAGATTAGAAGCAGAAGTTGGGCTAGTGGTAGTATTGGCGATCGCTACACCACACATACCACTTTTACCCCTATGATTTAACCTAGATATTTGATGATGTCGGCGGCGGTTTCCTTGACAATTCATAATTGATTCCTCATTCTTAATCTCTATCTTCTTCAACAATTCTCTTGGCTGATATTTCTACTACTCTTTACTGCCAGAGGCGCAACTAAAGACAGTCCCAATAATTTCAACGCCAGTTTTTCAAACCAAGGTACAGCAGTCCCAAAGCGGATTTTAGCTAGAAAATACCTTTCAAATAAGGCTTTAGCCCAAGTTACCCAAATACCGCTCAATGCTACAGCCCGCCGACGTTTTCCTGTGGCTACATCAGGTAATACAGGGTTAGCGAGAAATAAAATTCCCGAATTACCAAAATCAGCAAAGCAAATCGCATCAAGTGTTGGAGTCACAGGCGGGGCAGAAAATACTCCCAATTCAATGGCGATATTATGGGCTACTGCCATGCCCATTGCTTCTGTCATTTGTCCAGTTTTGGGTACTCCCAAGGGGATAGGTGTTACCTCTGGTGGTTTAATTTCTACTACAACTCCCACCGCATAAATTGAGGCATATTCAGGATGTCTGTATGTAGGCAATACTGGAATAAAACCATCCTGATTACTTAATCCCGGTACTTGCCGGACAAAGCGGGGCCCTCGGAAGGGTGGTAGTAACATTGAGTAAGCAAATGGCAATACTCTGCCATTCCCCAGATGAATCTGATGTGGCTCAATTGCTGTAACTGCTGCGTTTTCAATAACTTCTACCCCTCGTTCTGCCATGAATTTTGTCACTAACTCGGCAGAATTAGCCATCCCACCGATACCCAAATGTCCCGCATAAGGTTCTGGAGTTACAAAAGTAATCGATACTTGCTCTCTTAATCCCTTTTTCCTCAGTACGTAGTCGGCTAATAGCGTAAACTCGTAGGCAGGGCCTAAACAACTCGTTTTTGGTAATGCCCCTACTACTAATGGCCCTGGTGCTAAGAGAAAGTTTTGCCAAGCCTGAAACGCCTTGACTGCATGATGCGGATTGCATACTGATTGAGTATATCCATCGGGGCCTAAACCACCTACTGCATCTAATGCCAGTTCCGCACCTGTGGCGATAATTAAGTAATCATAAGTAATACTTTGCTCTCCAAACGATATTTTTTGGTCTTGAGGATTCAAGTAATCTACTCGCCCTAGTATCCAATTAATACCCTTTTGCTTTAGCCGTGGTTGCAGACTCACCTGAATGGACTCTAGGGAAGTTAAACCCATTGCTACCCAAGGCAATGAAGGAATAAATGTAAAGTCAGGGGTTTCTGAAATGACGGTAACTTGATGCTGTTTGGGGAGGATATGCCGTAATTCATAAGCGGTGGGTAAACCACCCAACCCTGCACCGACGATAACAATGTGAGCCATTGCCGGAAATCTCCGAATATTTGATTGTTGATTAGCAAAAATGAAGGTTTAGAGACTGGGGTTTGTGATGTTGTGTGTGTTTTTTATACTCAATTTTCAAATTCAATAGCATAGATTGATTCTGATAATTATTATTTGTCAGCTATCAGAACTCTTGTATGACTTTTAATGAAGCTACAGACTGTAAAACACGAAGTAAGGAAAATAAGATCCTTTTGGAGTTTCTCACCATATAACTATATAGTAGTATAGTATGAGTATAATTTAATGAAAAGGTGAGAAAGTTTATGGACGATACCTTAAATCAGCCCAATCCTTCCATGTCCAGGCGGCAACTCCTGAATTTCTTCACTGGGGCTATTGTGGCAGCTACGGCTAGTGCGGCCATATATCCAGCGACTAAGTTTTTTATGCCTCCAGCCGAAAGTACGGACGCAGAAGGTGGTATTCTCGCTAAAGACAAAATCGGTCATCCCATCCCAGCCAGCCAAATTTTAGTCCAAGCATCAGGAACACGGGCTTTAATTGCTGGACTAGCTGGTGAGCCTACCTATTTAACTGTTAGGGAAGATGGCACTCTTGATCCGATGGGTATTGTTAATAACTGTACTCATTTGGGTTGTACCTTCCCTTGGAATCCTGTTGATCAACAGTTTCAATGTCCTTGTCACGGTTCACGCTATGATGCCCAAGGTTCCGTAGAACGTGGACCTGCTAACCGTCCTCTGAAGTTGGTTCACGTCCAGGTTAAAGATGATTACATTTGGATTTCATCTTGGCAAGAAACAGATCCCCGTACTGGTGAGAAACCTTGGTGGGTTTAATTTTTAAAAGCAAGCTGCTAGAAGATAATTTTTGAAAACATGGCTTACTGCGTTAATTCCCCACAAAAATAGAAAAAAGCCAGAATATGCAAATATCAAAGACTAATATTTCGGAACGTCTTGACCATGTTTATGATGCAATTATTGTTGGTGGTGGCGCAGGTGGTTTATCTGCTGGAATTTACTTACAAAGATACCGTCTTTCTAGCCTAATTATTGATAAAGGTAAGGCTCGTTCTTTCTGGATGCAGGAATTACATAACTATCTAGGATTGTCTCCAGACACTCCCGGTCGCGTGTTGTTACAACAAGGGAAAAAACATTATGAATCATTGGCTGGAGATTTTTTAACTGCTTACGTTGAAGAGGTTGTGGACGAAGGCGATACTTTTGCTGTGCGAGTGAAAGTTGGTCGTCAAAATAGTACTTACTTTGTGTTGCATTCTAAGTATTTGATTGCGGCTAGTGGCATTATTGACCATCTACCATCTTTAGAAAATATGCAGAATGTTTTTGAATACGCTGGCTATAATTTGCACGTTTGTATGGTTTGTGATGGTTATGAAATGATAGATAAACAGTGCGGCTTTTTTGCAGGTAGTGAAGCCAGTATTGAGGAAATGGTGTTTAATCTGAGTTGGTTTACACCTTACATTACTATCTTTACTCATGGATTGTTTACTGTAAGTACAGAATTGCGTTCTAAATTACAGCAGTATGGTTATCGCTTAGTGGAAACACCAATTAAGCAGTTTTTAGGTCAGAATCATCATATGTCAGGTGTGGAATTGGTAGATGGTACGGTAGTTGAGTTAGAAACTGGTTTAATCTCAATGGGTTCTCGCTATCACAATACCTATTTGCAAAGAATCGACCTAGAGTTAAAAGGGGGTAATCTCGTCACAGATAAGATGTGTCGCACCTCCCACCCACGTATTTTTGCCATTGGCGATCTGAAAGTTGGTTTAAATCAAGTCGTGATTGCTGCTGGCGATGGTGCTTTAGCTGCTACACAGATTTGGCGTGATATCCGTCGTTCCTTTGGTGTACGTTGCTGGCAAGAGAATCTGATATCAAATATTTAGATACACCGAATCTCCTGCACATACCCCTCTCGCCCACTGCTTATCTCTTAGTGCGTATCTACCCATCATCTTTTTCCTGTTGTTTATCTTAGATCTCGCAGTTTTAATCTCAGCTTACCTAATTGATGCGCCCTAGTGCTTTCCTCAATAATTCTCTGTGCATAAAAGCACCTTCTACTAGGGTTGTGATTTTCTCAGATGCTAAAGGTTGAACGTTAGTGTAGAAATCTATCCATGTTTTACTAATGACATTGGCGTTATCTGGTAGATTGGCTAAATCCCATCCGGGTATTGCCAAATCTTCCATTAAACGATTGATTTTGGGGTCATAACTCAAGGCAAAACAGCGACAACCTTCGCTTGCTGCCATAATTAAACTGTGCAGCCTCATACCGATCGCCATTTCAACACCACGAAATACACCTTTTAAAATCTGTGGGTCTTCTATACACACAATTTCGCTAACATCTTTTAATTGTGGTTGTATTGCTTGAGCGATCGCTAAATCTTCGCTTTTTTGAAATGGCAGTAATAAAATAAAAGCTTGGGTAGATTTTTGTAAGTCTACTAGAGCTTGAGTTAAGTTAGCTAACCGTGGGGTTGTTAACTGGGGATGGTTTCTTAAGGTGACAGCAATTCTAGGGGTAGGTAAATTGGCAAGTTCTGGGAATGGTTTGGCCTGTAACGCCCAAACTGGGTCTGGTGCAAGTATATAAGGAATCTGCCAATCAGCTAATAATGCAGCACTGACGCGATCGCGTACACTAACTGTAGTGCAACCAGAAAAATTCTGTTGTGCTAACCAGCGAGTCTGGGGACGCGCCAAGGGGCCAATCCCTTGCGCCCAAGCTACAGTCTTTAAACCCATTTTCTGCGCTAACGCCATCAGTCCCCCATAGTAAAAAGGACTGATACTGCTGGTGACATCCTGAATGAGACTCCCGCCACCCCAAATCAAAGCATCACAAGAACGTAAAGCTGGCAACACAGATGTAAGAGACATCCGATTGTGAGATTCTACACCATAGCGATCGCTAGTTTCTTCTGGATTTCCAGACAGCACCACAGGCGTAACATGAGATGGTAACATTTGCAGCAGCGTTGCCAATAAAGCTTCGTCACCACCATTTCCCTTACCGTAATACCCAGATAATAATGCCCGCATTCCATTTAAAATTGTGGATGTTGGATTTTAGATTATCAATATTTTCTTCATTGTTGACGAGATGTCAGTCATATCGCCAAAAATATGAATTTACCTATGGGAAGATGAACATAGTGCCGAGTGCTGAGTCAAAGCCTAATGACTACTGACTATTGACAATTGACTACTGACTATTGACCATCTTATGAACGTTCTCTCAATTCCCACCTGGATTATTCATGTTTCTAGCGTTATCGAGTGGATTGCCGCTATTTGGTTAATCTGGACTTATGGCGAACTCACTGCTAACCGCAGTTGGTGGGGATTGTCCCTAGCAATGTTACCTGCCTTGATTAGTGCTATGTGTGCTTGTACATGGCATTATTTCGATAACTCCGAATCTCTAGAATGGATAGTGACACTGCAAGCAACCATGACTTTAGTAGGGAATTTTACCCTGTTGGCAGCAGCATGGTTGATTTGGCGTTCTGCGAAAATAGAGGTTAGGGATTAGAGAATGAGGGAGAGAAGGTAAACGAGTGCAAATCTCTCCCCCCAATTACCAATTACCAGTTACCAAATTAACAGTGATTATGTCTAAAGAAACCCTATTTGCCCTATCCCTATTTCCCTATTTGGGTTTCTTGTGGTTTATCCATCGCAGTCAGCTGATGCCTCGTTTAGCCCTATATGGATTTTACGGTACTCTTGTTTTTGTAGGTGTGACTATTCCCGCCGGCATTTATGCCAAAGTTCATTATGGTGAAGCCTTAGCAAACGTAGACTGGTTACACGGTGGTGCGGAAGTATTTTTGACTCTTTCTAACATCTTGATTGTAGTGGGTTTCGCACAAGCTATCAGACAAGTAAAAGCGAAAAACTAAATCGGGATTTGCACAAAATTAGTATTCTTCATGGCATTAAATACAGGGGGATGGAGATGGATGTTATTCCAGCAATTGATTTACTAGAAGGTCGTTGTGTGCGACTCTATCAGGGAGACTACGATCGCTCACAAGTGTTTAGCGAAAATCCTGTTGATGTTGCTAAACAGTGGGTAGATGAGGGTGCGACACGTTTGCACATAGTAGATTTAGATGGTGCAAAAGCAGGTAAAGTAGTAAATCTAGGAGCAATTGAAGCGATCGCTCAAGCTATTTCTATACCTATTGAAATTGGTGGCGGATTGCGCGATCGTTCTAGTGTGGAACAAGTATTTAATTTAGGTGTACAGTGGGCAATTCTCGGTACTGTCGCCGTAGAACAACCCCAGCTTGTGCAAGAACTCTGTCAACAATACCCCGGACAAATTATTATCGGTATTGATGCCCGTAACGGACTAGTAGCTACTCGTGGTTGGTTAGAGACATCTGAAGTTTTAGCAACTCAATTGGCTGTACAGATGCAGGAAATGGGTGCAGCCGCCATTATTTACACAGATATCCACCGTGACGGGACTCTCGCAGGCCCGAATTTAGACGCATTGCGAGAACTAGCCGCCGCTATTTCCATCCCTGTGATTGCATCTGGTGGGGTAAGTTCTGTCACCGATTTGTTGAGTTTGTTGGCGTTGGAACCCCAAGGCGTGACTGGTGTGATTGTGGGACGTGCATTGTATACGGGTGATATTAGCTTAAAAGAGGCATTGCAGGCGATCGGCCCAGGACGTATTCAAGACATACCGCCTAATCTAGACTTCTCTTCCTTTGCTTAAGATAATTCAACTTGAGGCTGATGGTGTTTGCGTAGGATCTTCACAAGATACTACGTGAACACAAGTATCGTCTGTAAATTGCCATAGTGTTTTTAATTTCCGGAATCCTCAATACCAGATTGTAGTTAGGTATATAAGTTCATCGACAGTTAGCGTTTCCCTTTGACTCGTTTAAAACATTTGGTTGTAATCAAATTAACCTGCCGAACAACTATCTATAGAAAGTAGCTTAAAATACTGAATAATTTATTCTGATAAATCTTTCAGTTCTTAAAACAACTACAAATAATGGGTTTCCTTGGACATAGAGACGTAAATATTATAACGTCTCTATTTTATTTTGCTATGTAAATTTATTGACTGATTTCTGGAAATAGTAATATGCTAAATGAAGATACAATTATTACTCATTACCAAATTGCGTTCTATGGCTAGCCAACAACCTAATCCCAATCAACCATCCAATAAAAATTTAAAGGCAATCAACAAGAATAGAAAAAAACCACTAAATAATGGAAAACCAGATAAAACAGACCAATAATATTTTTAATTAAATGTGTTTATATCTTAAAAAGACGTAATTTTTATTACGTCTTTTTATTTATTTTTATTATTTGTAGTTTATTTATTTTTCACTTGGCTTTTTGCTTGTTCTAAAGCTATTTCCTTGATCGCTTGATAAGAATTGACATTAGCCGTACCTTCAATAGCTTTTACTGCTAAATCTTGAACTTGCTTGAGTGCGGAATCAAGCTGTTTAGATAAGTTTTGCAGTCGTGTCTCTTGATTGTTAATTGTCTGTTCCAAAGACTGAAGTCTCTGTTCATAGAAGCGTTTCTGTCCTTCTACTTCTTTAGCATATAAATCAGCTTTAACCTTAGCTTGGTAGTAAGCAATTCCTTTACCTTCTTCTGTAGCTTTCTTAATAGCAGCTTCTTTCTCTTTAGGAAATACTTCTACCTTCGTTTTAAAATCTTCAAATTGCTTTTCTCTTTCGGCAATTACTTTTTCCCGATCATTCCACTGTTTTTCTGCATCTTGTTGTAATGCTTCTAATTGGTTATACAAAGCTTTCTGCTGTTGTTCGTAGTCATCCGTTGCCAATTGACGAGCAAGTTCTAAATCATATTTGTACTCTGCATTATCTCGTTGTCGAGTTTTATTTTGATTTTCATTTCGTTCTTTGATATTTCTTTGGTATTCTTCTTGTTCTTTTTGCCAATTTATTCTTTGTTCAAGAATTTCTTGTGAAAGTACGTCATAGCGCTGATTAAACTCATCTTGATAGGCTTTTGCATTTTCTTCATAAGTAGTAATAAGTGTATCTAATGTATTTTCAGAAACTTCTAAGCTATGTAGGGTTTTTAATTGCTCAACTTCTGTGGCCACCGCTTCGCTAATTCCAGATAGTCTTGAAGCTTGTGTAGTCAGCTTTTCCGATAATTCATTTACTGCACTACCAAATCCCAACTGAATTTTTGCTAGACTCTCAATTGTATAATTCATTTTTTGTTGGATGGTATAAGGCTGATTCATTATCTGAGTTTGTTCTGATTTTGGTTGTTCTTTCTTGATAGTTGGTGTTTCTTTAGGTGCTTGGCTAAGTTGAGACTTAAGAGATGCGATTTCTTTAGTTAAATCCTCATAAGCTTGTAAAATTTCTGCTTTTGTGTTCTTATCAGTTAACTTTTTGACTGCCATAAAAACCTCTATTTACTGCCACTATTTATTGTAAATTTCCAAATTTATTTAGTTGTGGAACTATCAAAAGCTCTCATTGCTAAATCTTGTGATTGTTTTAGTGTTGTTTGCAATTGAGCCGAAATACTTTCTATTTGTTCTGTTTGTTTTTGAATAGTTTCTTCCAGTGATTTAATTTTTAATTCGTAACTCTGCTTACTGGCTTCCCACTCTTTTTCAAATAAATCTGCTTCAATTTTAGCTTTTTGACTTGTATCTTTAATTGCTTCTTCTCTAGCTTTTTTCACTGCTTCTTCTAATTCTGCTGGGAATGCAGCTACTTTTTGTTGATATTCTGCAAAGATGGTTTGACGTTCGGTGTTAATTTTTTCTCTTTCTGACCAATCTTTTTCTTTCTGTTGAGTTCTTTCTTGAATATCTCTTTCTAGATTCCGTTTTTTAGACTCGTATACATCTGTGTTGAGTTTACGATTTGTTTCTAATTTATATTGATATTCTTCTGCTTCTCGCTGGCGTTCTTTGGCTAAAATATCATTGTAACTTTGTAGAGATTCTACATATTCTGCTTGCTCTTTTTGCCATTCTTTACGTCTAGTTGATATTTCTTTTTCTAAAGCTTCTCTTTTACTAGCTGTATCTTGCTCTAGAGTCTTTAATTTTTCCTGGTGTTCTTGAGTCAAGATATCTAAAGCATCTGCAACAACTCTAATTTTCTGTAACTCTTGTAAATGCTTTGTTTCAATTTCTATAGATTGGTTCAACTCATCTAATTTAGAGTTTTCTTTAGCCAATTTTGTAGAGAGTGCATTAACAGTGCTACCAAATTCTAATTGTAAATCTGCTAAAGATTTGACAATACTATCAACTGTATATTGAGAAGCAATTGCCAAAATTTCTTGATTTTTTGCCTTGTCTGCTTCTTCTTGTTTAGTGGCTATTTTGGATTCTAGTTTTTTCTGTTCTGCTAAAATTTGTTGAAATGCTTGCATTAGTTGCTGCTTACTATCTTTGAGGGCAACTGTCGTCATATTTCAACTCCCTTGATTAGATGATGATTAATTGAGTAGTCAGCAATACCAGTAACTACTCCATGCACACATGATGGTAGCCCCTAAATATACATTTAAGGTGCAGTGCAAATACTGTAATAAAGCAATAAATATTACTTGGCATAAATTTGATTTTATGCCGTGAGTTTTATTGTTGTTTGGTACGCTTTTAGTACAAAAGTACTAAAAAGAATATACTTAAATCAATAGACCCCTGTCAAGCAGTTTGTGGTTTTAGTTGACAATCAATATCTATATTCAGGCTCAATCTAAAATCCTGTAGAATTTTGGAATTTTGGATCTCTTGGGGCTATCTGTGGTGTATTTTAAATTTTGTATAGAGCTATTGCACTCCAGAAATTGCTCTAAGCGTGTAGCTAGAGCGATTTATGGTATATTTGGCAGTGTTACATATATTACTTGCAGAATCATTCACGATCGCCAAAGTGTGAATGTAGTGAAAAATAGATAATCAACTCTAACCACCATATTGATACAACCACAGGGCCTGAACTTTTGTGATATCAATGTACACCAGTGAATCGATTAAGTATTCGGCTAGAACAGAGATTGGACAAACCAGTCGGATTCTGGTAGTGGAAGACGAAGAACTCATCCAAGAAATGCTAGCAGTAGCACTGGAAGAGGAAGGTTATGGGGTAGTAACTGCTGCTGATGGTAGGTCAGCTGTGGAGTATCTCAAAAGTTTTGAACCAAACGGAGGTGATTTTCCCTTTGATTTGGTGATTCTCGATTTGATGTTACCCCAAATAAATGGCTTAGATATCTGCCGTTTGTTGCGTCATCAAGGCAACCCAGTACCAATTTTGATGCTCAGTGCCAAAGGCAGTGAAACCGATCGCGTGTTAGGTTTAGAAGTAGGGGCAGATGACTATTTAACTAAGCCCTTTAGTATGCGGGAGTTGGTGGCACGTTGCCGCGCTTTACTCCGTCGTCAGCGCCTCATCACTTTACCCCAACTACCTGTACTGAAATTTAAAGATGTGACTTTAAATCCTCAAGAGTGTCGCGTATTGGTACGAGGACAAGAAGTAAATCTTTCACCCAAAGAGTTCCGTTTGTTGGAACTGTTTATGAGTTATGCCCGTCGAGTATGGTCACGGGAACAATTGCTAGACCAGGTTTGGGGGCCGGATTTTGTCGGCGATAGCAAAACTGTAGATGTCCACATTCGTTGGTTGCGAGAAAAATTGGAACAAGACCCCAGTCACCCAGAATATATTGTGACTGTAAGAGGATTTGGATATCGATTCGGATAAGCTATTGAGATAGTTGTTAGTTTTTATTAATCACCCGCAACTAACAACTTAAACTCAAATGCTCTTATTGGGATTTTTTCTGGGTTTGGCGGTGGGTATTGGGTTATGGATTTGGCAACAAATTCAACTAAACCGCTACCTGACGCGAGTTACCCAACCTCTGCACTCCCATACTTCTAAGCTGAAAGTGGCGTTGCCGTTGCTTCCTCGTCTGCAACGAGAAATCGCTACTCTCAAACAGCATCGACTAGATTTGCAACAGTCGCTGCAAACTTACCAAGACCTACTGGAATTTGCGCCAGTGGGCTATTTGCAGGTTGATGAAGAAAATCAATTGCTGTGGTGTAATCAGCAAGCCAGAGAAATCTTATACTTACAAAGATGGCAACCGGGACAGGTGCGTTTGTTGCTAGAATTGGTGCGTTCTTATGAACTTGATCAGTTAATCGAGCAAACACGCGATCGCCAAAAACCTCAAACTAAAGAGTGGGTATTTCATCCCTCTTGTGATAACGCCGCAGAAATGCCCACCATCAAATCTATGATGTTAAGGGCGTTTAGCTTACCACTACCCGATGAACAAGTGGGAGTTTTTCTGGAAAATCGCCAGCCCCTCCTAGACATGAATCAGGTAAGGGAAAGGTCTTTTTCTGATTTAGCCCATGAATTACGCACACCCCTAACCTCCATTCGCTTGGTTGCAGAAACCCTGCAAAATCGCCTGGAACCGCCCTTAAATCGTTGGGTTGACCGTTTGATGCAGGAAGTGGACAGACTGGTTAACTTAGTCCAAAGCTGGCTAGAACTGACCCAAATGGAAGCAAATCCTACCATGCAGTTGCAGATGGAAACGGTAGAATTGCGATCGCTCATCACTTCAGTGTGGGAAACCCTAGAACCTCTAGCACAGCGTCAAAATCTGTCTCTCTCCTACTCCGGCCCAGAAAAACTCTTGATTAAAGCCGACTCAGCCCGGATTTATCAAGTATTTCTCAACTTGCTAGATAACAGTATTAAGTACAGTTCACCCAATACCAGTATTCAAATTCAAGCCGAAATCTTATCCTTTAAGAAGAATCATGAAGCTAATTCTGCTCCTCCCATCCTCGAAATAAATTTAATTGATGCTGGTAAAGGTTTTGCAGAAGAAGATTTACCCCATGTTTTTGAGCGGTTTTATCGGGGAGATAAAGCCCGGACACACTCAGCTTTGCAGGATACTAATATTGTCGGTAATGGCTTAGGTTTAGCGATCGTCAGACAAATTATCTTAGCTCACGGTGGCTCTATCAAAGCCATGAACCATTCAGAAATCGGTGGCGCATGGATACAACTTCACATACCTGAAGTAGTGGCAAACTGACAACGCCAAGACTATAGTTAAAGATATCTTCACGTTTGAGACTACAAGTGTGAAAGCTGTCGTTTATAGTCCCAACCCTGAAAATCCCCAGTTAGCACGAGCCATTAGGCGTTTAGAACGGGATGTATTACGCATGGGAGCTTTGGTAGAACAATCATTCCGCCTCAGCCACCAAGCCTTATTCTCCCGCGACTTAAAAGCGGCTGAGGAACTTCCCCGATTAGATAAAAAAATAGACCGTTTTTATAGACAAATAGAATCAGATTGTACATCCATAATGACATTACAAGCACCTACAGCCCAAGATTTGCGCTGTTTGAGTGCTTTTATGCAATTAGTCAGAGATTTAGAGCGTATTGGTGATTATGCCAAAGATTTAGCTCAAATAGCAGTCAAAATCTTTCCTTATCCGACTCACCCATCTCTACCGGAAATTGCTGTCATGGCCCATCACGCCCAAGCTATGCTAGCTACTAGCTTAGTGGCTTTGGCAGATTTAGATGAAGCCGGTGGACGTAGTATCAAGCACTTAGATGATGCTGTAGATAATGCCTATGATCACCTCTATCAAACTCTATCCCAGCAACGAGATGTGCAAGGCGTTGTTGAGCCAATCATACTGCTAGCACTGGCAATTCGTTGTTTAGAACGTATGGCTGATCATGCAACTAACATCGGTCAACGAGTGGCATATATCGTGACTGGTCAACGTGCCTAATTGTAGCTGGAGTATTTTTTAGCGAATCCCATCCCTCCCAGGAGCGGGATTTTTTTTATTAAAGGTGATATTTTACCAATCGTTTATCTTTTCTTAAACTGACAAAACTAGATTAGCTTATAACGACAGCTAAAACACATAGTAAAAAGTATTACATTTAACCAAAGAGCCTTAAGTAAAGCTTTGGTTGATTATCATCACCAGACTCTGACCTCAACGTAGGAATTAGAGATTATTTAGGTAGAGAGAAAAGAAATTTTCACTCTCTTGTTGCGCGATTCGTCATATGAGCGTTTAAGGCGAAAGGAAGAAAAAACAACATTAAGTAATCTTATGTTACTCATCAGCAAGGATTATATTTGTCCTGATCTTAGGTGTTTAAAATACAGCTATTTGATAAATATCAATATATGAAGACCCTATGATTTAACTCTGAAATAGCAATTCAAAAATTACTTACAAACTATAAAGATGGACTCTTAAAATAAAGTGTGTTTATTAAATATACTTTAATCATTTGTTTATTTGGTAGTGGTAAATATGTAGTGATAATAAAATTAGACGCTACAACAAGAATTA
>NZ_CAWUDJ010000035.1:0-67829 GCF_963920875.1 Anabaena sp. CCY 9910 | reverse complement strand
CGTGCTATGTCTCTTATCCAGTCTGCTTTGTAGCTTCTTTGTCACCCCTTCAGTTAACTGTGTTTTAATTCAAAAAAAGTGTCCCTTATGCAACGAACAAACAAGAAAATTTGAATCAAATAATAATCTAATGAGTAAAGAATTTTGGATTGGACAGATAAGAAAGAGAGAAGTTTTTGAAAAAGCTTATGTGTATGCGATCTCGTATAGAATTACCCATGACTCATATTGTAATTTCATTGAAATTGATTATTACAGACAAAATAAGGAAAAGCTTTTTCAAGAAATTGAGCTAGTTCTTGAGAATCCAAATTTATACGAACCGGAAACAGCTTTTTCTTTTTATTTACCAAAATCAAATATGTTTTTAAGAAGGATGATACATACTCCATTTAAAGATTTAGTAATTAAATTTATTTTTGTATCTGTCCTGGCTGAATTATTAGATTTTACTTTTATTCAACACTGTTTTTCATATCGGCTTAATAGAGACACTGAAAAAGATAAAAAATCAAAAGGACGTTTATACAAGTATTACTATGAAGGTTTTCTAGATTTTATAGATTGGCAATTGGCACAAGTTGAGAACTATACTTGTATGCTTAAAACCGATATATCATCATTTTATGATTCAATATCACACGATTACTTACTTTCAGCAATATCAAAACAAATCAATATAAGAAGAGATACAGATTTTATGATTCTTTTTAGTAAAACTTTGAAGTTCAAAATCTGCTACTACTCAATTGTGGATGAGAAACTAAACGAAACACATAATAGCCAAGGTATACCTATAGGAAATGAAGCAGAAGGATTCCTAGCAAATATATTTCTTAAAGAAGCTGATGAAGCATTATTCAATCTTGGGATAAACTTTGGAAGATATGTAGATGATTTCCGCATTTTTACGAAAAATAAAAATGATGCCATTAAAGCTTCAATAGTATTACAAGAATTTCTTCTAAAAATCGGCGTGAATTTAAATGCCTCAAAAACAAAAATTATAGAAGCTCAAGAAAAAATAATTGAATTTATTGAAGAGTCAAAAGAAAGTGGTGTTTCGGCAATGCCATTTCAAGAAGATAGATATGATCAAATCAAGCCAGAACAAGAATTAGATAAAACAGCTTTAATTCAAGAAATTGATTCTGCGAAAGCAAGCAGAGAAAATGGATTACTCAATGATTCAAAACAAAAAATACTGTTTGATAATTTAGAAAACATTGATAACGAAGATAAAGCTAAACAATTCTGTAAGTTTTTAAATGATATTCCATTAGGTATAAATTTAGAACCTAAAATATTTACTGAGCATATGGAATTACTTTATCAATTATCAAAAAAATATCCAAAACATTGGAGATTATACTCTTGGTTGTTTGTAAAATTTTTACCTCTCGACTATAGCAATGATATACAAATGATTAGCCTTAAATATCTTTTTTCAGTATTTAATGATGAACTTGTAAATACATTTATTAAAACTAGAATCGTTTATCATCTAGTTAAACCACGAAAAGGAGCATTGACTTATATAGAAAGAATATCAATTCCGAAAAATTTAAAAGAAAGAGCTATTTTACATATAACTAAATTAATGAAAATTAACTGTATAGCATTACAACTAAATTGTATATATGCTTACTATCTAATTCTAAAAGACCATAAAAGTGTTGAAGATTTTGTATCTAATAACTTAAAACGTCCAATTCCAGAACCGATTCAATATGCGGTTTATCAAATTAGGTCTTTATGCTATCAAGGTTCTCCCAAATTAGTCTCTTTTGAAGAAATATTGGAAGAGAGCGAAATAGAATCAGACGGTTTTATCTTCCATTAAAATGGAATACTAAAAGTCAATTTCTAAATCAGGTGATTCATAAACAATCAGAAGGCTTTTTGCTCTTGTCGCTCCAACATATTTGTTAGCAATATCCCAATTACTAGGTATTAATGATTTCTCTTTTTCAAACAATAGGAGTATAATATCATTTTCCAATCCTTTATACATTCCTATATTCGACCATTGAATAGTGTTTTGGTCTTGGTTAGAAAATGAATACTGCTTAAGATGAAACCGATTGATATGAGAATTACATGAAAGTATAGACTTAGATAGTGGATATATATCAGTTAACACGACAATCTGATTAGGAGTAATATTTTCATCATCAACTAGATTTACAATATCATTCTCTAATATTTTTAACATATTATTGATATCAATATACTCTCGTTTTATTACATCTCTTCCTTGAATCAATGAACTTTTGACTGGATGATTACAGGATACATATGGCTTTGTATATGTGAAAATATTGTGAGTATTTCGACAGTTTTGGTCTAAAACGTTTGGGTTGACCTGGAGTGCAAATTGATTAGTATTCTTTGAAACCTTTTGATTGCTATCTTGGAAAATATAAAATATGCCGTCATCTGGAATTAAACTACTTAATTCATCAATTTCCTGACGTTCAAAGTCTTGCCCTTCATCAACTATGATCGCCATATACTTGAACTTCAGCCTAGATTGGTTAGCCAGAATTTCCTCATAGCCATAAACTACACAATTTCCTGTTTGAATCTCATTTTCCAAAGATGCTGTAAGATAAAGAGCAAGATTAATAGACTTGCAAATCACTAATGTTTTAATATGGTGTTGACATAATCTCCTAGCTTTTTCTATTGCTAACTGAGTCTTTCCTGAACCAGCACATCCTAGAATTATTGACTTTGTTTGGAAATACAAATTATTTAAAAGTTTGAATTGTTGTTCTGTTAATCGAATAATTTCTTTTTGAATTTCACCAATATCATTAGCAACATATTTTTTGAAAACAGTACTTGGAGATATAAGTTGAATGATTAATTTTATACGTTCATCTCCTAAGAGGTTGTTTGAAAAGTCAGGCAGGGTGTAAAAAAGCTCTCTCAGTATAAGCTGTGAATGAATAGTAAACAGCACCGAGAGAGTGACATGATGAGTAAAGCTTACCCCAGCAATCTGACCCGTGACCAATATGAATTTCTGAGTGACCTGATTCCAGAGGGAAAACCCGGTGGACGCAAGCGTGAAGTCGATATGTGGGAAGTCATAAACGCCATTTTCTATGTCTTGGTCGAGGGAGTGCGATGGCGAGGGTTACCGGGAGACTTTCCTCCCTGGCAAACAGTGTACACATATTTCCGCAACTGGCGTAAAGATGGGACGTGGTTGCACATCCACGACAGGTTAAGAGAGTGGACGAGAATCGATATTGAACGCCATCCGAGTCCATCCGAAGCCATAATCGACAGTCAAAGTGTGAAAACTGCGGCAATGGTGAGTCAAGAAGTTGGGTTTGATTCAGGTAAGAAAATTAAAGGACGTAAACGATTTATGACGGTTGATACCTTGGGGTTAGTGTTGCGGGTCTTGGTCACAGCAGCCAATGTGGGTGAACGTTCTGGGGGTAAACAAGTTCTCAAACGAGTCAAACAGTCTCATCAAAAGATATCTCGCTTGACAACGCTCTGGGTCGATGGTGGCTTTGATGGTGAACCGTTTATGCAATGGGTAATGAATTTTTGCCGTTGGATTGTGCAGGTGGTGTTGCGCCCAGAGCAAACCAAGGGCTTTATCTTGCTCAAAAAACGTTGGGTGGTTGAGCGCACTTTTGGTTGGCTTATGGGATGTCGGCGTTTGGTTAGAGACTATGAATTATTACCCGAAACATCAGAGACGTTTATTTACCTTGCTATGATCCGTATCATGGTCAGGCGATTAGCATGAATTTTGACCGCTCAAAACTTTTCAAACATCCTCTAAGATTCTGCCTTTTATACTTGGTTCATAATAATGGAAAACAGAAGATATCCATTTACTGACATTTTCAATTTGAGGTCGTAATAATAATATTTGCTTAGGAGCTTCAGAGGGAAGCCCATTTATAACTTCATCGACATCTGGGAAAATTACACAGTGTCCGATACAAAAATCTTTCTTCTTAAATTCATTATACTTACAAAGGAAGTCTAAAAATTTATGTTTAATTTCTGTAGCTTGTCTAAATGGTGATATTTTCATTTTATTATCATTTGTATACCAAGCCTTATTAACTGCATCGTAGCTTATCGTTCCACCTTTGACTTCTACAATAAGTATTCCTTCTTGGGGATGAACAATAATAAAATCAGCTTCTCTATCTTGAACAACGTATTTGATGTGTTGCCACCAAGCCCCATGAAAAACAATGTAGTCATCACTTAAGTTTTGCTGGAAAATATGAAATAGTTTCTTTTCTGAATTACTTTTTGTTGTTGAAGATAAATTTTCAGGAATCATTCTTGCCATAAACATTAACCTTTCAGCCTTAGCTTGAGATTGATAAAAATTTTGCAGTCAATTTTTTGGAAATGTATTAACAAGCACTACTAGTGTTAATAAATTTCAGTAAATTATATAACATATTTTTCAAAATTTTTTTACGTATTACTTAGGATGTATCATATAAATTAAGTTATTTTTTATAGCTATAGTGATCGCTTTTTCTATCTCATTTAACTAGCGATGGACACACCAAGATTTGCTACCATCAAAACAGCAAACTCGAAAGTGCTTGTGACACTGACAATTGTGGCTGAATCTGCTCCTCAAAAGGCAAATAAAGACGGTGTGATGCTAGTCGGCAAAACTTGTGTGACATTGGATAGTGTGGTTGCTGTCTTTAAGCAAGGAGTGACAGCAGAGGAAATTGTTTATTGCTATCCGTCCCTGAATCTAGCTGATATTTATGCCACAATCGTGTTTTATCTCAATCACCAATCGGAAGTAGAACCCTACTTACAACAGCGACAGCAGCAATCACAACAGATGCGTGCAATGAATCAAGCCAAATTTGATCCACAAAGCTTGGGCGACCGCATGGTTATAGGCAATAACACTTTTAAGTAACTATATGTAAAAACTATGAACATCCAACTAAAAGCAGAATACGAGCAATTTATACAAACCCAAATTGCTACAGGTAGATATGAAAATGCTGAAGATGTAATTATCAAAGCATTGAAACTGCTAGAGGAATGGGAGAAAGGTTATCAAGAATGGGAAAAAGAAACTGAGAAAAAACTAGCTGCTGGGCTGGCTGCTGTTGAACGTAGAGAAATTGAGGATTCTGGAGTAGTCATGGCACGACTAGAAGAGAAATTACGCCTAGCCCGTGAAACTCAAGGATAATGGAATACTTTATTGCCAAGGAAGCCAGCCAAGATTTAGATGAAATTTTGGATTATTTTTTAGTAAGCAATGTCAACGCTGGAGAAAGATTTATTCGTGAATTTAATAAAAAATGCCAAAATATAGCTCAATTCCCCAATATAGGGCGAAGTTACGCCAAGTTTGACCCCAGGCTGAGAGGAATACCACTAAATGGCTACATTATTTTTTATCAAGTTTTTGAAGATAGTGTTGTGATTGTGCGGGTAGTAAGCGGTTATCGGGATTTAGATTCTATATTTGTATCTTTGAATGATGAATAATGTCTGGGTCTTCAGCAAGTCCAGCTAAAGTGAAAAGTAGTATGTATACTTCGGTTTCTGAAGTTATCCGTGAAGGTTTACTACGAATTAAAAATCCCGTACTATAATGGGAATATAAAGATCATGGGTCCGTAACGGTTTCGACAGGTTGGCGAACGCTACTCTGTGATTCAGGTCGAGAGTGAGTCTCCTCTCGCAAATCAAGGCTCAAAACAAAAGTAAATGCGAATAACATCGTAAAATTTGCTCGTAAGGACGCTCTAGTAGCTGCCTAAATAGCCTCTTACAGGTTCGAGCGTCTTCGGTTTGACTCCGTTAAGGACTGAAGACCAACCCCCAACGGATGCTCTAGCAAGTGTTCTCTGGTTGGCTTGCTAGCTAAGATTTAATCAGAGCATCCTACGTTCGGGATAATGAACGATTCCCGCCTTGAGGGTCAGAAAGGCTAAACCTGTGAATGAGCGGGGGGTCAATACCCAATTTGGACAGCAGTTCGACTCTGCTCGGATCCACTAATAGGATATATAATTAACTAGTCCATTTCCTACGAGGTGGACTTTGTGATTTATGGATACATTTGTATCCCCTAGAAAAATGATAATTAAAGTCATAGAACCCCGACTTTTTTGAAAAAGTCGGGGTTCTGAACATTCAATAGATTCTGTCAACTGCCCTCATGATGGATTGTGCAACTTAAGAGCAGAACAGCTTATTGATGAGGTATCCGTGAATACTTATTACTTTAACACTTCTTCATAATTTTACATAATTATATAAGTATATACTTATCAATATAAATATAGCAACGTTAATTTGCACTTGTATCTGCGTTGTTTAAAGGAATCAAGTGATTTAGTGTGCAATTTTTAAAGTTGTATATGCTACTCTTATGTTCTTACTTTCTGATGGTAGAATTACTGCACACATACAGAATCAATGTTTTGATCTTACCTGAAAATGTTAAAACTAAGTGACGTAGAGGTATTACCTACAACAACAAAAAAATGTTACAGACTCACTGCAAATGCTCCTAGTATTCATCAAGAGTCTCATTAATTGACGGAATACGGAGTTAAGATTGCATAAATTAAGGTATGATTCTGAATTAGTTTCTTCGATAACCAAGTAACATTTTAAAAAATGTTACATACTTATTGTAAAGCTAAAAACCTTGTTATAACTGCAACAAGTTAAATTAGGCGCAAAAGTATCATAAATTACATAAACGTAATTTATAATCTGTATCATAACTAAAAAACTCTATTAGCACCGACAAAAAAGCTCAATACAGTAAATAGTTTTAGGAAATATTACGGAGGGGGTTCAAATTCTAGACAAATGTAGCAAATTCTCTCATTAATAGCAGAAACTTAAGTATAAGCTCATTTTTTCAAACAATTAACAAAGTCATGGTGTATGACTTTGAACATATAAGCTGCCTATAAAAGGAGATATATTTAGTCTCAACAATCAAGATTGATCTCTAATACCTTCTAGATTTATCTATATAAAGTAGCGATATCCGGAATAATACATAAATAATTTACATATAGTAAATCTACCTAATGGTTGATAGTGAGTAAATCAAATAAATTTAACTTTCTTTGTACCACACCCATAAAATTTCCATGTTGTTTACAAATCAGTCTATTAACATTTCAAATAAGGAAATAAAAATGATGAAACCCATTATTTTTTTGTCTCAATTACTTACCTTGTCGGCATTAGCTTTTGTGTCTATTCCTAATGTTGCAGTTGCACAAGACACTCAAGCATCTCCTCAGCCACAAGCTGCACAGAAAATTTGTGCCTCAGATCCAGTCGAAAGTTTGCTACCTCCATTACCTGGACAAAAAAGAGGTAATGATTCTGCACTGTCTTATCTTGCGGCTCAAGGTTTTACACAGAGTGAAGAAGGCTCTTGGGTATGCTATGTGAATGACTCTAAAAAGGAGGGGCGTTACTATACGTTATTTAAAGTTCAAGAAGTTAACGGCAAACTCATTGGTAGTTCTTTTTTGGATGGTGGTACTCTCACGAATGGACAGGATAGCCGGAGTCTAGATTTCTTTATGACTCTCATTGCAAACCATACAAATATCAATCCAGAAAATCGTCAAAGTATACGTAGATATCTAGAAGCCTTTATTGAGCTAGTAGAGGAAGGCAAAATACAACCTTCTCGTCGTGGTTTTGTCTTTGACCAACCCAACCGTGCGTTAGTTATTTATCACAAACTCACTACCGGAGAACTCCAAGGTACTGCTATTACCCTCAATATTCAAGTGCCGAAGAGTGTGAGTTCTGGTTCCCTAAAAAATGCACTGCCAGTATCTCCAAAGGGAACTTTAAAACCCAATCAATAAATACTCACTCCTCAAAAGCAGTTGTTGTACTTAGTTAGTTTTGTGTCATTTACCAAGCATATATGAAGTTTGTTAAAAATATTGTCATATTGCTGTCATCTTTGGCAGCAGTATTAACTGTATGCGAGAACGCAAATGCAGGCCAAGGAAGTTTAAATGTTGGTGCAAAGATTCCACCTGGACAAGAACGTCAACTACTCCAATACCAGCTCCAGAATGACGCTAAAGGTCTACGTCAGATCAGAGTTATTCCCGAATGTTCTGTAGGATTTGCTTTAGGCTGTAACAAAACTGGAACGATTCTTGAGCAAGTCATTCAGTCGAATGGCGGCCCTACCTATCAGCAGATGTTAATGCGAGCAGCTGGTGGGGAAGACAACTATCGCAAGTTTTCTCAGTTTTATGGCTACAATCCCAACCCATACGCCTCTGTTTGGAGAAAATTTGATAGAGAAATATTAGATTCTGTTCAATATAGTTCTGGTTCTAAACTGAGTTCTAATCCTGTAGCAGGCTTAAGAGATGTAACTAAAAACTTTCTATTAGCACCTCTTTCAGGATCTGATCCTCGTAGTGGATTCATAAACCTGAAGATTAGCTACGTCAACACTCTTTTGCAGGAAGCATCAAAAATACCTAACCTAGAGCAAGAAATTCGTCAGCTTGGCTTAGATTCAAAAATGACGGAATTTTATGTCAATAACCTTGAAAGAGGGTTAAATGCTTTACGTTCAGGAAACAATAGAGAAATCCAGGAGACGAGTTTAAGAATACTCTCTCATCCATATACTTCCATATCAACAGGTCAACCGTATGCGCGGGAACCCCAAACTTTAGTAGCTTTTTCTGAAGAGGGAGCAACAATTCCTGGTGGCATTTTAAATGAGACCCTAGCAACACCAGGAGGGCTGGAAGTTATCGAGGGAGAAGGACTTGGGGGTGGAGAATTTCTTGTAACTTCTGCTGGAGGTTCGCCTAGCTTATTACCATTAGGATTATTAGCTATTGTTCCTCTTCTTGCCTTATTATTCAGTGGTGGTGATTCATCAAGTTCCTCACCTCCTGGAACATCAGGTTTTCCAACTCCGCCAACTAATCCTCCCAGTAATGTATGTGATTTTGTCAATCCTGGTGGAAACCCGAACGGAGGAGTTTGTGAAACTCCCATTACTCAACCCCCAACAGAAGTGACAAGGGTAGTGGAACCATCGACTATGAAAGCTATTCTGTTGTTGACTTTGATATGTTGTTTAGTCCGCTATAAACAGAGGTGCGCTCAGACAAAACTTTGAATAGATTAATGGAGAAACTTGCAAGATATAGTTTTTAATCCAGTCCTAGAAAAACTTTAATGGTCACTATAAGAGGTTATTTCTAAAGTAAAGATAAAATTTCTATAGCATCGGTTTATATGACGGTGCGTTAGGGTAGAGCCATAATACACTCTAATTAATGTTTACTTTGTAAATAGTTTCTAATTTAGGATGACTAGACTAAATAGCCACGATGAACTGGGTGCTTTATCAGACTTGACCCCAGTTATTTTGAATAAAAATCTCTCAGCTATGAACTGAGAGATTTTGCCTTTTATTACTTTTCACATGAATATATCCCACCCTTACAGGATATCTATACTTTTAAAATTGAGTGTGCCAAAATGCCTAATTGTGATTTGTCTGTCAAAATAATATGACTAAGCTGATTGAATACGAAGACGCAAGTGATGAAGTAAAGGCCATATACGACGACATCCGCGCTACTCGTCAGACGGAGTATATCAACAACTTCTGGAAAGCTATAGCCAACCATCCTCCCACCTTAAAAAGAACATGGGAAAGCATCAAAGAGGTGATGGCTAGTCCTGGTGAACTTGACCCCTTAGTACGTGAACTAATTTACATTGCGGTGAGCGTCACTAATGGCTGTGACTATTGTATTTCTTCCCATTCAGCCGCAGCCCGTGGGAAGGGGATGAATGATGCTATGTTTGGTGAACTCTTGGCAATTATTGCTACGGCTAACACAACTAATCGCCTCGCTAATGGCTACCAAATTCCTGTAGATGAGATATTTAAGACTTAATTAGATCAAGGAAATCAACGCACAAAATTGATTTCCTTGATCATGAATTTATATTGCTTCTTTAGTCGCACATCCTTTGTAAAAATGTGCCATCAAATCAGGAAAATTGTCAGGTGTAAAGCGTTTTAGCTCTACATGGTGAAAACTTTGTTCTACTAATTTTTGAATATTTCGATTTAGATGACATCCATCGGCTAAGATTTTCTGAATTGGGGTTAGGCGATTCTGCCAGACTTGTACATTAGGCTTATTACTCAGTCCATGTTCTAGAAAAAAGAACTTACCGCCTGGTTTTAGTACCCGATAAACTTCCTGTAGGGCTTGTTCTACATTGGCAATACTGCATAAAGTCCAAGTGCTGACCACACTATCAAAGGTATTATCTGTCATAGGAAGATTTTCGCCTGATAGCAGGAGTTGTTGAACTTTAATCCCAGAGTCATCAATACGCTTTTGTGCTAGGTTATTCATCCCAGGATTCACGTCAACCGTGGTGATTTCGTGAATATGCGAAGGATAGTAAGCCAAGTTTAATCCAGTGCCAAAACCGATTTCTAGTACTTCTCCTGTTACGTCTGTTAGTAGTTCCTGACGATATGTAGCTAGGGTGGGGTCAGATAAGCTCCAGTCTAAAAGACGCGGTAAAATGACTTGCGAATAAAAACCCATAATTTTCATCCCTCCATAATTCGATTCTTTGCTGTTGGGCTAACGAAGTTATTGATTGGGGTGTGGTCTCTGTTGTCTTATTTTAAACAGATGGGAATTATGTTCCGGATATTACTCGCGTAAACGAGTCTATGTATAAAAATAGAACCGAAAAGCATCATGATGAATCAGATTACGACTTTAGAATCTTGTTGGCATATTTCTCCTGCTTGGGGTGCAGTCATACCTCCATTAGCTGTTCAAATTAGAGAAGAGGTATTGTTAAGCCCTGATTTATCAGGCTATTGCTGCGGAGTTCATTGGGAAGAGGAAGAATGGATTTATGCAATAGTTTGTCATAACAAAACTCTTTATTTACGAAGTGGTGAATTTTCACCAACAAGTGTACTCAAAAGTCAAATTGTTTCTCAGCAGGCTTTTCAATTAGGCGATGTGGTTGAGGTTGATTTTAGTGAACAGCCAAATCAGCGTATTATTCAAGGGGTTTTTAGTCTAAAACAAAATTGGCTTTATGCTGTGGAATGGCGATCGCCTATTTTGGAAGAAACTGCATCGGCTCAAAGTAGACTGATATGGTTGGCTGATATTGATTTGGTCGGTGTGAAGGTATGCTAGTTGTTAAATATCTTGGGGATGTTCTGGTGAGTAAGTAACACCGTTACCTTGGGGAGGTTTAGATTTACCAGCTAATCCTACTAAGGCAAAGAAGGCGATCGCATAGGGTAACATAGCAAGAAACTGATAAGGGATATTTGCACCCAAGGCTTGAATGCGTAACTGCAAAGCTTCTGTAGCGCCAAATAAAAAGCAAGCTAGAATAATACCTAAAGGATGCCACCTACCAAAAATTAAAGCAGCGATCGCAATAAATCCTTTACCTGCACTCATATTTTCCGTGAAAAATTTTATCTGTACTAAGGTGAGATAAGCACCGCCTAGACTGGCTAGACAACCACTGATAAATACAGCCACATATTGCACTTTTGATACTGACACACCAGCAGTTGCAGCTGCTTTGGGATATTCCCCTACTGCCCGTAAAGTTAAGCCAAAGCTAGTATGAAATAAAATATAATTACTTAAAATCACTAAAACTATTAGTAAATATACGAAAATATCTTGTTGAAATAATAAAGCTCCAAGTATGGGTATATTTGCTAGACCAGGAATAATAATAGGCTCAATTCCTGGTAATCTTTGGGTGCCACTACCATGAAATACTAACCGCGCTAAAAATGATGTCAACCCGGCCGCTACCAGATTAATTGCTAGTCCTGAGACTAGTTGATTGACGTATAAGCTTACACATAAAAAAGCGTGGAGTAAACCGACTAATCCCCCAGCAATTAAAGCACAGAAGACACCTATCCAAGGATTACTTGTGTAAAATGTGGCTATTGCACTAGTAAAAGAACCAGTTATTAACATCCCTTCTAGGGCAATATTGAGTACTCCTGAACGTTCTGAATACATTCCCCCAAGGGCCGCAAATGCTAGGGGTATGGCTAGGTTGACACTAGCAATGAGGTAATCGGAGAGGAAGTTAAGGTGATTCATGGTTTTTAAACGCAGCGAAAAGTTCTGTTCGCGTAGCGTCTCCGTTAGGAGAAGGAGGGTTTCCCTCCGTAGGAAACTTTTCAAGACAGAGTATCGCTAAGGAAAGCGCGGAGGAAGGCTGAGAGTTTTGGCGTTAAATCTCCGCGTTACTTTGCGTTTTGATTCGTGTTTCTACGGCGAGGCTGATGGCGATGAATAAGACAGTGAATCCTTGGATGGCGTAAACTACGGTGACGGGAACACCTGCGCTACGTTGCACAACGTTTGCACCACTACGCAAAGCCGCGAAAAATAGAGAAGTTAAGACTACACCGCTAATACTACCGCGACTTAGGAAGGCGATCGCAATAGCATCAAAACCATAACCAGGGGAAACTTGTTCAAAGAGGCGATATTTCAACCCCATGACTTCTGATGCGCCTGCTAAACCAGCTAAACCACCAGCTAAGGACATTACTAATATGGTGGTATTTTTGACGGAAATTCGCGCATAATGGGCGGCTGTGGGGTTAAAACCAACGGCGGAAATTTGGTATCCTAGAGGCGATCGCTCTAATAAAATCCACAGTAGTCCGGCGGTGAGTAAAGCTAGTAAAATACCTACATGGGCTAGACTTTGGGGTAGAATTATCAGCAATTGTGCAGATTTAGCAATCAATGGCGAATAAGGACTAGGTGCGCCTGGTGCTTTTAAGGGGTTCTGTACTAAGTAGCTGACTAAATTCACTGCGATGTAATTTAGTAATAGGGTGGTGATAACTTCATTGACTCCCCGCACGGCTTTGAGATAACCGGGTATCCAACCCCAAATTGCACCAAATCCAAAACCTGCGACAAGGGCTAGGGGAATATGTAAGATAGGGGGTAATCCTTGCACATATAACCCAACTAACGTGCTACCCAATGCACCGAGATAAATTTGCCCTTCGCCACCGATGTTAAATTGACCAGCTTTTAATGCTATTAAGACACCTAAACTGGTGAATAAGAGGGGTGTCATTTTGGTGAGGGTGTTACCAAAACCGAAGTAAGTAGAAAGGGATTCTTGGAATAAAGCTGTGTAGGCAGTGATGGGATTTGCCCCAGCAAGTAGGATGAGGATAGCACCGACGATGAGAGCAGAGGCGATCGCTATGAGGGGTGATAGGATTGGTAACAGGAGTTGAAAGCGTTTATTTGTGATCATGATGCGATGATTGCCATCCCTCAACCCCAAAAAATGAGTATCAGCATTCCTGAACTCTCCTGAGATGTTTCTGGATTGTTTAAACCAATATAATACGCTTTAGCTTTAACTTTTTATTCTCAAACGTATCAGCAAATTATGTAAAGCCGATTTCGCCGCAGGTGCTTCAGGTAGTGTACTTGCCTCATACGCTTCTTGCAAGCATTGGCGCAATCGTTCATATTCTCGATGATGAAAAACCGCATCAACATTTGATAGAGTAGACTTTTCTACATCTGCTAATTTTTGAGCAATTAAATCAGGAATATATGGCAATTTAAAATTCTCATTGAGTTTAATTAAGTTAGCCTCAACTATTCCTGTTTGCATTAGGTAAATCCCAGTCAATAATACTCGATAAGTATAAAGTAATGGCTTGACTCGATGTGGCTTTTCTTTTTCAAAAATTTTCCATTGTGTTGCCGCAAAACCAAAATAATGATGGCTATGATGACGAGTTATACAATCTTTGCTAATTACTTTTAGCTCTTGGTGTTCCGGCGTAGTTTTTAATATTAAAGGCGAATAAAGTTGCTCTAGTACATAGCCGTTCTTTTTCAAAAGTAGTAAAGAGAATTTTCTAAGATCGTGAGTTACTAAATCAATTTCTAAAGATTCCCGAAGCTCAGAAAATTCAATAGTTTCAGCCCCATTTTGTAATCCCACCACTTCTTGTACTGGTAAGATATGTACCCCGCGTAGATCATAGTCAGAATCTGGTGACGGAAAACCATATAAATGAGATCCGCTAATGGTGGCAAATAAAAGCGGGTAAGGTTGTTGCTCAATGATAGTATTGATAGAAGCTATAGAATTCATTTTATTTGCTAGAGTTTTGCTGAGTCTGAATCACTGGAATCTTATCAGCAGTTAAAGTTACAACCTTCCTATCTTGCATAATACTAATCGATTGACCAAGCTTACGATGTCGTTCTATAGCTGCGGCAATTGCGGCTTTAACTCCAGCGTCAATTTTACTAGATAAAAATTCTAATTCGTGGTCAGCCATTCTTATCCTCTGATTTGATTCCAAATTTTACTTTCATAGACAACAAGTTGTTGACTATAGTTATATTCAGCCACCAAGCTAGCATCATTACTAGAGTTATTATAAATAATCCAGCGATCGCACAAAGGTAAATATAGAGAAATTAAATTTACTCTCCCTCTCTCGTAGCGTCTCCGGAACTGTTTGCACCACCAATGATGTACAGACTTGGCATTTTATTCTCTGGGTGTTCCGCCAGTCATCAATAAACCAATTTCTTCTATTGTCGCCGTCTGTGCATCCAAAATAGCGACAAACTTACCTCTGTAGATTACAGCAATGCGATCGCTCATTGCCATGATTTCTTCTAACTCAGTAGAAATATACAATATTGCCGCACCGCGATCGCGTTCTGTTAACAAACGGGAATGAACTGCACTCGTCGCCCCGACATCTAAACCCCGTGTGGGCTGCATCGCTACAATTAAATCTGGTTGTCCCGCCAGTTCTCGCGCCAAAACTACCTTCTGTTGATTTCCCCCCGATAGTTGGCTTACCTGGATATCTTCCCCAGTCGCCCGGATATCAAATTCCTGCATTGCAACTTGGGCATGATGTTTAATTACTAATGATTTTAATAAGAAATGCCGACAGAAGGGTATATTTTTAAAAACATTTAAAATTAAGTTTTGGGCAATGGTAAATTGTAAAATCAGTCCCATTCTTTGCCTATCTTCAGGAATGTAACCTATTTTTTTTTGAGGAGAAGAGCTATTAAGTTGAATTGTACCATTGAGGATGCCTCTTAAATTGGCGATCGCATCAGCTAATTCTCGCTGTCCATTCCCATCTACACCAGCAATTCCCAAAATTTCCCCAGCCAGCAATTGAAAGGAAACATTGTGGACAGCAAGAATACCCCTATCATCAGCAACTTGCAAATTTTCTACCGACAGTATGAATTTTCCAGGTACAAATGCAGACTTATTGACTTGTAAAACTACTTCCCGTCCTACCATCAATTCTGCTAATTTTTGAGGAGTCATATCTTTAGTTGTCGTTGTCGCCACAACTTTACCTCGTCGCAACACTGTGACGGTATCGCAGAGATTGATTACCTCTTCTAACTTATGACTAATAAAAATAATCGTATTACCAGCCGCCGCCAGTTTTCGCAGGATATTAATTAATGATTCTACTTCTGTGAGTGTGAGAACGGCTGTTGGTTCATCGAGAATTAATAGTTTAGCTTGACGATATAAAACTTTGAGGATTTCTACTCGCTGTTGTGTCCCTACAGGTAAATCCTCTACTTTAGCTGTGGGGTCAATTTCTAATCCATAAGCTTGGGATAAAGCTGCAATTTCTTGTTGTCTTTGTCGCAGATTTAAACGCCAACTATTTTCCCTACCCAAGATAATATTTTCAGTTACAGTTAACTGTGGCACAAGCATGAAGTGTTGATATATCATACCTATGCCGAGTTTTATGGCTTGATTTGGCGAAGTAATTTTGACTGGCTGATCTTGTAAATATATTTCTCCTGCATCAGGCTGATATAGACCATTAATAATATTCATTAAAGTGGTTTTACCAGCACCATTTTCACCTAGAATTGCATGAATTTTACCAGCATCAACACTCAAGCTGATATTATCATTAGCAATAAATGAATTAAAGCGTTTACTAATATTTTCTAAACGTAAATACATTTAGGCTTTTTTGATACAACGTGTATTTTTACCAGCTTCCTGACAAGTTACAAAAGTGATTTTCTGATCGACAATTTCCTGTTTTATTTTTAAAGTATTTTGTTTTATAGCTTCCGGCACTGCTGCACCAAATTTACCTAAAGATAATATATCTTCTCGTTCCAAACCGATAGTATATATCTGCCCTTTCAATTGTTTTTGTTGGGCAAGTTCCGCTAAATAAGCTATGGCTATATCTAAGCGTTTAACTGCACTAGTTAAAACTGCTTTAGGGGCAATATCTAACTGGTCTTTGGTATTCCCAAAAGCATAAACACCCTTATCGCTAGCTGCTTGTAAAACTGCGGGTGAGGCGCTATCAAACCATTGATAAATGACATCAACCCCAGAGGAAATTAAAGCTAGTGTCGCTTCTTTTGCTTTAGCAACATCACTCCAATCGCCCGTAAATGTGGAGATAATTTGCATCTTGGGGTTAACGGATTTTGCCCCTAATTCAAATCCTCTTAGTTCTTCCTGTGTGGCGGGAAATTCTTGTCCAGCAATATAAGCTAATTTATTAGATTTAGTTACAGACGCGCCAATAATGCCACATAAATAACTACCTTGCAAGTGGTCGATTCGCAAAGAGGCGATATTTTCTGCTTTGGTATTACCATTTACACCCACAAAAAATGTATTGGGAAATTGCGGCGCGACTTGTTCTATCGCTGCATCAAATTGTCCACCGTGGGCGAATATAAGATTATAACCCTTACGGGCAAAGTCTGTTAATGCTTCTGTTTGGTCAGCTTGGGCGACTTGTTCCACATAGGCGACTTCTACATTGAGCTTTTGTTTAGCTAAGTTTAGTCCTTCATAGCCAGACTGATTCCAAGCTTGATCTGTGATTGCACCAGGTAGGGCGATCGCTATTTTAAACCTTTCCTGTCCACTACTAGCCGTTGGCGTAGAAGTTTGATTACTACTGCAAGCTTTTAGTAATAGAGTAGTAGTAAAAGTAGCTGCACCATATAATACAAATTTACGCCGGCTAAAGTCTTGCTGCATATACTGCCTTTCGAGGTGTAGTCATTTTAGTAACTTAATATAAGTCTCTACGACAAAAGTTTAATAAAAATCTTATATTAATAATTGCATTCATTTATTTTTAATTGTTAATTGTTGCAGCATACTTGGCTACCAAAACCCCCAAA
The DNA here is from genome assembly GCF_963920875.1 of Anabaena sp. CCY 9910. NCBI lineage: Bacteria > Bacillati > Cyanobacteriota > Cyanophyceae > Nostocales > Nostocaceae > Anabaena > Anabaena sp. CCY 9910. The sequence continues at coordinate 50,514 of NZ_CAWUDJ010000035.1, read as the reverse complement.
TTTAACCTTATTATCAGATGAAGTTCATCTCTGGCGCATTCCCCTTGACAGACCAGAATCACAACTACAGCATTTAGCCGCCACCTTATCTAGTGACGAATTAGCCCGTGCTAACAGATTTTATTTTCCCGAACATCGGCAACGCTTTACTGCTGGTCGTGGTATTCTCCGCAGTATATTGGGACTTTATTTGGGGGTGGAACCAAAGCAAGTTAAATTTGAATATGAATCCCGTGGTAAACCAGTATTAGGCGATCGCTTTGCTGAGAGTGGTTTATTATTTAACTTGTCACACTCCCAGAACTTGGGTTTGTGTGCAGTCAATTACACGCGCCCAATCGGCATCGATTTAGAATATCTCCGCCCCACATCTGATTTAGAATCCCTTGCCAAAAGGTTCTTTTTACCGCGAGAATATGAGTTATTGCGATCGCTACCCGATGAGCAAAAACAAAAAATTTTCTTTCGCTACTGGACTTGTAAAGAGGCTTATCTTAAAGCAACGGGTGACGGCATCGCTAAATTAGAAGAAATTGAAATAGCACTAACTCCCACAGAACCAGCTAAGTTACAGACAACTCCAGCGTGGAGTCTCCTAGAGCTAGTGCCAGATGATAATTGTGTTGCTGCTGTTGCCGTGGCGGGTTTTGGCTGGCAGCCAAAATTCTGGCAGTATTGATATAATCAAAACCTCATTCCCTAAGCAACTGCGGTGTCATGAGCGATGAGACTCGACAGCTACATAGCCGTCTTTGACTCTATTTTCAGCTCGTTTTTGATTGAAATCCACTACCCCCAACCAACGATAAATTCTATCCACCGAAGTGGGAGAAATTTGCCCTATAGCCAACATGAATTTTGTCAAACTTTCCGTGATGGGATTTTGATTGACAACAACTTCAGATGTTTTCTTTTTAATAGCTTTGACGACGGCATTTGCTACACTTTTGGGCGTAGAAATACCTGCTAACTTGGGCGCAGAGACGCGAGTATCAACAGTCATCCCAGTTTGCGAGACATAGCCTGGACAAACCACCGAAATGTTGACACCAGTACCAACTAATTCCTGACGCATCGCATCAGTCCACATAATCAAACCTGCTTTGCTAGCTGAGTAAACGCTGTTGAAAGCAACGCCCTTTTTACCAGCTAAAGAAGCAATATTGACAATTCGACCACTACCGCGTTCCATCATGCTGGGTAGTAACAAACGTGTTAATTCCATAACAGCCAATAGATTAGTGTTGAATATTGATTGAATTTCCGCTAGAGAATAATTCGCAAAAGCTGCGTTAATTTCTATGCCAGCATTGTTAATCAAGACATCAATAGGGCCGACAATATCTTGAGCCTGCTGGACAAGAGCCGATAATTGTGATATGTTCCTCACATCAAAAGGAATAGCGATCGCTTTACCACCCGCAGCCTTAACTACATTACAGGTTTGAGCTAATCCTGATTGAGAACGAGAAACACAAACTACCGTTGCCTGTTCTTTCGCCAAAGCACGAGCAATGTAGACACCAAGACCGCGTGAAGCGCCGGTTAACAGTACTGTCTTACCTGTAAGAGTTGTCATTGTAACCTGCTAGTCTCCAAATTCTGAGCCGCAGGATTTACGCATCGATATCTTGGGTAAACTCTGTGTAGCCTAATTTAGACATGACCACAGATATTTGAAACCATCAAACTACCCACCCATCCACAACTAAATGCGATAAAGACAGCTACACTTTAAACTCGCTCATAGAACTTACGCGCGTAGACTGCACTTGTTTGGCAAAAACTAGGATAACTCACTCATAACAGTGTTGATCGCCTATGTTGCAGAACAGGCATTCATTTATTTAAGCTAGGGATTTGTTCAATGAGGTTTAACCTGAATTCAACTCCATTTATAGCATTTATTTAAGGGGGGTAGTGTTATTGATAAACCTTATTTAATATCATGCAACAGGAAAAACCCAGTTTCTCAGAAAAACTGGGTTACACGCATGAAATAAACCATCTGTAGAGACGCGATTCATCGCGTCTTCTCCTCAAGCCAAGGTCAAGAACCCAGTTTGAATCAAGTAAGCTGTGTAAGTCATGAATAATTTGCCATCAATCGGTGGGCAACCAATAGAAGTACCAGCTAGGGCTTTGAGGGTGTCTTGACAGCTAATGTGGGGTCTTCTGGCTTTGAGGTACAAATCGGGGATAGTGAGTTGTTCATCAGACCAGCGTTCTAGGAGGAAAGGACGCAAGGTGTATAAAGGATTATCTACAGAAGTGGCATTTGCAATTAACTCTGCTTGCCATTCTTCGTAGGGAAGGGTTTTAATCTCGTAGCCAAAGGAACGTACCCAGTCAACTAAGACACTTAAAGATACTGGTTCTGGGTGTTGTAAGTGGAAAGCTTTACCTAGCGATTCCTTTTGCATAGATAGATGCACAATCGCTTTGCTGACATAATCTACAGGAGACATATCTAGCATATACTCTACATCGGGAAAGCATTTCATTTGCAAACAACCCTTAACCATCAAATTGATAAAGTCGTGGGTGTTGCCGATACCAGTGGCACTATCTCCACCAATTAAGGGTGGTCTATGGATAGTAACAGGTAAACCGCGATCGCTCGCAATCTTCACCAACTTTTCTGCAACCCACTTGGTTTGGGAATAACCAAGGAAAATCCCTTCCCAATGGCTAAAATCATCACTTTCCTTGACTACCTTACCAGCATAGACAGGTGATTCAAACACCGCCACACTAGAAACATAATGCACAGGCTTAACCTTAATTTGGCAAGCCAATCTTAAAACCTCTTGAGTTCCCAATACATTCGCAGCCTTCAAAGCTGAGTAAGGGAAAACATAATTCAACAACGCGCCACTATGATAAATAGTGTCAATTTCCGCCGCCAAAGTCTGAAACTGTGTAGAACTTAAACCCAACAAAGGTTCCGCTAAATCACCCACAACAGGAATAATTCTCGACGCATATTCTTCCTGCCAAATCGCGTAACCTTCCAGATTAGTTTGGATTTTAGCTTTACCTGCTTGAGCATCAGCAGCGCGTACCAAACAATATACATCAGCCTGAGTTTTTTGTAGCAGTTCCCGAATTAAGAAAGCGCCTAAAAACCCAGTCCCCCCAGTCAGAAATACTTTCTTAGGTTGAGTTACCGGAAAATCAACCGGGATAGCACCACCAGGATGAATTGTGGGGTCAAGAACCACCTCAGCTTGTAAGTCGAGGACTGGTGTACCATTGCTGTGGCTAGCAGTAGCAGAATCTGTATCTTGTTCCTCTGATTGTTCTGCCAACTCTTCAGCTAAACGTTCAGACAATGACTCAATAGTAGGGTAATGCCACAACAATAAAGGTGAAGGTTGAAATCCCAACAATTGCTCTAGTTTACTAACTAGAACCATTGCCTGTGCCGAATCCAAACCATAGCTTTCTAAATTGATAGTAGCATCGATTTCATCACCATCCACTCCCAACAATTCAGCTAGATTAGCTATCATCCAAGCTTGAATATCTGCTGCACTATAATTTTGTTTTAGACTCATTATGAAATCTCCGAATTATTTAGTAAGTCAAGTTGTCGATTTATAATCTTGGTAATTAGTAATTAGTAATTGGTAATTGGTAATTGGTGTTTTACCGTGAATATTTCAACTATTACCCATTACCATTCGGACTTCAGCGTGAGAACTACTTCGACTCTTCGACAAGCCCACAGCCCATTACCATTACCCATCACCCATTACCCCTTCCTAGTAACGAACCGGATGATATTGACAGTAGTAATCAGGAATTTGCATTCCTTGAATTTTCAAACTTTGAATGCGATATAAGAATGTCGCACCAGTCATAATATGATGAGCCACATCCACAACCCGCCGATTATTTGCTTCTGCCAAATAAGAACCACGCACCCAGTCATTAAACCCACCCATTGCCGGGCCGCACCAAATTTGATAATCTACTTCTCTCCCTTTTTCTCCAGCACTAGACCAACGGGAAGACAAACCTAAATACCAACGGAAAATCAACGCCATTTTTAATTTAGGATTATTAACTGCCTTACCCAATTTCTCAGGATTTCTCTGAGATAAATAAGCCGCAGTTCCTTCCCAAACTTCAGCAATTGTCTTGCGAAAAACTTGTTTTTCTAACTTCTCTCGCTCACCTAAAGGAATTGCTTCAATTGAGTCATAAGTGCGGTACAACTCATACAACTTTTGCGCCCGCATAGCAAACATTGTCCCCCGTTTGAGGACTTGTAATTTCACTCCCATTTCAAACATATCGGCGGCGGGAGCCATAATTACATCAGCCATTTCCGCTTGCGCTAATAATTGCTTGGTATGGTCACAAGCACCCGATTCAATACAAGCTTGATTCACCGAACCAGTCACCACATAAGCAGCACCCATGATAAAAGCTGCTAATGCTGATTCTGGTGTGGCAATTCCTCCGGCTGCACCGACTCTAATAGGTTGCGAGTAATTATATTGTCTTTGAATTTCATCCCGCAAAGCAATAATAGAAGGCAGCAAACAAACCAAGGGACGATTATCTGTATGACCGCCAGAATCAGCTTCTACAGTAATATCATCCGCCATCGGTACATTAGCAGCCAGCTTGGCTTGCAACTCAGTAATTAAACCTTGTTCCAGCAGTTCTTTAATGATTCTGGCTGGTGCAGGCTGCATAAACTTACTCGCAACTTCCCGGCGAGAAATTTTGGCAATGACTTTATTTTTAATTTGAATTTGATTGGCATCATTTAAACTTAACCCCGCCACCCGATAATAAACAATGTTGGCGGTTAAATCTAAAAATGCTGAAGCTTCTACAGTTGTTACCTCATATTTGAGGTATAAATCCACTGCCCGGCGTTCAATTGCCATATCGTTGGGGCTGTGAATTAAATTGAAGGCATAGGGGCCATGAGGTAGCGCTTGTTGAATGCGATTAATAGCTACTTCTAAACGTTCTGGAGGTAAACCACCTGCACCAAAAGAACCGAGAATTTTTTCTCTACCTAAAGCAATGACCATTTCCTCAGAAGCAATACCACCAGCCATTGCTCCAGTCATATAGGCAGATTGTACGCCGTAAAATGAGAGAAAATTGGGGTCGCCTAATTGTTGAATGCGGATAGATGGTAGAGATGTTAAAAGTTCTACTTGTCCTGTTGTTCCAAGTTCAGCCGCAGATAAATAACCGTCATTTGTGAGACCAATCTTGCCAGCAACCTTCACAATATAACAAGGTTTATCTAAAGCCAGTAATTTATTTTTTATGGCTGTGTGGTCAAAAGATATGCAGTCTAAAGAACCTTTCCAAGCTAGATTTTGATATGAGGTATAAGCTAAAAAGCCTAAGCCATTATCATATTTATTTATCAACGCATCAACAGTGGTCACGGTCGTTCCCTCGCACGATTAGCAATGAATTACTACCTATTGGTAATGGGTAATGGGTAATAGGTAATGGGGAGTAGAGAATGACCAATTATCTATTACCAAATCCCCCTCAAACTAAAACTCTTACTAAACTAGTTACCGTCTTCCTGCAATAAATCTTCGGCACAAACCATTTGTAATTGAATAATTTCGCTCATTTGCTGACTAAAATCTTGTCTGGCTTTTAAGAAGGCTGTGTGATTTTGCGTGATTTGCAGATTATTCGCATTCAGTTTTTGATACTGAGCCTTATTTAAATCCAACATATTGATGATGGTGGCAAATTCGATATCGGTGGTGGTATTGGAGAGAAAATCTGCCGATTTGGCTGATTGAGTTGCAGTTAACTCAGACGATTTTAATGGTTCTTCTGGCTTTAAACCGTGTTCAATGATATTTTCTGTGGAAAATGGTTTTGGCCTTGGTAGACTTTTTTGATGAGATAAATACGTTGAATTAATACCTAAAGCATTACCAGAGGGTGCTATATTTTGTGGCTTTTTCTCCCTAATTTCTGCAAATAGCTGGAGGTTTTCTGGACTCAAGATTTTGCCACTGATAGAGTCACCACCCACAGTTATCTTCCGCAGTGTGACTTTATTTAAGTTGCTAGTTTCAATCACTGAGCTGTACAGTGGCGACAAATCCACATTCACCCGATGACTGACAAGTTTAGCTAAAGCTTTCACAAAAGAAGTATGGTCATCAATTCCCCGACGATTGAGGGAGACGGTGATGTGTTCTTTGTCTTCTAAAATTTTGTCAATCCAACGAGAACAAACACTACCAGGGCCAGCCTCAATGAAGATTTTTGCCCCGTCGTCGTAGATGCGGTTGACTAACTTGGGAAAATCTAGTTCTTGAGACAACCCAGTCGCCAGACTGTTAGCAACAACTCCAGTCTCCAGCTTTATCGGTTGATACTCAGCCGCAGAGTAGAAGGTGATATCAGCAATATCTTGGACTGGTAAGCTATTTAATTCAACAAACTCATCATACTCCGATCGCATGGCCTGACAGTGAATTACATGATCAAAGGGCGCTGTGAAAGAATTACAGCCAATAGTTTTAATCACCCTTTGACAAGCGGCTGGGTCGCCAGCAATTAATACTTCTTCCGGTGTATTAATTTGCGTCAGATATACGCGGGGTTCGTTTCGGATAGCATCCCGCACCTGGAGGGGACTAGCCATCAATACATAATTACCCCATAAATTATCACCTGAAGCCGTAGTAGCTTTTGGTAATCCCCAATACTCACGCACCGCATTTTTCGGCCCGGATAACCTATCACCAAATAAAGTTGATGAGTTAAAAGAGTTACTAACTTCCGAAAAATTGCTCCAAATCCCTTGAGCAACCATCATACTGGTTTCACCCAAGCTATAGCCAAACACATATTTGGGGTGGACTTGAAAATCATCCCGAATAATTGTCGTCAGCAATCTGGTGCAGAAAATTTCTGCTTCAAACATTGCTAGGGAATCGCTCAAAAGTTTTTTCTCTAGCTGTTCTAATTGCCTAGTAGGTAACTTATTCAAGCTTCTGGGGAAAACCAATCTTTCAATATCCGCAGCTCGTTTGTAGAGGCTTTTGACAAAGGAATTGTCATGGAGTTTGGGGAAGAGGCGGAAAAGATTGCGCCCGATACCTATGTAGGAATTCACCGCCGCCGGATACACATAAGCCACTTCGCCCTTTTTACCCAAGGGTTGGGCTGTGAAATAACTACCTACAGGGGTTTGCCAATCTGTACCCTTATCAAAAGCTGTGTTAATACCTTTCCGTGCCGATTCGATTTCTCGGAGGAGTTCTTTTTTGTTCCGCCCCGTAATTGATACCGCGTAGTTAGCTTGTGATTGTTGCTGGAAAGTAGTAAAAGCCAGGCTAGCACTACGAGAAAAATCAGCACTCTCAGCAATACTCTTTTGCAGCTTATCTAAAGCCTCTAATAGGCTTGTCCGGTCATCACCAGCCACCGGGAACAGCAAAAAGGGCATCTGTTCCAAATACTGATTAGGGCGTTCGCCTTGATTGGTTTCTTCCGACAAGATGACATGGGCATAACTACCATCACAGCCCATACCATTAATCGCCGCTATGCGTCGGGAGGCGTTCTTACTCAAAAACCAAGGTCTAGATTCTGTGACTACATAGAAGGGGCTACCCTCAAATACTTGGGGAGTCTTCACGCCAGACCAGTTAGGAGTAGCCGGGATATATCTGTAATACAAACACAGAGCCGTTTTAATTAAACTGGCAATTCCCGAAGCCACAAAAGTATGACCAATGTTCGCTTTGACACTGCCTATAGCACAGTGCAAACCATCACCCACCGATGGATAAGCCTGGACTAAACCAGCGATTTCCGCCTCATCTTCCTGGGAAATCCCACTGGCGCAAACCTCCACATACTTGACTTGCTCTGGTGGTACACCTGCCATCTTTAAGGCTTGCTGACAGGCTTGGTTAACACTGTCCCCATCGACTTTGGTGTGGGATTGTCCAATACTAATAGCATCAATTACAGCATAAATGCGATCGCCATTTTCCATCGCTTGCTGATGACGCTTGAGAACAACAGCACCCGCCCCTTCTCCCACCGTCCAACCATTGGCTTTTTGGTCATAGCTGAGAGTATTAGCACCAGTGTTAATTGGTGCAGATTGACTACGTAATAATACGCTTTCCACACCGCCAGCCAAATCTACCGCGCCCACAACCACTGCATCCACTTCTTGAGTCATCAACAGCATTTGGGCAACTTCCACCGCCTTAAAAGCCGAACTTTCTACAGCCGTGAGAGTGAAAGAAGGACCGGTGAAATTCCACAAAGAGGAAATCCGACTAGCCATAATATTGGTGATGTAGCTCAAATACTCACCAATTTCCACCTGATGGTGGACACTGTCTTTAACAATACTTTCCAGTTGGGAAACTTGTGGTGATGGTAAGGTAATTTCCGCCGCATTCAAACCATCTTTAACTTGCCAAGATGAATCCCACCGTTGTTGTAGCTTGTGTACAGACAATTCGGCTTCAGCCGCAATAATCACAGCTACATTGCCACCTTCAGGAATTTTCGCATCTTTCAGGGCGCGATCTGCTACTGTCAACAGTAGCAATTGTTGAGGGTTGAGTTTTTCGACTTCGTTGGGAGGAATCTTATAAGCGAGAGTGTCTAAATCAAAATCTTTGATATAAGCACCTATAGGGGCTTTGGCATCAGTTAAACCATACTCTTGCAGTAAGTCTTTCTGCTCGTCAATACCGTACCATCTTTTCGGCGGTAGGGTAATGAAATGCTGCTTACCGTCATAAATACTGCGTTCAAAAGCATCTAAGCCATTGCACTCACCAAAGAAGGCATCCATACCTACAATGGCGATTTTTGCTGTGTTGTTATTTTCTGCTGCAAACATCACTTTACTATTAGCCTGTCAAGGTTGAATTGATAGAAGAAAGGCAGGAGGCAGGAGGCAGAAGTGAGTAGATGTAGGGTGCGTCAGTGCAATAAAACCTAAACATACTCAGAAATTATTCATACTGACGCACTCTACTAAACTAATCAGCAACGCCTATTTTTTGGTGTTCCCTTAGCCCTCAAGTCCTGATTACGAATCTGCTGCTTTTTCCAAAATCAGATGGGAGTTAGTACCACCAAAACCGAAAGCGCTTAAAGCTGCGTGTTTAGTTCCTGTGTTGTTAGGCCAGGCTGTGGGAGTCCGAACAATGTTTTGGGGAGAAATGACATTGTTTTCAGTACCTATAGGGTCATTGACATTAATCGTGGGTGGAATCACACCATAATTCATGCCGTAAATCGCCTTCGTCAAACTCACCATCCCCGCCGCAACTAATAAGTGACCTACATTAGCCTTGCTTGAACCTATTAATGGTGCGGCTTGATGTTCTCCAAAAAAGGTTTCGATGGAATTAAATTCGGTGGTATCTCCTAACAAAGTGCCGGTAGCGTGACACTCCATATAATCTATAGCTTTAGGGTCAAGTTGGGCTTCTTTATAGGCTCTCTCAAAAGCTGTAACTTGCCCTTTAGTGTTGGGACTGAGCAAATGCTTACCTTTCCCATCATTAGAAAGACCATTACCGCAAACTGTAGCCAGAATGTTATCCCCATCTCTCACAGCATCGCTATATCGTTTTAGCATTACCATACCAATGCCTTCGGATGTAACTAAGCCTCTGGATGATTTATCTAAAGGAGAGCTAATCCCATTTTCTGGATAGCCTTGAATCCCAGAAAACAACATCCGCAAAAACAAAGGGTCTGAGCAACTAATAGCGCCAGCTAACATTACATCAGCTTTACCTGTCCACAGATAATGAGATGCCAACTTGATAGCGTAGAAAGCAGAAGAACAAGCCGCATCGATACAGAAATGAGTACCTGATAGAGAAAAAGCCTGAGCAACTAATGCGGCTGGTAAACCAGATATCATCGCATTATGTAGAGATGGTTTAGTTGCTGTAGGTAAAGCAGCCAGATGAAAATCTTGATTTTGTAAAAGTTCGGCAACAGCAGGTTCTATAGTTTGTCGATAAATTGGTGTAACCAGTTGAGTAGAAAGCTTAGTTGGGAAAGAGAGAGTACCTAAAATGACTCCACATTTAGATAGGACATCTTGATTTCCCCAATAACCACTATGTTTTATTGCTTGTTTAGCCGCATATAGCGACCATTTGAAGGTATTATCCAAGCTTTCCACATATTCTGATGGCAGATTGTATTCACTAGCATCAAATTGGAAGTTTTGAATAAATCCGCCCTTGAGAAAATAAAATTTTTCCGGCTTGCCTTTTACCGGGTCGTAAAATATTGTGGGATCTACACCCATTTGGGCAACAGTTACAGATGATGTCGAATCTTTCTGCTCGGTGAGATTCTGCCAAAATTGCTCAGGATTATTAGCATCAGGAAACAGGCATGATAAGCCAATGATGGCGATTTTTTCCACTACTGATATCCTCGTTAGGGTATAACGAATTACGAATTCTTGGATTTACTAAGACCCGTTGGGGTGGGTGTAGGGGTTTAGGGGTGTAGGGGTGTAGGGGTGTAGGGGTGTAGGGAAAAAAGACGCTTCCTCTACTCAAATCTTGCACCACTTTCTTATTGACAAAATAACAGCCCCAAAAGCTTACTATTTCGTAGGGTGGGCAATGCCCACCACCTACCGATTGAGAAGATGCAAGATATGAATCTACACCTATATCCTTAATACCCCTAATGAAGCTATTCCCCAAACTTAATATAAGAACCTGCTTTGATTTTTGTCCGCGCAGTTTGGCGTAGCTATTACTTAGAATCAAATCGCAGTCTTACGGGATTTACGCCACTTTACAGACAAGCAAAGATGTGAGGCTAATTTCATTTCGGCCTACTATAGCAATCCTAAATCATTTAGGATATTTTGAGGGTTTTATTTTAAGAATTGGGGAGTGAGGAGAAGGTCACCCCCTACGCCTTAGCGCTTACTTTGGTTAGTGTAAATTCATCGGTGCAATGATTGCTTTCGCTTGGTAAATACGGAAGTAGATTTTTCCATCTCGGTCATGGAGGATGATATCAGCTGTGACACCAGATGGTGTTTTGTTTTCGATTTCGCAAGAAACATAAAATGGTTTGTTGCGAGGGATGGCTCGAAACTGCTCTGATTTGGTTATTTGTCCGGGTAAGCATACTTCTTGATGTACATGACTCAACCATAACCATAGGGGTTGTGTACTCAAATCTGTGGCGTACGGATTGTGCCATTTGACGGGGAATTGTCCTTGAACTTCGAGGGGAATTTCTGCCCAACAACATTCAACAGTAATTTTTCGGGAATTGATATTTAAAACTCTGGTGATTTCTTGGAAAGAGATTCCATGAAATAGGGATAAACCACCTTTTTGATAAAAATCTTTACCGATCGCCCCAATAGTATGATCTTCAGTCATATCAAGGGATTCATATACTGGCGCTGCTGGTAACTCTCGCACTATGGTGATGTGGGCGCTGAAATGATAATGAATTTTCCCTTCTGGTGTCTTGCTAAGTACCTTGGTCTTAAATTCGATGGATTCAGAACCATGTTTAGCAACTTCTTGTATTTCTAAAATATGTTCGCTAGCTACCTTGTCATTGAAAGTAATACCTTTCAAAATTTTAAAATCTTGACAACGGAAATACCTGTAACCGGGATAACACTCCTCACAAGCATTAATCATCCAAGACATCCCACAGGTAGCCGGTAATACGGGAGTACCAGCAATCACATGGTCTAGGAGAAAGGGATTAGCCTCTACAGTCATGCGGCGACGGATGCGATAGCTGCGTAACTGGGGGTCAATGTTTCCCGGTGCGGGGATGATAGGGCTACCAATGACCACCTGTGTAGAATCATGGTGACTAGGATGTAACTCATTTACCAGCATCTTTGTCCCCACATCCACAGGGATAATATCAATTCCCCGTTCTGCAAAGGCTTTTTTCAGTTCTGGTGTCACCATTCCGCTATCCCAACCGCCCCAATTAATAGCCACAACATGACACTGGGGATAGTTTTGCTTAATCAAATGGGCAGACTTATTGAGAATTTCATTAGCGATCGCATAATCCGATTGCCCCATATTCCCATAAAATCCAGCCACAGAAGAAAACAACACCAAATGTTCTAACTGATTAGCATCCACACAGGACAGCAGATTTTCTAATCCTTGCACCTTGGCAGTATAAACCTTCTCAAAATCCTGGTCTGTCTTCTTCTCAATCAACTTATCCGCCAAATTACCCGCACCGTGGATAATACCCGTAATTTTGCCCACAGCCGCTAACTTTTGACGTAATTCAGCCACATTAGTCACATCAACATCAATATATTCTACCTGCGATCCTGTGGCAGCGATCGCCTCCAAAGTCGCCTTAATTTCCCGACTAGAAACAATCTTGTGATAAACTTTTTGCACACTCATCGGCGTAGGCTTTTCCCCTTGCGCCACCAGGTGTTGCATAATAGCTTTTTTTAAAACCGATTCCTCAACACAATCACGAGCAAAATCCGGCTCATTTTCAATAACTTCCGACCGACCAAGAAGAATAAAACGACAAGGCTGGTGCTGCGCCAATTCAATCACACACTGCGCTGTAATGCCCTTCGCACCGCCACTTACAACAAAAACCGAAGCAGGACGAACTTGAGTGAGTATAGCCATATTATCAAAAACATTATATTTGAAACTTTTGCGCCCTTCCTTCTTTGCGCCTACCCTGCGGGTTCCGCTTTAGCGGTATGCGCCTTTGCGTGAGATAAAAAAGTATATTTCTCAACGCAAAGGAACGCGGAGGTAAGCGCAAAGTTTCGCGGAGTAATTAACTGATGAGGGTGACACGGCCTTGGGAACCGTAAGCGACTTCAGGGATATAAAGGTTGGAGTCGTGTAGTTCGTCGAGAATAAACTGTGCTGACTGTTGAGGATTCAACGCGGGGCTTAAGTCAATCCCTCTGGTGAAGACATTTGGCCATTCCCATCTCAGGGTTTTCACTAGTCCAAACAACCCGCCAGCGATCGCGCCAAAATTGGTGTTATGCTCTAACCCAAAGGCTCCATCTAATCGGGTCACTGTGACGAAACAACTACGCTCGTAACGTCCGGCTTCGGTGAGGGATTTCTTCAGGTATTTCGCCATGAAGAATACGTGCTTGACAATATTCTTTTCTTTTGGTAAGTAAATTCCCAAATTTTGGAACGCTGGGTGGATGTGGATGAAAGCGCCAATCTTGCCGTAGTTTGTGGCGATCGCTGATAATTTGTGTTGGAGTAATTCTTCACTCATATCTGCGAGGGTGACGCGGTGGACGCTGGTGGGTAAAGTGGACTGCTGGGGAACGAGGGATTGGGGGAAGCTTAAGACTACGACTTTCCAACCACGCTCTGTCAGAGATTGGGCTACTTGGGAGGTGGTGAGGGAACCATCATCGGTAATTAAACAGATGTGTCCCTCTGGTAAAGAAAAGTCTAAGCTATCCGGTGTTGGCAGGTATTTGAGTTTGGCTGGACGGCGAGGAACGTTGCCGATTATGCTGACTGGTTGCCAGTCCCGCTCAGACTGAGACTTTTTTTTTTCACCTCCCGCCAGCTTCTGGAGGTAGTCAACAATTTGCCGAATGGTGCGGAGGTCGCCTAATTCCTCGATGTTGGGCTTGGGTAGGTTGGGGTACGCTTCCTGCATTGCTCCCAGGATTTCTACCCGTTTGATGGAGTCAATCCCCAGGTCTGCTTCCATGTCCATATCGAGTTCTAGCATTTCCACTGGGTAGCCAGTCTTATCGCTAGTAATGTTGAGTAGGGTTTGTCCTAAGTCTGCGTAGTCTGAGGTGTTGGTTGGGGCTGCCGGTGCTGGAGTTGCAGGGATAGCTACAGGCTCAGGCACAACTACGGGGGCTGGTGTAGGTATACTTGCAGTGACTACCGGTGTTGGCATCTCGGCTGCTTGTTGCGCTTGCTGAATGGCAATGCCTACAGATTGGCTAATAGCGGTGTTAGCTTTGAGATAATCGACAATCTGTCCGATGGTGCGTTTTTCTGCGAGTTCTTCTAAGTTGGGCTTGGGTAGGTCGGGATACACTTCTTGTAATCCGCCTAAGATTTCTACCCGCTTGATGGAGTCAATCCCTAAGTCCGCCTCCATGTCCATTTCCAGTTCCAGCATTTCCACTGGGTAACCAGTTTTATCACTGATGATTGCTAGAAGATTCTTATCCAAGTCAGCAACATCAATAGCTGGTGTAATGACAGGAGCGACTACAGGTGCAGGTGCAGGAGTAAATTCTACAACTTGGTTGACTACAGGTGCGGCAATTACTGGCTCAGGCTCAATTGTAGAGACGACAGAAGCGGGTGCTGTCACCACAGGCTCGGACTGAATTTCCCAGGTTGTGGGTGCGGGGGGAATGGGTGCGTCAACTATGCTAAAGCCATTTTTGACTACAGACTCAGGTTGAGGTTCAACGATTTTGGGGGTGGGAGTTACAGGTGCTTCGATGGTGAAAGCAGGAACTTCCTTGACTGGGGTTGGAGTTGCTGGGGGATTCACCTGACCAGACAACACCATTGAGTATTGTTGTTGAATCAGTTCAAAAAATTCTCTGGCGTATGCTACCTGTTCCTGGAGATATTTTTCATGGATGCGGAGGGTTTCGCCTTGTTGGGAATGAAACTGCATCATGCTGCGATCCAAGCTTTCCATCACCACTAGTTTCAGCTCGGCAGCTTCTTGGGAAGATTTGGCGTTTGCAAACAAGGCGTTTTGTTGCTGCATCAGTTGGAAGAATGCTTTGGTGTATTCCAGCTGATGGTTGAGGTAAGTACCATGAACTTGGAGATTCTCAGTTTGGTTTTGTTGGAACTGAGTTGTCAGGTACTCTAGGCTTTCTAGCACTCGCTTGTAGTTGTCCAGTTTTTCTGGTGTTTGCATCTTCTTTTCTTCGACTAGTTGAGGTGAAACGATCGCAGAATTCATTTCAGGTTTGGCAGGGGTAACACTAGTAGAGTTATTAATAATTTTCGGCAGTTCGGAAATTTTGCTGTGTCCGTTACCGTTTGTCTCTTTGAGGGGGGGAACTGTGACAGTAGGTGCAGGAGGTAAGGAGACTTTGAACCCATCGTTCATTGCGTCTTCCCATGCCTTTTTGGTTTTTTCCGATCTGTAGTTGATACCCCGTAAGGTGACGCTCAGACCTTTCTTGGTTTCAGTTGGGGGTAGTGCAGGTGGGGCTTGATATGGGTCGAGGTTCTGCAACTGCATCCCAATCACGCGCATTTGTACGGCTGCTTCCCGCAGAGAGCGATCGCTGTTCTTTTGGGTGCTGGGGTTCAAGGATACGGTGATGTGGGGGCGATCGCCAAGGATATCTTTCACTAAGTTGGTAAGTATCCGCTTCGGCCCAAACTCTACAAAGCAATGACCACCAGCAGCGTAGATATTTTCAATTTCCTGTTTGAACAACACCGAGTTAGCCAGGTGAGTTTCGAGGATTTTTTGAATCGCTTGGGGTTCTTTGGGATAAGGCTTACCTGTAACGTTGGTGAATACAGGGATTTTCGGCTCGTTGAATTGGACTGACTTAGTAGCGATCGCAAAGGATTTTTGGGCGAAAGCAATCAGTGAGGTGTGGAAGGCGGCGGACACTGGTAAGGGTACAGCCGCGTAACCTTGGGCTTGTAAAGCTTGACGAACTTTAGCGATTTCGGCGGTCGGCCCTGCTAAGACAATCTGGGTGGGAGAATTGTAATTAGCAATGCTAACTTGAGGAAACTGTTTGAGGATGGGTTCAATTTTGCTCAGGTCTTCCTTCACCGCCAGCATTGTCCCTGCATCATGGTCTGGGTCTTCTGGCGCAGCCATTGCTTGACCCCTAGCTTTCACTAGGTACATATAATCTGCGTCACTCAACACACCCGCAGCCCACAAAGCGGTGATTTCCCCAAAGCTGTGTCCGGCGACAAAGTCAGATTTAAACCCAGCTTGCTTCAGGATGGCATACAACCCAGCGCTAAATGCCCCAATCGCTGGCTGTGCGTATTCTGTGCGTTGCAGTGCAGCCACTTGAGCATTTTTCTCGGCTTCAGAGAACACAGGATGGGGGAAAACAATTTCCGACAGAGGGCGTAAGTTATCTTTGAGTAACAACCCATCCATGTAACCGAACAGACGGCGCAAGGTGGGGAAGTTCATCACCAGTTCCCGTCCCATTTCCAGGTATTGGGAACCCTGACCGGAGAACAGGGAGACAACTTTACCGCCTAATTCCATACCAGAGGCGCGGTAATAAATCCCTTGGGGATGTTCCCAATTTGCTACACCAGCTTTATGCTTCAGCCAGTCAATGCTGGTTTGCATAAACTTGCAAGCTTCTTGCAGATTCTCGGCGACAAAGCCGACCCTAGCTGCATTTTGGGGAATTTGTAACGCTTGACAATCCTGCACCAATTGGGAATAGTGCTTGTCACCACCCTCTGATTGCAACTTACCTAAAACTTCCTCACATTGTTTGAGGAGTTCCGCCGGGTTCGCCGCAAACAGTAAGATTTCACTGGCGCTGTTGTGTAAGCGGTAAGGGCGATTTTGTTCTGCTTCGTGTTCTTCAAGAACTACGTGGTAGTTTGTTCCACCAAAACCGAAGGAACTCACCCCAGCCCTTCTTGGTGCTTCCCCTTCTGGACGAATCCAAGGTCTGGTTTCAGTATTGAGATAAAAAGCGGATTCTGTAATGTTGAGCTTGGGGTTAGGCTCAGTGATGTTAATTGTCGCTGGTAATACTTTATGATGCAGTGCCAAAGCTGTTTTAATCAAGCTGGCTGCACCAGCCGCCGCTTTGGTGTGACCGATTTGAGATTTCACACTACCCAAAGCAATGTGCTGCTTTTTCTTGTCGTGTTCGCCAAAGAAATCTCTTAAAGAACCGAACTCGGTGGGGTCGCCAGCCATTGTCCCAGTACCGTGGGCTTCCATTAGACCGACTGTAGCGGGAGAGAAACCTGCATCTTCATAAGCACGGCGTAGGGCGTTGACTTGTCCTTCCTTACGAGGTGCATATATACTCTTGTAGCGTCCATCACTGGAAGTACCAATCCCTTTGATGACTGCGTAAATGCGATCGCCATCACGTTCTGCATCTTCCAAGCGCTTCAGCACCAGCATACAAATACCTTCACCCAACATCATCCCGTCGGATTTAGCATCAAAGGGTTTGACGTTATCACCAGGCGATACGGCTGGGGTTTTGCTGAAGGAAATATAAGCCATGATGGTGTTATCAGTATCCACACCACCAGTCAGCATCATATCCGCGCGATGTTCGACTAGTTCACTAATCGCCATCTTCAACGCACCGAAGGAACTCGCGCAAGCCGCATCCACGACGCAGTTCATCCCGCCAAAGTTCAAGCGGTTGGCGATGCGTCCAGCTACGACGTTAGCTAGCATACCGGGGAAGGCGTTTTCATCCCACTTGACGTAAGCGCTTTTGATTTTATCGACGATTTTTTTGGTGTCTTCGTCGGAAAGTCCACTATTTTTGAGAACCTTTTCCCAAATAGGATATTCTAACCGTGCAGACAATGGCATACCCAATTGTTTCGCCATCGCCACACCTAAGATTACCCCCACCAAATCGCGGTTAAATTCGCGGGATTCGCCGTAACCTGCATCTTCCATTGCTTCTTTCGCAACTACTAAACTTAATAGTTGGGAAACGTCGGTTACTTCCAAGATGCTGGGAGGAATCCCAAATTCCATTGGGTTAAAATCAACCTCCGGAATAAACCCACCCCGTTTACAATAGGTTTTATCTTCGGTGGTTCTGGGGTTGGGGTCGTAGTAATCTTCAACGCTCCAGTGAGTAGAGGGAACATCAGTAATACAATCAATTTTGTTAACTATGTTTTGCCAATACTCCCGTAAATTTCTCGATTCGGGTAGTAGGGAAGCCATGCCAATAATGGCAATAGGATTATGTTGTAGCTGTCTATTAATTTTGTTGATTGACATTGGTTTTTCTGATTTCATTTTCTTTTCCTCAATACACCTCAACAAAGCCTTTTCGCAGTTATTTATTTGGGCTTCTAACTCCGCTAAGGCTGTATCAATTGGATTAGCAGACATAGGACATATACTGTTCTGAAGTACTGTGAAAATTGCAGCTACAGTAGTTTCTGTTGCTCAGTTAAAATAAGCGATTCGTTCTTGTTAGCAACTAGCTATCCTATGTGCGTTGGCACAGCCGATATCAATTCAAAATTCAAAATTCAAAATTCAAAACTTATAATTTATAATTTAAAAACCCATCTTCTCTCAGGTTTTCGAGTTTGAATTTATGAATGAATTTTGGAGAATTGCTATTGCTGTAGGTCAGGCTAAATGCTTTTTTGAAACACCACACTATACATACTGGTCATTCAACCCTGTTAATTTGAAGGGTCTAGGGGTCTGAGGGTGTGGGGGTGTAAGGGCTGAAGATTTTTATAACCTACACATATACCCCTATACCCATGCACCCCTATACCCTGAATCAGTAGAATGTTATCCAACGCTTGACTCTTGATATTGTGGTAATAGGTCAATCACGTTGTTGAAACTGGTAAAATAATCTTGGATAACGGTAGCTGCTTGACCAGTAAATTCTATCCATTCGTAATGGTAGAGATTTTGAGCAATTGTATCCCACTGGAACGATGGCAACTGAGGAGTAGCTATTAGGACAGAAACGCTTTTTTCTCCCAAACTAGTTTGATTTTCTAGCTTCACCGCAGCCACGTAGCTGGTATTAATGACAACGTTCTGTATCTTGATGAATGCCATAGCCAGTTTCAGCGTCCAGGATAATATATGTTATGGGATTTGACCCAGAAAATTTGACAAGTTAGTTACAGAAAGAACATCACCTTAACTCCGAATTCACACCATTATTTGAAAGACTAATCAAGCATATAAAAGGTGATGGTGATGCAGTAATTAGAAGGCAGGAAGTCGGTAACAGCAGGCAGAAGGGAAATAAAGTCTTGTAGCTTTTTCCATTGAGTAGTTATTTCTGCCATTCTCACCAGGTTTAGTTTTTACTGTTACAGATGCGATTAAATAACTAATTTGCCTTGCCACTTTTTAACGTTGAATTAATACAAACAATAGCACAGTTCATGGAAACTAAATCATTTGTTTAAATTATTTTTATAAAAAAACTAGTTGTTTGTTGATGAAATTTACAGTTTAGATATAGTAGAAAGGTATAACTAAGAACCCATAAATATAAACAGTTAAGTTGCTTGATCCAAGCTGTAAGGCTAACTACATCTTGATATACAGGGAATTTCAGTTATTTGTTACATCAGTAATCATTCTGGAAACTAATAAATTTAATGACTTAAATCTATAGATTAATTTTTCAGCATAACGACATAATTAAGCTGTCATTTTTGAGGGTTTTTTAATATAAATGACCCATGAACAAGCATGAGTATTTATCAAGCAAATATCGATTTTATTGATTGTGCATAATAAACATATAAAAGGCTTGTTAGGAATTACCTAAATTGCATCTACCTAAATTAGTATTTGGTAAACAAGCTACAGAATAAATTTTAATTCGTAATAGTCTGGGGCAATACTAACTTATACCAATTCAATTAATGATTGCAGCACATCCTTGGGTGTAGACGCGATGAATCACGGGATGTAGACGCGATGAATCGCGTCTCTACAAATGGTTTATTTATCACATTCTTTTTTTCAAATTGGTATTAATGCTTTTATGGTCATCTATTTTGGTGTATTGATGAGTGATTATGCTTTTTTAATTTTGGTTTCACTAGTAACTGATTTTATGGCTTTTTTACTAGTCCATTTTTGCCATCTGCCAATACCTCGACTAGTTAGTTCTGCATTACTGTCGCCAATAAAACAAATTCTTCCCATCCTCTCACAAGTAATCAAAATTTCACCATGTCCCATAAATGGAGCAATCACAAAATGATTAGGACTGGTGTACAAATTGATCAAATAGTTAACAATTCCTTCCACGCCCTCAATATTAATTGGCGTTTGCGGTTTAGCTATTACCTGATGAGAAAAAATTCCTACATAAAGATTGCCTAGTAATAATTCATATTGAAAGGGCATTTGACTACGCTTGTAAAATTCGTAAATATGTCCTTCCGAACGGATAACCGCCACAACTTTGGCTTCATCTACCAAGTAATTATGCTCCCATGTGGGTGAGAGAGTAGCGATCGCCAGCGCTGCATCTGAAGGTAATAAATTGCGGAATTCCCCCTTGGCTGTGTCGCCACAATATACTAAATGTCTGCCTAATATCCATTCATCACCAATTTGAGTCCTGGGTTCATCGGCGGTGACTGGTTCTGTTTGGCGTTGAGTTTTCTTCGCTGCTAACTTCGCTTCCTTTTGAGCGATCGCACTTTTATAAGCCAATAACTGCGCGGCTTTCTGCTTTACCTTTAACTCTTCAATTAACTTTGCTTGTCGTTCCGCTTCTTCTTGATCACCCTGAGTCTTGGCTAACTCCCAAGCCTGCTGTGCTTCCTCTGCCAAATTTCGCTCCTGTGTCCCCGCCCTCGCCACCTGTAACAAAGCTGTGGGACTATCCGCAATGGGTGTACCCTTAATTAACTCCTTGACTTCCGGATGAATACTTTTGGCAATTTGCTTACCATGCTGAAAGGTGCGTTCCGAGTAACCAGCCTCTTTCGCTAACTCTATTGTTCTTTTAGGTGGTGAAATGGTTTCACCACCTTTAAAAGTATGTTGATTATCCCCAACTTTCGCCCGCAGTCCCATACGTGCTAGAATTTGGTCACGTTCCAACCACAACTCTGAACGCTCCAAAGGTTCTAACTCATTGCGAATCAAATTCTCATCGATTTCGGCTAACCTGCCTTGGTCAGCATCATCGTAATTAACAATATTGCACTCAATGGCCTCTAACCCCAACAACTTACAAGCTGTCAGCCGGTGTAGTCCAGCAATCAAGGTAAGGCGTTGATCTACCGTGATAGGGTTTAATAGACCATTAGTCTTGATGGACTCCTTCAATTCATCAACTTTCTCACCCTTGACCGGACGGCGGTTGCGACCAATTTTAATTTGGTCTATGGGTACTGTAGGCATAGTTATACCAATTCAAAATTCAAAATTCAAAATTAAGGAAGCCAAGCTGAATTATGGTTTTGGAGTATATATCTGTCCCATTCTTTTCTCAAAGAGGTACTACTATTTTTTAGGGCAGTCAATTATCACACCAAGCAAATACGACTAAGATACATCTAATAAGTTTCATCAGTATCTAGAAATGATGATTTTCCCCCCAGAATCTATGAGAATGTCTTATACTACACAGCTAGGGCAAGAATAATGCGTCGATAATACAGTGGTCAATCAGCCAATGTCAGCGCCATTCTTGACGGTAGAGTTTTTTGCTAGATATTCACAGGCGATCGCTGATCAAAAGAGCATAAATACCTTCGTTGCGTCCTCTCGGTTCTCAGGACTTGAACGCTTTACTTTTAAATACAGGCCAGTCCATTCGCATTGACTTATACCAACTCTCTATGAAGTTGCGCCAAGTAAATGATGTAGAGACGTTGTATGCAACGTCTCTACAGTACAGAATAAAGTGCATCCTCATCAAGAAACGGTATTAGTACTCTGGCAAGTCAACTTTGTAAGGTTAATAACAGCAAAAAAACCTCCTTCGCCCCCTGCTTCCCCTAGCCGAGAAATTTTGGGTTGGTAAACTCTAGGGACTGGAATTTTCACTCAGCAAGGCCACTACATTAACAGCATTTTCAAGTCAGTCCCGATGAAAAAATTTCACAGTCATAGATAAAAGATATCCTTCCCCTACACCCCCATACCCTTACACCCCTACACCCTCTTTCCAGACAGCCACCAAACATGAAAAAGTTTTTCCCCTACACTCCTACACCCTGTTTTCAAAAAACCATTTAAGAAAAGAGTCTTTGGCGAATTGCCGATGAGTAGCAGTTTACCAATATAGCCATCTGGGCTACCTCCTAAATAATTACAATTAGAAAATGGAATGAAAATATGGCAGTAAATAAAGAACGCCAATTATTTATCAAACCCCAAGGTCGGTGGCGGTTGATTTTGGCAGCATCCCTCACCTTAGCGGCTGGGCTAATATCCCTCTATAGTTTGTCTTCCAATCGATTTTCCGCACCAGTAAAAACCCCTGTTGCCAATACTCCCAAAGCAGCACCAGTGAGAGTTGCTGTCACCGCTTTAGGACGCTTGCAACCACAAGGTCAAATCACTACTTTATCTGCGCCTAGTTCCACCAACGGTATCCGTGTAGATAGACTATTGGTGAAAGAAGGTGACGAAGTACAAGCAGGACAAGTATTGGCATATCTGGAAGATTATAGCCGTGCGACTTCAGCCCTAGAACAAGCTTTAGATAAACTGCAAATTGCCAAAATCAGACTTGCACAAGTAAAAGCAGGTGCTAAACCTGGAGACATTGACGCTCAAAAAGCAACTGTTGCTCGTTTAGAGTCGCAACTAAAAGGAGAAGTTGCTACCCAACAAGCAACAATCAATCGCATCAACGCTGAACTCAACAACGCCCAAACTGAAAACGATCGCTATCAAAAATTGTTCAAAGAAGGCGCTGTTTCTGCATCTGTATCCGACAGTAAAGCCTTACAACTCAAAACTGTTGAACAACAACTCACAGAAGCCAAAGCCTCTCTCAGTCGCTCTCAAAACACCCTGGCTGACCAAATCAAAGAAGCTAAAGCTAAACTCAGCAGCGTCAAAGAAGTACGGGCTGTAGATGTAGACTTAGCCCAGATGGAAGTGAGAAGCGCTGTTACAGCCGTCAAACAAGCCAAAGCTGATCAGGAGTTAACTTACATAAAAGCTCCCATCGATGGCAGAATTTTAAAAACTCATGCCAAAACAGGGGAAGTTATCCCCAGTAGTGGATTTGCTGATATTGGTAAGACATCGCAGATGTATGTAATTGCCGAAGTTTACCAAACTGACATTCAAAAAGTGCGTGTAGGTCAAAAAGCAACAATTACCAGCACAGCATTTTCTGGCAAACTCCAAGGAACTGTTAAAGAAATTGGTTGGCAAGTTGATAAACAAAGCATCTTCAGCCTCAACCCCAGATCAGATACCGACCGGAGAATCATTGAAGTTAAAGTCTCCATTGATAACCCCGCAGATAGCGAAAAGGTCGCACGTTTAACCAACCTACAAGTTGATGTATCAATTCAAATTTAATTGTCATTAGATTATGGACAACTGTACAGACGCGATTAATCGCGTCTCTGACAACTATCAATTGACACAATCAATATGAATTTTAAAATTCCTTTAGCATGGCTACAGCTAGTCCAACAGAAAATTCGTTTTCTTATAGCTGTAGCTGGCATTGCTTTTATTGTCTTACTGATGTTTGTGCAGCTTGGTTTCCAAGATGCGCTTTACTCCAGTGCTACCGCAGTACATCAAAATCTACGCGGTGACTTATTCTTAGTCAGTTCACAATATAAATCTTTGACAGCAAGTCAAAGTTTTTCTCGCACTCGATTGTATCAAGCTTTAGGGTTTGATGGGGTAGAATCAGTTAGCCCCATGTATTTGCAGTTTGCAAAATTAAAAAATCCGGAAACTGGAGAGAAATATTCAATCTATGTAATTGGTTTTGACCCTGGTCAGCCAGTGATGAATATTCCAGAAGTGGAAGAAAATTTAGACAAGCTCAAAATTCCTGATGTCATGCTTTTTGACAGAGATTCCCGGCCAGAATTTGGCCCAATCGCTGCCAATTTTAACAAAGGAGATACAGAGCAGACAATTGAAATTTTTCCCTTCGATGCGCCTATTGGCTATAAAGTCAGAGTAGGTGGACTATTCAGTTTAGGCCCTTCTTTTGGCGTTGATGGTAACTTAATTGTCAGCGATTCCACATTTCTCCGCATCAATCCTAATACCCGCCCCGCAGAAAAAATTGATATTGGTGCAATCACTCTTAAAGCAGGTGCTGATCAAGAGAAAATTGTTGCTAATTTAGAAGCTAATTTACCTAATGATGTGAGAGTTTTCACTCGTAAAGGCTTCATCGATTTTGAAAAACAATATTGGTCAGTTAGAACACCAATTGGTTTTATTTTGAACATAATGCTAACAATGGCTTCGGTTGTGGGTGTGGTGATTGTTTATCAAATTCTCTACAGTAATATTGCCACCCAATTTATTGCTTACGCCACCTTAAAAGCTATTGGTTACCCTAATATTTACCTCTTAAATGTGGTATTTCAACAGGCTTTAATTTTGGCATTATTAGCTTACATCCCAGGATTTTTATTTGCCGTAGGCTTATATGATTTTGCGATGACAGCTACTAAGTTACCAATTGTGATGACGGCAAATAATGCCCTCATCGTCTTTGTATCAGTAGTCTTAATGTGCATCACTTCTGGCGCATTGGCTATTAACAAACTTCGTTCTGCTGACCCGGCTGATATTTTTTAGGGAGTAGAGAGTAATTTCTCTCCTGGGTTGAGAATGGAAATTTTAGTAAAACAATAACTCTGGATTATGGATTTGCAAAATAAAACTCTGCTGATTACTGGGATTGATGAATTTATCGGTTTGCGTGCAGCTGAGTTGGCGATCGCGCAGGGAATGAAAGTGCGTGGACTGCAAACTTCCACTAATAAAGATAAAGCGCAGAAATTAGGTGCTGAGGTGATTGTTGGTAGGATAACTGATGAAGCGATCGCCCACAAGGCTTGTCAAGGAGTAGACATTGTTCTACATACAGAACAATTGACAGAAGAAGCAGGCCCCATCAAGAATTTTCGGGAAATTAACGTGGCTGGTGCAGTCAATATGGCTAAGGCTGCCAAAAATGCTGGTGTGAAGTGCTTTGTGCATCTTTCCAGCGTCATGGTTTATGGGTTTAATTATAGCGATCGCATCACTGAATCTGGGACACTCTCCGGTGATAACAATCCCTATTGTCAAACCAAAATCGAAGCTGAAACCGAACTTTTACCCCTCAATTCTCCACCCGATTTTGGCTTAATTATCATTCGCGCTGGCGATATTTACGGGCCGGGAAGTATTCCCTGGATAGTTAGACCAATATTGATGATGCGGCAAAAATTATTCGCCTATGCTAACGAAGGTCAAGGAGTTATCAATCATGTGTATATCGATAACTTAATTGATGCCATCTTTTTAGCAGTAGAAAAAGATGCCTATGGGGAAATATTTAATATCACCGATGGCGAAGAAACTTCTTGGAAAGAATACTTCATGCGCCTAGCGGCAATGGAAGGTGCATCTGCTCCTATGTCTATACCAAAGGATGAGATGAAGTTGTTTTTAAAACTGCGAAATCAGGGACAAAAACTATTTCGCAAAAAAGCCGATATTCTGCCAGAATCAGTGGACTTTATGACTCGTCCCTATGCCTATTCCATCACTAAAGCCCAAACAATATTAGACTATAAACCAAAAGTTGACCTAGAGAAAGGTTTAAGTCAAACAAAAATTTGGTTGCAAAATACCGACATTCAGAAGTTAGTTAAATAGTGGTCTGGATAGATTAAAAAATTGGCAGTCGTGAGCAAAATAATTCCCTGCTCATTTCTTTGACTGCATTTTCCTAGAATTAACCATCTCAAATAATCTGAGGAATAGCAATTATGTTGAGTATTTCACGTTTGCGCTACTTTTTATTAGCTGCTGTATTAAGTCTTGTTTCCTTAAAAACAGCGAACGCAGAAACTACAACTAAATTAACTGTTGTAGTCAACGGGATACGCCAACAAAAAGGCGCGATATGCTTCCGGGTGTACGCCAGTGAAAAAGGATTTCCCATGAGTGATACTAGCGAAATCCAAAGTGGTTGTACAAGAGTTACAGGTAAGACTGTAACCAAAAGTTTCTCTGGCTTGAAACCAGGTAAATATGCGGTGGCGATCGTCCATGATGAAAATGGCAATCGCAAGTTAGATACAGACTTTTTTGGTATTCCCAAAGAAGGTTTTGGAATTTCTAATAATCCCATAGTGTCTATCCAAACAGGAACACCAGCATTTAGCAAGTCAAGTTTTACAGTCACAAAAAGCACCAGCGTTAATATTTCCGTTAAATACTCACTTGATCCATAAGGAGTAGAGATTGGGGACTGGGGGGAAATAAATATTTAGGACTTACGCACTGAACCAAAAAAATCTTTTGAGGGTAGTCTATAGTCCACAATCCAAAAATCTTGATTTTGACTATTGACTATGGACTATTGACAAAAAAGCCAGAAAATTTAGTAACACTACGTAAGTCCTATTATTTACTCCTCACTCCCTATCTTGACCATTACACAAGCAAGACAAAATTTGCCGGAGACAAAGATGTGATGAAAGAGTTGGCAATTTTCTTGTCTAAGTCTTTGCTGGGGTGGTTAGTTATTCAGATGTGTCTTTCATTAGTATTTTTGCTGTATGTGCGGACATGGCGGTCTAAAAACATACCTGATGAGCAGTTACCAAAAGCGGCGGTAATTATTTGTTTACGAGGAGCCGACCCTTTTTTACCCAACTGCTTAGAAGCATTATTACAGCAAAATTACCCAAATTACGATTTAAAGGTAGTTGTTGATAGTCAGGATGACCCTGCTTGGAAGATTGCTAGTGATAGCATCGATAAATTAGCCGCAACCAACGCTCAAATCAACCATTTGCGAGTTATTCGCCACAACTGTAGTCTTAAGTGCAGTTCTCTAATTCAAGCTATTTCCGATTTGGATGATTCTTATCAAGTAGTTGCTTTAGCCGATGCAGATACAATCGTTCATCCTCATTGGTTGCGGGAATTAGTTAGCCCTCTGGGTGACCCCAAAATTGGGGCGACGACTGGTAATCGTTGGTATGTTCCTACTAACCGCTATTGGGGTTCTTTGGTACGTTACACCGGGAATATAGCTACTGTTGTGCAGATGTACCTATTTGGTATTCCCTGGGGTGGGACTCTAGCTGTGAAAACAGAGGTGTTGCGTCAAACAGGACTGCTGGAAAAGTGGGCGCAATCCTTTGGCGAGGATTTAATGATACCCAATGTGCTGAAAAAGCATGGTTTACGGGTTAAATTTGTGCCTTCTTTGATTATGGTCAATCGTGAAGAGTGCGATTTGTTGGGAATTATCGAATATCTCCAGCGCTTTCTGCTTTATTCTCGGCTTTATCATCCCCAGTGGCTAGCTATAGTTAGTGAAGCTGTTTCTAGCATTTTGTTCCCCACTTTAAGCATTATTGTGTTTCTGTTGTCTTTGGGTGATGCCCAATGGGATGTAGCAGGTTTATTGTTAAATTCCTACAGCATTTATACTCTGGGATTGCTGTTACTCATGCTGGTGATGGAGATAGGACTACAACCAGTAATTTGCGCTCAAGGTCTGCCAGGGACACAGTTATCAATTGCCAGGATGGGCAAAATGTTGCTGGCAATTCCCCTAACACAATGGGTATATGGGTTAGCAATGCTATCTTCTGTGTGGATATCAACTGTTAAATGGCGGGGCATTATTTATCGGATTCATAGCCATGACGATATCCGCCTAGTTGAGTATCATGCCTATGATTTTTTAGATCAACCTATTGATAGCAAAATGTCTCTGTGAAGAATAGCAATAGGGGTATAGGGGTATAGGGGTGCAGGGGTTTAGATGTTCAAAAACCTCACACCCTCACACCCTCACACCCCTATACCCTCACACCCTTACACCCTCACACCCTCACACCCTCACACCCTCACACCCCTATACCCTCACACCCTTACACCCTACTAAATTGTGTAGAGGTAATCAATAAAATGGACGAATTGGCGATATCAATATCTAAGTTATTGGTGATTTGGTTAGTTGTTCAGGTGGGCTTGGTACTAAGATTTTTGTGGTCTTTGAACTTACGCTCCCATAGCTTACCTGATGAGAAGTTGCCAAAAACGGCAGTATTGTTATATTTGCGGGGGGCAGATCCGTTATTACCTGATTGTTTGCGATCGCTCCTCCAGCAAAACTATCCACGCTATGATTTAAAGCTGATCGTCGATAGTGAACAAGACCCAGCTTGGCAAGTTGTCAACGAGACTATTAAAGAAATCGGGGCAAATAATTTTCAAATTAATTATTTGCGGACTATCAACCAAACTTGTAGTCTCAAATGCAGTTCCTTAGTGCAAGCTGTTTCAGAATTAGATGATTCTTATCAGGTAGTGGCTTTAGTAGATGCTGAGACTATCGTCCATCCCAATTGGTTACGAGAATTAGTTAGCCCTCTGACAAATTCGACGGTAGGAGTAACTACAGGTAATCATTGGTATGTACCTACAGGCGTGTATTGGGGGACTGTGGTTCGGTACATTGGCAATATCTCGGCGATCGTCCAGATGTACCTATACGGCATTCCTTGGGGTGGAAGTTTAGCTATAAAAACGGAAGTGCTGCGCCGAACAGGGTTGTTAGAGAGGTGGGAACATACCCTGAGTGAGGATACGATGCTATCTAGCGTCATGGCTAAATATAATCTTCAGGTGAAGTTTGTACCTTCTCTGATTATTGTCAATCCACAAGAGTGTGATTTACCAAATTTAAAATACTCGTTCCAGCGCCAACTACTTTTGTTCCGACTTTATCATCCTTGGTGGTGGGTGTTAGTAGGTGAAGCGGTTTTAACAATAGGGCTACCTCAACTTCTCTTGTTTGTGTGGTTTATCTCATTTTTTAGTGGGCAAGGAGATACAGCCATTTTTGCTTTGAGCTGGTATGTCATTTATATATTGGCATTAACTATGCTCATCCTGTTTTTAGAGTTGGGTATACAACCAATCATCCGTTCACAAGGTAAACCTGTAACTCAACTGTCAGCATCGCTCATCTTGAGAATAGTAATGGGAATACCACTTACACACTGGGTTTATGGCTGGGCAATGATCACCTCTCTACGGATGCAAACAGTTAATTGGTGTGGTGTCACCTATGAAGTTAACGGGCCTGTGAATATTCGCCTAGCTGATTATCGTCCTTATCAACCACTGAATTAACCCATAACTCCTGACTATTGACTAATAAACAATAGGGCGCTTGCAAATACCAAATTTCCCTAAGAAATACGAAAATTTACTAAAAATATGCAGAAATCAAAGCTTCGCATTGCGCTGTTTAGCGGATTGTATGCACCTTTTTTAACTGGAGTTTCAGTTGCGGTACACCAGAGGGTTCATTGGTTGTTAAAACAAGGTCATGAGGTATTACTTGTTCACCCCCAAATTAACGACAAGTTCCCCAAAAATGTGGGAAGCCGCCCAATGGCGGGACTAGATGAACTAAAACCTTTCCCCAATTTTTCTTCCTTTGCATTTCCCACACAGCCACTGATATTTTATAAGTCTCTTCCCCAACCTTTAAACTATCGCCATTGGAGTGATAGTAAATTACTTTCAGACTTCCAACCAGATATCATCGTAGTGGAAGAAGCAGCACAAATGCGGGGTTTATACTCAGGTTTGTTGCAGGGTTATGGTCGTCCTGTAGGTGTGAAATATGCTAAACGCACCCATACACCCATTATTTCCGTCTTCCACACAGACATTGTTGCCTATATCAAATATTACTTCGGTGATATTTTCTTTAGCTTGGTGCGCCCTCTGATTCCACTGTTAGTAAAACAGTTTAGTGACAATTATGACTTGAATGTGTTTCCTTCACGAGAACAACTCAAGAAATACCACAACTTAAAATGTCAGCGTAGCGAATATGTGCCTTATCAAGGAATTGATTGCGAGAAATTTCATCCCCGCAACATCATTCACAACCCAATTCCCAACGATAGTAGACCTACTCTATTATTTGTAGGACGCATCACCGCCGAGAAAAATGTCACCCAACTCATAGATATGTATCCTATGATTGCTGCCAAAATTCCTGATGTGCATTTGGTAATTATTGGTAGTGGGCCTTTAGATGAAGAAATCCGCAGACGCGTGCAAAAATTTCCTTCCGGTATTACCTTCTGGGGTGAGTCTCACGGTACAGAACTTTTAGGTTGGTTCGCCCGCGCCGATGTTTTTGTCAATCCTTCTGTAACAGAAAACTTCTGCACCACAACCAACGAAGCCTTAGCCTCTGGTACTCCCGTCGTTGCAGCGATCGCACCATCAACTTCAGAACAAGTTTTCCCTGGTCTGAATGGTCTTTTAGCAGAACCTAATAGTCCACAAGATTTTGCTCAAAAGATAATTACAATTTTGGAAAATCCTGAACTCAAATCTGCCTTGAGTGAACAAGCCCGTCCTTCCATACTGGGTTATGATTGGTCAGCTTGTATGGAAAAGTTTGAAAGCAAACTGTATGAATTAGTGCAATCTTCCGACAAGCAAGAAGTAACTTCTGTGTAATATTGAGTTCAGTTACTGACTGAAAATATGGTGAACTTGGTTGGTAATAGGTAATAGGTGAACATCTAATATAGGAATCCGATTTGATTATTGAACAAACATAAGTATGTGTAGGGTGGGCAATGCCCACCAAAACCCGGATAAGGTGAGCTACATATAATTCACAAATCAAATAGTAGTTCCATATAAGCCACCCATTACCAATTACCAATATTAAATACTGTTAATTTGCTGTGTAAAATAAGCTTCTTGATGTTTTAATTGTCTCGCCAGTTCTAAACCCTTTTGAAATGCGGCGAGGGCGGCTGAGGAGTCTTTACGCTCTAAGTATAATTTCCCTATTTGGTCGTAAGCCTCCATCAGACCGTAAAAATTGACGGCTCGTGTTTGTATTTCTAAAAGAATTTCGCTGGCTTGCAAAGCTTCATCTAGTTGTCCTTGAGAACGGTACAAAGAGATTAATTTCTGTACAGCTTCCGCCGCACTAGGATATTGTTGCAATTGCCACGCAGTTATATAAGCTTCTTGGTAGTTTTTAAAAGCTGCTTCTATTAAAGCAGGATTTTCTCGCGCTAAGATTTCATAATTAGCGGCGATCGCTAGCTGTAAAGTTGGCAACTGAGTAAAATTATTATTCTGGGAATAAATAGCTTTTATTTTGTTCAAAACATCAATAGATTTTTGTGCTTGCTTAGATTGTTGATAAATATAAGCTAGCTTTTGCAAGTATGTGAACTCCTGCTGATTTTGATTTTCTCCCCCAGAGGTAGCTAATCTAAGCAATTCCTCATAGGCGGTAGCAGCTTGGGGATAATCAAACCAATTAAGATTTAGTTCCCCTATTGTGGTGAGAGTATTTACTTGGGCAACTAAATCTTGTTTTTCTCGAACTGTGGCTAAAACTTCGTTGTAAACTGTAATGGCACTTTTTAGCGATCGCACTTTCTGATAGGCTTCGCCCAAAGCTTGTAGTAGTGGTAAGTCAACACTGTGCTGCACGTTTTTGTTTTGCGGTTGTGCCTGTTTTTGAATAGCTTGTAATCGTTGAGTAATGTATTGTAGCTCTTGGCGATCGTTTTGATTCCAAGCAATCTCACCAACCCGCGACAGCGCTTGTACCTCAGCGACAGCCCCTAAATAACGGCGTAAGCGTAGTTCACGGTTCCAAATTTCAAACGCCCCTAAATTATCCCCAGCTTGCAACTTTGCTGTTGCTTGTTGGTTTAACTCATCTAACGCCGCCTCCAACTTTTGTTGTTCTGCAACAGTTAACTGCTGTTTATCGCGCAAAGTGGGTACAAGGGGATCAGGTGTAGTAATTTCCAATGGACTAGGAGGAAAACTGTCTGCTTGTTGAGGATCGTTACTCCTGGCTAGAGTTACAGAATTGGTAAGTTGCCAAATAATCACAGTCGTAATGAAGAGACTTAAGCGCCTTAGCATAAGGATTTGACGATTTTGTGGGTATGAAGGTGAGTAACCGATAATGGGTAAGCTGTTACGCATTTAAATCGTATATTTCGCACTCAGGTTGTCAAAAGTCCAAAGTCCACAGTCCAAGCTAACCTTTAACTCTGGACTCTTAACTATGGACAGCCCTGACGCAAGAATATTTGATCTAAGTGCGTATCACCTTATGAGTTGCTGCCTAATAACTTTAACTGCAAATCCATTAGACGCATCAACCTGAAATAAATATCCCCAATTCCTAATCCCCAGTCTCCAATCCCCATTAAGCTTTAAAATACTCTCAGATATTTTTAAGAAATCTGATGTAATGACTCATTCTACAGACATAGCCACCTTAGCACGCTGGATGGCAGCCGACTTTAGTAATCAGGCACAAGCTTTTGAAAACCCCCCTTTTTACGCCCATATTCGTGTGTGTATGCGTCCCCTACCGTGGGAAGTATTATCTGGAGTAGGTCTTTTTGTGGAACAAGCTTATGATTATATGCTGAATGATCCCTATCGTTTGCGGGTACTCAAGCTGATAACTGTAGGCGATCGCATCCATATCGAAAATTATACAGTTAAGCAAGAAGAGAATTTTTACGGTGCATCCCGTGACCTTAATCGGTTGAAAACTTTAACTAGCGAATCTTTGGAAAAATTACCAGGCTGTAACATGATTGTTGAGTGGACTGGTAACAGCTTTAAAGGTACGGTAGAACCAGGAAAAGGTTGTATTGTTGTTCGTAAAGGTCAAAAGACCTACTTAGATAGCGAATTTGAAATTAACGAAGAGAAATTTATCAGTCTTGATAGAGGGCGAGATTTAGAAACCGATGCACACATCTGGGGTTCTGTTGCTGGGCCGTTCTACTTTGTACGTTTGCGGAATTTTGCCGATGAGGTCAAAATAAGTGCCGAGTGATATTAGCTGTAGTGGGATGTTGAGCAGCTTTCTCAGTTTTGAGTATTACTTAGTAATATTCTGCGTCCCTCTGCGCTTTCTTTATCTATAAAATTCCTGGTAATTAGTAAGATACCGTTACTGCCGATTCTATCGGAAGG
Organism: Anabaena sp. CCY 9910; assembly: GCF_963920875.1. Lineage (NCBI taxonomy): Bacteria > Bacillati > Cyanobacteriota > Cyanophyceae > Nostocales > Nostocaceae > Anabaena > Anabaena sp. CCY 9910. The sequence goes on along the minus strand of NZ_CAWUDJ010000035.1, from coordinate 17,526 downwards.
GAATAAGGCACTCGCTCAATTTTAGTCGTCCATGTGCCATCGGCGTATAGTTTCAACAAACGAAAACCTGGTAGTTCTTGGTTAATGGCAAAAGTAGGGCTTTGCGACTGGAACTGATAGCAAGTTGAGGGAGATCCTAAGTAATGAACATTGTGGCGCTGATGTCGAAATTCTTGGTGAATATGACCAAACAAGACTAGCTTGACCTGCGGGTAACGATCAATCACAGCAAATAACTCTTGAGAATTCCGGAGACAGCTACCATCTATCCATGCGGAATTGACTGATACAGGAGGATGATGCAGCGCTATTAAAGTAGGGTTATTAGGTAGCATTCTTAACTCAGAATCCAGCCAATCTAGGGTAGTAGCTGAGAGATAACCATACACACAATCAGGAATACTAGAGTTAAGCAAAATGAAATTCCAATTTCCACGTTGAAAAGACTTACGTCGGGAAACCATGCCTAGATTTAATATTTTATCCATTGCGATCGCACAGTCATGATTTCCTGGGAGCCAATAAGCGGCTATTTGCAATGAATTTAAATAGTGTTGTAGGTTTTCATAAGATTCTGGTGTCCCATCGTCGGATAAATCTCCCGTCATCAGCAGCAAGTCTAACTCTGGTCGTAGTTCCTCTAGCCGCTTCATCACAGCTAAAAAAGACTCTATTGTAGATATTCCTTGTAGCCTTTGGCTTTCTGAAGCCAACAGATGTATGTCCGTTATTTGAGCAATTGAGATGGGTAACTTTTCGTTCATTTTTACGTTTGGCCACTTATGCGTATTGATACTAGATTCTCCCTAACAACATGAAATGAGTAGTAAATTCATTTTTTAACTTATCAATGAAGCAATAGGCTATCTCATCTCAGGTATATAATTAACGGCTTGCTACTATATCTAAGTAAATAAATATAGGAAAATTTTTGTTTCTTTTTATACTTTTATAGCTACTTTCAGATTTTCATCTATCTTAAGGAGTAAATTATATTTTTTTTGTATTTTACGACACTCATAACTCATAAATAGAAGTGTAAATGCTTCTCTCTCATAAGACTAGTTTATAACTTATATTTTTTTAACTTAACACTGCCTATCCGTTGAAAGTTACACTAGCGATAGCAAAAATTTTGCAGCTTGGGGATGCAATACGAAGCAAACCTATGCTATGATAGTTGACTGTAGAGTGTGGCGGCATAGCCAAGTGGTAAGGCAGAGGTCTGCAAAACCTCCATCCCCCGGTTCAAATCCGGGTGCCGCCTTTATTGTAAACAATCAATCTGCCATAACTTCTCTGTTGGATACTGTGCAGACACCGTTTGGCGCAATTTTTCTGCACTTCCAAGCAATCTGGACATTTAAATCTGGTCGGGAAAAGCGTTTTGTGCTGTGCTGAAATGACAAAGGGTGATTTCTTTCTCTAGTAGAATTCGGCAGGGAAGGAGCGATCGCTCTGTAGTGGAATGTCAACCAGTAATTCATGTGTGGTTAGCTCAAATTTATAGAAGATTGGAACAAAAGCTGACAGTCTAATAAAAATGCGACAAAATTAGCGGCATCAAAGTTGTTGAAATAATGTGCCAGTCATGATTTAGTATATAAAAATTCTGAATTAGACTGGAAAAGATTACGTCTAGCAGCACAAATTAAAGCAAACTTTGAACAACTAGATACGCTTATTCTTGCTTTTGAACAAACATCTCTTATTATTCAAGAAAATAATTATCCTGATATAAAAATTAAACGTAAGTTAGCTACTGAAATTAACAAGCTATTTGAAGACGGCGAAATTCCTAATGAACTACAACCAAAGGACATGAACCGTTTTTGTGATAACTTATATCGCCTTGCTGTCGATGCTAAAAAAGAAAATAATATACCAGAAATTATTGAAAAAATAAAAAAAGAAATTAATTCTAATTCACCTAAAAATTTTCCTCGAAGCATTTCATTATTTCAATATTTTTTTTGCTATATTAATACGTAATAAAATCATTGAAATTCCTATAAAAAACTACCATTGCCACGTAACAGAAGAATTAACTACTTTATATCCCGATATACAGATAAATAATGATTTTATTTTTCTCTATAGTGAAGATCGTTAGATTATCAAAAAAATTTTCGCCTTTGGCTTAAATCAATGTTTAAACACAAGAATCTAACAATAAAAAAGCTTTTGCTTGCTTGTCATCTCTGCAAAAGTTATAAAACAGATTCTGACACCATCCACCCCCACAACGCCGGAACCTTAAACCTCGCCCCACAATTAACACATTCCGACAATAACCTTAACTGATTCTGCTTACACCCCTGCATTACCTTCAACTACCATTGAATTTTGCGGCAAGGAACTGAGCATAACAAGCTGCACATAACAGAATTGGCTTTCAACTGTTGTCAAAAAAAGAGGCGGATTAAACCGAAACTTTTCCTAAAGTGCAACAGCACTGCCAATTCCTGGGGCTTTACCTAACCCAGTAGACGTGAGGACTTTACGCATCATGACTCATACAAGCAGTTATCCATTGATAGTTTACAGCTATACCTGGGCAATATAAGTATGCAAGATGAATCGTTTTATGAAAACCTCTAAGCAGCAAATTTATCAGTAATTTTTATGATTTTCCCCATCAAAAAAAATCCTTGGCTTTATCTGTGCTTAAGTATTCTGAGCTTTTGTTTAGCAGTAACCATCACTCCTGCAAAAGCATCCATACCGTTACAGACAACTCTTAATGTGTCATTATCCACTCCTCAAACTACCAACGGGTTAGAACAAGGACGAAACCTCTACCATGCAGGACGTTTTGCGGAAGCTGCTACAACATGGCAAACGGCAGCACAGAAATATCATATCCAAGGCGATCGCACTAATGAAGCTCTCAGCTTGAGTTACTTATCATTAGCACAACAGGAACTCAATCAGTGGGACATTGCTAGACAATCTATCGAGCAAAGTGTGAAAATTCTGCAAACGGCTAAACCTTCTGTTGATGCGATTATCTGGGCGCAGATATTAAATACTCAGGCAAATTTACAATTACGTACTGGCAAAGCTGAAACCGCACTGGAAATTTGGCAACAAGCTCAAAAATATTATGAACAAGCAGGCGACAATGTGGGCAGCTTGGGTAGTCAAATCAATCAAGCACAAGCCTTACAAAGCCTGGGATTTTATCGCCGCTCGAAACAACAATTGGAGACATTAACGCAAAAGCTACAAGAAATGCCAGATTCGGAAGTTAAAGTGAGTGGGTTGCGATCGCTAGGTTTAACGTTGCACGCGATCGGTGATAATAAAAGTCAGCTAGTTTTAGAACAAAGTTTAGCCACCGCAAATAAAATTGACGCTAAAACTCATTTAAGTTCTATTCTTGCGAGTCTAGGGAAAGTTGCCTCTGACTTCCAAGATCCAGAAGTGGCATTAAATTACTTTGAAGACGCAGAAAAATTAGCCACAAACCCAAATGAATCCTTGCAAGCGCGTTTAGCTCGGTTCAAATTATTGATAGATTACGACAAACTAGAATATGCAGTTCCCCTCGCACCTCAATTACAACAACAGTTATCAGAACTACCGCCCAGCCATAGCTCACTCTACGCAGCCATTAATTTTGTGGCTACATTGAATCGCTTGGAAAAACCTGACCAAGTTTTACCAATTAAAGATTTGGCACAACTGATGGCATTGACTGTTAAGTCTGCACAACAAATTGAAGATTCTCCAGCCCAAGCTTATGCACTGTATCAGTGGGGGCAACTCTACCGTCGCACAAAGCAGTGGGCGGAAGCCAAGGAAGTAGCCCAAAAATCCCTCAATATTGCCCGTCAACTCCAAGCTGACGATATCATTGCTCAATCAGCATGGCAAGTAGGACAGTTGTTTAAGCAACAGGGCGATCGCCCAAAAGCGATTACAGCTTATACAGAAGCAGTTAAGTCATTAAAAGCATTGCGGGGGGATATGGTTGCAGTGAACCCGGAGGTTCAATTTTCTTTCCGCGAAAGTGTAGAGCCTGTCTATCGGGAGTTAGTAGGTCTACTTCTAGAAGAACAACCAACCCAGACTGCTTTAATGCAGGCTCGTGAATTGATCGAATCGTTACAAATTGCTGAACTTGATAACTTTTTCCGCGAAGCTTGCTTAGATAAAGCCCAGCAAATTGACAAAGTTGACCCCACCGCGACGGTTATTTATCCGATTATTCTCAGCGATCGCCTAGCAGTGATTCTCTCCCAAGCTGGACAGCCTCTGCGTTACTATGTAACCCGTCAATCTCAAGCTGATATCGAACAAACTCTTGATAATTTGTTAGTAGCCCTCAACCCTGTTTCCAATTCCCAAGATAGGGTGCGATTGTCTCAACAAGTGTATGATTGGCTGATTCGTCCGGCAGAAGCAGAACAAGCATTTAAAAATACTAAAACACTAGTGTTTGTTTTAGATGGCAAGTTGCGGAATATACCAATAGCTGCTCTGTTCGATGGACAGCAATATCTGATCGAGAAATATGCAGTGGCTCTCTCACCAGGGTTGCAATTAATAGCTGCTCAATCCTTGGAGCAAAACAAAATTAAGGCAATCATCGGTGGTATTAGCGAATCCCGCTCTGGTTTTGCTGCCTTACCTGCCGTGGAATCAGAAGTGAAGCAAATCTCTCAGACAATAGCTTCTTCTATGCTATTGAACCAGAAATTCACCAGTCAAGCCCTAGCAGATCGTATCAAGTCTAGCCGTGCCGATGTGGTTCACCTCGCTACCCACGGACAGTTCAGCTCCCGTATCGAAGATACTTTTTTATTGACTTGGGATGGACAAGTAAATGTCAAAGAGTTGTCTGAACTACTCAAGAATCGTAGTGGTGACTCATCAAAAGCGATCGAATTATTGGTACTAAGTGCCTGCGATACTGCAACTGGAGATGATCGCGCCGTTCTGGGACTGGCAGGTTTAGCGGTCAAATCCGGCGCTCGCTCAACTATTGCCACCCTCTGGCCTGTCAAAGATAAAGCTGCTGAAATGCTGATGACGCGCTTCTATGACCAACTACGAAAGCCAAAAATCACCAAAGCCGAAGCATTGAGGCAAGCCCAAATCAACCTGATTCATCAAACTGATTTCCAAGATCCTTTCTTTTGGTCTGCCTTCGTTCTGGTTGGCAACTGGCTTTAATTAAGTAATAATACGCATGCAAATCAAAAACTTTGCAATATCTTTTACCTATATCTAGCCAGAGTTGGTTTATATTGGTATCAGCTATTCTTCACTTTGATTAGTAGCCAAAGAGACCTTACACGCTTCTTCCCGCAATCAGAATAAATCTACTTAGTATTACCTTTCATCAAATAAGGGATAGAATCATGAGACTTGGATATTTAGCTAGTACATTAGGCTTGATTGCTCTAATGACTAGCGGTATGTGGAATAGTGCCTACGGTATAACCTTTACCCCACCAATCGATAGCGGCGCTCCTAGACAAGCAACTGGAGGAGCTTCCAGAGGCAACCTCTTTACTCCCAATTCTCGCAATGCTGCTCCTAGACAAGCAACTGGAGGAGCTTCCAGAGGTAATCTCTTTACTCCCAATTCTCGCAATGCCGCTCCCAGGCACGCAAGTGGAGGAGCTTCCAGAGGTAATCTCTTTACTCCCAATTCTCGCAATGCTGCTCCTAGACAAGCAAGTGGAGGAGCTTCCAGAGGCAACCTCTTTACTCCCGCTTCTGACAAAGGCGCACCTAAAGAGGCAAGTGGAGGAGCTTCTCGCGTTGGTACTTACTACTTGAATCCTTCAATTGTGGGAGCGGCAGGCCCAGCAGCCCTAATTGCACTCTTACCCCAAAGCTTCTACGGCACCACGGTATCTGAGCGTCCCACCATTATGGTGTACATACCTACTACTAATGCAGAAGAGGCTGTCTTCAGTCTCAAGGATGAAGCTGGCAATACCCAGTATCAAACAACCATTCCTGTTTCTGGGAAAAATGGGGTTATGGGAGTAAAATTACCAGCAGACGCACCAGCTTTAGCCGTAGGGAAGAACTATCAGTGGTTTCTGGCACTGAAGGTAGATGGAAAACTCAATCCTAGTACACCTTACGTTGATGGTTGGATTCAGCGCATCCAACCCACTGCTGAACTGGCAACAGCAATGCAGCAGAGGGATGCGTTGAAGTTGGCAACTGCTTTCGGTAAATCTGGCGTTTGGTATGACTGTGTAGAAACACTGGCTACCCTGCACACATCTCAACCCAATAATGCAACTATCCTCAAGCAATGGGAAGAACTCCTTTCTTCAGTTAGCTTGAAGGAGATTGTTAAAGCTCCGTTATTAGCATCTGCTAATTAATCAAGATTAGGGATTGGGAACCAGAAAAATTTATTCCTCAAACCCAATCCCTAATCCCCAATGCTCATCAATTTTAATTAAAGCGTGTGACGGAACTATGTGGCGCAAATTCCAAGCTTTCATCCAGCGCACTCGCACTGTCTTGATTATTACGCCTAGTGTTGCCTTAACGATTATTGTCGGACAATCGTTAGGAATTTTCAATTTGCTTGAGTGGAAACTTCGTGATGAATGGGTGCGACTGCGTTCGTGTGAAGCAAATACCCTTCTGATGTGTTCCCACAATACAATAGCTGACGAAATCATCATTGTCACAATTGACGAGAAAGATATCCAATCGGTTGGTAAATGGCCGATTCCAGATAAGTCACTGGCAGAGTTACTAGAAAAAATCCGATCGCAACAACCTCGTGCCATTGGCTTGGATCTGTATCGGGATTTACCAGAAGGTAAAGGCCATGAACAACTCGTAGAAGTTTTCCGTACTACGCCCAATTTGATTGGAGTTGAGAAAATCACTGGTGAGCGTGTCAATCCGCCACCTGCACTGAAAAAAAATGACCAAATAGGATTAGCTGATTTGGTGTTGGATGGCGATCGCCATGTGCGTCGCGCCCTCTTGACTGCGGTTGATACCCAAGAAGAAGGCAAAATCAAAGCCGGACTAGCAACTCTTGTAGCGCTCAAATACCTGGAAGCCGAAAAAATCACCTTAGAATCAGTTGATGCCAAACAGCAGAAGTTTCGCTTGGGTAAACAAATACACTTACCACTACAAAATTTAAATGCGGGTTATACGGATTCTGATTTAGGTGGGTATCAAATTTTGCTGAACTGGTACGGCTCAGAAGCAGCCTTTCGCACAGTTACCATGCGCGATGTGCTGGCAAGGAAAATTCCTCCAGAACTGATGCGCGATCGCATGGTTTTTATCGGTTCAACTGCTGCCAGTACCAACGATTTCTTTAGTACACCTTTTAGCTCCTCTTTGATTTCTGCTCAAAAACCTACACCAGGTGTTGTGATCCATGCCAATATTGCTCATCAACTGGTACGAGGGGCAAGAACAGGGAAAGCGAATCTACATGGTGTTTCTGGCTTGTCTATGGCAGGCTGGATTATTTTATGGTCTGTGATCGGTTCTAGCGGTAGTTGGTTTTTAGCTAGCGCACGCAGTGGACGAAGGATTCCAGGCGGAAAAATTCTTTGGACAACCACATCCATCAGTGGGGCATTTCTGGGAGGTGGCTATGGAATGTTTCTGCATGGTGTTTTGATTCCGGTCACACCCCCCTTAGCCGCTTTCATCGTTAGTGTGATTGCCACAACTAATGCCTATAAACAGCAGAAGTTAGAAGAAGCAAATCAGCAATTAGAAATTGCTAATAGCCAACTTTTAGATTATTCCAAAACCCTAGAGTTAAAAGTCCAAGAACGGACTCATGAACTGCTGGAAGCCAAGCAAGCTGCCGACGCTGCTAACCAAGCTAAAAGCGAGTTTCTGGCAAATATGAGCCACGAACTACGCACACCACTGAATGGCATCCTTGGTTTTGCTCAGGTGCTAGAGGTATCACCGAATCTGAAAGAGAAAGACTTAGAGGGAGTGAACATTATTCACCAATGTGGCTCACATCTTTTGCTACTGATTAATGACATTCTTGACTTGTCAAAAATTGAAGCTCGTAAATTAGAGTTGGTGGAGGCTAATGTACATCTGCTAACTTTCTTACATGGTGTGAGCGAGATTTGTAGTATCCGAGCAGCGCAAAAGGGGATTGCATTTAAAGTCTCCGTGGGCGATCGCCTACCAACAGTCATAGAGGTGGATGAAAAGCGCCTAAGGCAAGTGTTGATCAATTTACTAGGTAATGCTGTCAAATTTACGGATAGCGGCGAGGTGGCTTTTAAAGTAGAGTTACTGGACACTCAAGATCAGGATAATCAGCAATCCTCTGTTGCCAAACTTCGTTTCCAGATTGAAGATACAGGCGTGGGTATGTCCCCAGAGCAGCTAGAGAAAATCTTCTTGGCTTTTGAGCAAGTAGGTGATTACAAACGGCAATCTGAAGGTACTGGTTTAGGATTAGCCATCAGTCAAAGAATTGCCGAATTAATGGGTAGCCAAATTCAGGTACAGAGTCGCCTGGGTGAAGGAAGTATCTTCTGGTTGGATTTGACACTTCCAGTGCCAATTTCCCACGATTGGCAGACCTACGCCCCAACGCACCAGAAAATCATTGGTATTCAGGGTAGCGCGCCGCAAATTTTGATTGTCGATGATGATGACAACCACCGTTCTATGTTAAACAGTCTGCTACAAGAAATTGGCTGTCAAACCCTAGAAGCAAGCGACGGCAAACAGGGACTACAGATGGCACATGAACATCATCCGGATTTGATTCTGCTTGATTTAGCTATGCCTAATATGGATGGCTTTGAGCTAATGGTTCAGCTACAAGAGAATCCACAAACTAGTTCTATCCCCATCATTGTCTCTAGTGCCAGCGTATTCGAGGAAAATCGCCAACGGAGTTTGCAAGCTGGAGCAACAGCGTTTTTGCCGAAACCCTTACAAATTGATGAACTATTTAATGCGCTGCGATCGGTACTCCAAGTCGAGTGGATTTATGCCTCATCTGCATCTTTGTCTTTATCTCCTCAACCAGAACATACAACTCATACTGAATTGGTTTTGCCATCACAGGATGTTTTGCAAGAACTCTATCATCTGGCCATGATGGGGGATATACCAGCGATTGAGGGAATTCTTAGAGAGCTAATTCAGCATAATAGCCAGCTAGCTCCCTTCGCCACTGAGTTGAGTAAACTCACTACCAACTTCCAAACCGCAAAAATTCGCCAGTTCCTGAAATCATTCGTTATAACGGAGTCGCATCCATGATCACAGAACATCTTGTACAACCAACATATGTCCTTTTAGTAGATGACAACCCCAATAATCTGAAAGTTTTATCAGAAGCAGTTCAGGGATGTGGTTGGAAAGCACTCATGGCGACGGATGGAGAGTCGGCGCTAGAACAAACAGAATATGCTCATCCTGATTTGATTCTCCTTGATGTCATGATGCCGGGTATTGATGGATTTGAAACTTGCCGTAGATTGAAAGCCAATCCCATCACTCAGAATACTCCGGTCATTTTCATGACAGCCTTATCTGATGCTACAGATAAAGTCAAAGGACTAGAAATTGGTGCAGTTGACTACATTACCAAACCCTTCCAACATGAAGAAGTTATTGCTCGATTAAAGTTACACCTGAAAATATCCCATCTCACCCGTACCCTGGAACAAAAAGTCCAAGAACGTACAGCAGAATTAACACAATCTCTACAACAGTTAAAGCAAACCCAAATACAACTCATCCAAAGCGAAAAAATGTCCACCCTTGGACAACTTGTTGCTGGTATCGGTCATGAGATTAATAACCCGATTGGTTTTATTAGTGGAAATTGTTCTCATATTGAAGAATATGTCAAGGATATTCTTCGTTTAGTTCATCTCCAACAGCAAAAGTTATCACACTCAGACCCGGAAATTGAAGAACTAGTTGAAGAAATTGACTTAGAGTATTTAGCAGCAGATTTACCAAAAATCTTGGGGTCAATGCACCAAGGGATTGATCGTCTAAAGGATATCAGTCTTTCTCTGCGAACTTTTGCCCGATCTGATATCTCCTCTAAAGTAGAGTTTCAAATTCATGAAGGTATGAATAGCACCTTAATGTTACTGAAACATCGGCTGAAAGACCAAACCGATCGCCCAAAAATCGAGGTGATCAAAGAATATGGTACTTTGCCACCAATCACTTGCTATCCTGGACAGCTTAACCAGGTGTTTATGAACATTATTGCCAACGCTATTGATGCCTTTGATGATCTCCATCAGAAATGTTCAGATCAGAAAATAAAGGTTTCTGAACCTCATACAATTACAATTAATACATCGGTTGATCAGGAGCAAGCAAGTGTGACAATTTGCATTGAAGATAATGCTCTTGGTATACCTCCTGAGGTGCAAGACAGAATTTTTGAGCCATCTTTTACAACTAAGGCCGTAGGTAAGGGAACTGGACTAGGATTAGCCATCACCCATCAAATTATTGTCGATAAGCACAACGGACAAATTAAGTGCTTGTCAACTTTAGGTAAGGGAACAAAATTTATTATTACTTTGCCAATTTCTAGTCAGTAAGTCAGAATGAATTGCCTGTATTTAATAATATAAAAAATAAACTAGCTTTACAGTGATCTTATAGCTGTAGCCAGATAGATTAGGAAATCAAGCTAAGATAAAACCCTGACAATAAAAGGCTTTCAAGTCTGTCAACATTCAACCATCAACAGCTATACCTTTTACTAAGTAGGCATGAACAGGAAGACAGCCGCCTAGAAAGGTTTTCTCTCTTAAGCAGACTGTCGTCATCAATCCTGCAACGCAGTGGCTCCTCCCTATTCCCTATTCGACGCTCACAGTTGTTTGGACAACTCCTCCATTATTGCGAGTATCTACATTCGGTAAACGACTATTGTTAGTTAGTAGTGGGACTTCTTGGCGGCAAGATAGGCAGAACCAATATAGTTCCCCGTGACGGACATGGCGGAGGAGAGAACCACCGCAACATGGGCAATTATTGGCTCGCAGACTCATACCAATGTCCTCCTAAAAGAAAAATGTTGTTGAAAATGTAAAAAAAGTTGTTGTTTAAAATCGGATTTTAGCTGTGTGGATATAACCGTTTAAGTTAACGCGGTCTTTGATAATTTGTTGATATACTGCTTCATACCCATCAACCATTTGGCTAACGCTAAATTTGTGGACTACGGATTCTCTACAATCTCGACGATTCAATTCCAAGGTAACAGCTATCATCTGAATCATTTCTTCATAAGTTCGGCAGATAAAACCTGTTTTGCCTTGGTCGATCACCTCAGGTACAGAACCTAAATTCATCCCTATGACTGGCGTACCAGTTGCCATTGATTCAATCATCACTAAACCAAAAGGTTCTTGCCAATTGATCGGAAAAAGAGTAGCAGCAGCATTGCCTAGTAGTTCAGCTTTTTCTGTATGGTTAATTTCGCCTAAATATTCAATTTGCTGACCATCTATATGAGGGAGAATCTCTTGTTCAAAAAACTTGGCATCTACTATATCAACTTTTCCTGCCATCTTTAAACGCCAACCACTCTGCTTAGCGATCGCGATCGCCTGATGTGGGCCTTTTTCTGGAGAAAAGCGTCCTAAAAATGCTAGATATGGCGGCTCTTTTGGTTGAGAAATGAACGGATAATCTTTTGGCTCAATACCGTTATAAACGGTTTTTATATAGTTGAGATGAATTTGACGCTGGGCGTTGCTAATACTAACGTATGGTTGTTGATGATGATGACTGAAAACGTTTTGGTTATCTTTGGTAAAATGTCCATGCAGCGTATGTACTGTAGGGGTTTTTACCAAATTCGCTAAAGGTAAAGCCGAAATCCCTAAATGAGAATGGATAATATCGAATTCCGTCGCGTTCTGGTAAACTTGGCTCAGTTCTAAAGTTTCATAAGCGGCATAGTCTTGAACATTTTTGTCTAAGCGCAATGCACGCGGACAAACTGTTTCTAAATGTGCCAAGGTTTGAGAATCGCCAGAGGCAAATAATGTTACCTCATGACCACGACGAACTAGTTCGTTTGTCAAGTGACTTACTACTAGTTCAATACCTCCATAACTAGGAGGTGGAACTCGTTCCCATAAGGGGGCAACTTGAGCGATTTTCATAAATTGTTTCGGTTCAGTCGGTAAGATGCTCCCCACAATTAAGACTTACATCATTTTATGAGGAATAAAATTATTACTTCCTTTTTTGACATTTAAATTAACCTAATGAACACTTTCAAGGGGAATATTAGGTTGACCATACTGTAACAACTTACAGAATGTATTTTAACCCCTGAATCATAGGCACTAGGCTACTACTTTTAGAATATAGCTTATATTTTTCGAGTTCATCTGTCTGAAGAATCATAAGCAAGTAAAATATTTTGTAGCCTAGCTGACAAAAAGGAGGATTTTGTAGCGAAAACTACTAAAAATATAGTTTGGGATCAATTCTAAAAGACTTCTCTTCCAAGAAAAGGCAAAAAAAATGAAGGAATCTGATAAATATTAAATAATCATAAAAAAAGTCGATGTCATAGTCATTATTCATTTACATACTGTTAATTAACTAATGAAAATCGCTACTTGGAATGTTAACTCGATTCGCACTCGTCTAGAGCAAGTTGTGGATTGGTTAAAACAAAATCCCGTTGATGTTCTGTGCTTGCAGGAGACAAAGGTTGTAGATCATGATTTTCCACGATCGCCTTTTGAAAGTTTGGGCTATCACTCATATATATCAGGACAGAAAGCTTACAATGGCGTAGCCTTAATTAGCCAGCAACAGCTTACAGATGTAACCACAGGATTCACACCGATTTTGCCAGATATAGAACCGATATGGGACGAGCAGAAACGAGTAATTACTGGGGTGATAGATGGTGTCCGGATTGTTAACCTCTATGTTCCCAATGGTTCAGCGATCGCCAGCGAAAAGTATGAATATAAGCTACGTTGGTTGACTGTATTGAGAGAGTATCTGCGATCGCTTCTCTTATTACAACCCGCCATCTGCATCTGCGGTGACTTTAATATTGCTTTGGAAGACAAAGACATTCACGAAAAAGTCAAAGCGGAAAATCACATCATGGCATCTGAAGCCGAACGCCAAGCCTTACGAGATGTTTTAGAACTAGGCTTTGCTGATGCTTTTCGCAAATTTACCACCGAAGGCGGACACTTTAGCTGGTGGGATTATCGCGCGGCTTCTTTCCGCCGCAACCAAGGTTGGCGCATAGATCATCACTACCTCACACCAGTACTATATGAACAGGCAAAAAGTTGCACTATTGATGTCTCCCCCAGAAAATTAACTCAACCAAGCGACCATACTCCCGTCATTGTCGAAATTTAAAGTTGAGACTTTAGATTAGATACTGGGGGACTGGTGAAAGAAGAGAGCAGGGAGCAGGGAGCGGGGAGCAGGGGGAAAAATTTCCCCAATCTCCAATCTCCAATCTCCAATCTCCAATCCCCAATCCCCAGCCCCCAATCCCCAGCCCCCAATCCCTAATCCCTAATCATTATGTTTTTGGTAACTGGAGCAACAGGAGACATTGGCCGCAGAGTTATAAGACTCCTGCGCGAACACGATCATTCTGTGCGAGCTTTTGTCCGTCTTACCTCGCGTTACGGTGAACTAGAACACCGAGGAGCCGACATCTTTATTGGTGATTTGCGGTGCGAACAGGATATAGAAAAAGCTTGCCAAGGTGTTCAATATATTATCAGCGCTCACGGCTCTGATAACGATGCACTCACCCTCGACTATCGTGCTAACATCGCGCTGATCGACCAAGCGAAAGCTAACGGAGTGCAGCACTTTGTTTTTATTTCCGTATTAGGAGCTGAACGGGGGTATGAAGACGCTCCCGTATTTAAAGCCAAACGAGCTGTAGAAAATTATTTGGCAGCTAGTGGCTTGAACTACACCATTTTACGTCCGGCTGGATTAGCATCTAACTTGCTACCTTTAGCAGAAAGGTTTCGGGAAACAGGGTTATATTTGCTAATTGGTGACCCCAAAAACCGTACCTCCATTGTGAGTACAGATGATTTAGCAAGGATAGTAGTGGATTCAGTGACTGTTCCAGAGGCTCGTAATCAAATTTTTTCCGTCGGGGGGCCAGAGATTCTATTACGTGAGGACATTCCCCAAATTTTCAGTCATATCTTTAAGAAAGAACCAATAGTGGTTAACTCACCATTATTAGTCATTGATGGATTGCGAGGTGTCTTGGGTTTAATTAATCCAGAAGCAAAACAGGCTTTAGGAACTTTCCGCGCATTACTGTCCAATGAATTTTTCTGTAGAAAAGATGAAATAGCTAAATTAGAGCAGACCTTTAACTTCCCCTTGGAAACTTTGGAAAGTTTCTTAAGGCGTTATTTAGCTGTTTGAGTAAGTCGGTTGTTAGTGGTCGGTGGCTAATTGTCACTGCATATCAACCACTAACTACTGACAACTGACAACTGACCAAGCCCAAATCAAAAACTTTATGAAATATTCTCTATTAGCTAACGCTCCTCAAGCTCGTCAAACAAAACAACAGTTTGCTAGACCAGAAGACCAACTATCTTATGAACTAGGTAAGGCAGTTAAAGAATTACCGCCACTTTATACTAGATTATTAGCAGGAACCATTAGTTTAGTAGTATTTGGGACGATCGCCTGGGCTGCTCTCTCAGAAATAGATGAAGTAGCCGTTGCACAAGGGGAATTAATTGCTTCTGCTCAGGTCAGACCCGTAACATCCCTTGGTGATGGCACAATTAAATCCATTAAAGTTCAAGAAGGCGATCGCGTCACTAAAGATCAAGTTTTAATTCAACGCGACCCAGACCTCAAACAAACTGATGTCACCCGATTAGCCCAATCTACTAAACTGATTCAACAAGATATCCAGCGTTTGCAAGCAGAACGTATTGGTGGACAAAGCACTGGTACACCAATCCAAGATGAACTTTTAAAATCTCGCCTGCGGGACTACCAAGCACGCCAAGCCGCAGCCGAAGCCGAAGCCAGCCGTCAGCGATCGCTCATTGACCAAGCCAGAGTTCGCCTCATTCGGTTACAAGATAATTTAGTCAATGCTAGAACTAGTGTTGCCAATGCCAAAACGAACCTGTTCAATGCTAGAACCATCAGTAGCAAAGTAGAAGAAAACCTCGAAATTGCTCAAAGTAGAGAGAAAAACTTACGCATCCTCATAACTCCTGGGGCTGTTCCGCGAGTTGATTATCTAGAAGCGAGAGAAAGATTAACTCGCGCTCAAACAGATATTACTAGGGCTAAAGATGAAGTCATCAACGCCCAAAATCGCTTAACAGAGGCTGAAGATAAAGTTACATCTTTAGAAAAAGATATTTCTGCACAAGACCAAGAAATTCGCCAAGCCGAACAAGCGTATCAAGCTGCTCGTAATCAAGTGCAACGGGTAGTATCAGAACGCCAAAGTGAAATCCTGACAGAAATGAACAAGCGCAAAGAAGAACTAACCAACGTTTCTGGACAATTGGAGCAAGCCAAAAAACAAACAGACGGTGAAACCATCAAAGCTCCCGTTGCTGGCACAATTTATAAAATCAAAGCCACCAAAGGGCCAGTACAGTCAGGCGAAGAGTTATTATCAATCTTGCCAGAAGGCGAAGAGATGCTCTTAGAAGTGAAAGTTCTCAACCGTGATATTGGATTTATTCGCAAAGGAATGAGAGCTAAAGTAAAAATGGCAACTTTCCCCTTCCAAGAATTCGGCACAATTGAGGGTGAAGTTGCACAAGTCAGTCCTAACGCCACCGTAGACAAAGAATTAGGCTTAGTTTTCCCCACCAGAATTAAATTAAATCAGCACTTTGTAAACGTTCGCGGTCAAAATGTGACATTTACACCAGGAATGGCTGCAAGTGGTGAAATTGTCACTCGGAAAAAATCAATTTTGACCTTCATTATGGAACCAGTAACCCGCCGATTCAGTGAAGCATTTTCTGTCAGATAGGGTGTGTTATGCCGTAGGCGCACCTTATATATTAAAGAGCGATCGCCTAATGAAGTTGATTTTAGGCGATCGCTTTTATCTTTCATCAACTCTCTCATTTCTTCTCTGACCTCTCCTACAAAGAGAAAAACTTTGATTCTTACTCCCCTTCCCTTGCAGGGAAGGGGCTGGGGGTTAGGTCTGTATTTAACTTAACTGCAAACCACTATCAAACACTCACCCACAAGTATCAACCACTCACCCACGAATATCAACCACTCACCCATGAGTATCAACCACTCACTCACGAATATCAACCACTCGCCCACAAATATCAACTACTCACCCGCGAATATCAAACACTCACCCACAAGTATCAAACACTCACCCACGAATATCAACCACTCACCCATGAGTATCAACCACTCGCACACGAATATCAAACACTCGCCCACGAGTATCAAACACTCACCCACGAATATCAACCACTCGCACACGAATATCAACCACTCGCCCACGAGTATCAACCACTCACCCACGAGTATCAACCACTCACCCACGAGTATCAAACACTCATCCGTCTTATGGCAACCTTTACGTAAATATTGGTAGAATCTGAAAAAGCATCAGCATTCTTATGCGCTACCGTATATTTACTAATTTATTATTAATTTCATCTCTAACTACGACACCCCAGCTTGTATTTGCTCAAAACACCATTGAACAGCTATTTAAACAAGGCGAAGCTGCGGAAACATTATGGAATAACTCCCAAGCCGAGACAATCTGGCGGCAAGTTTTGCAACTTGAACCAAATAATAGCAAAGCTCATAACAATTTAGGTAATGCCTTGCGGCGACAAGGAAAATTAGAGGAAGCCTTAGCAGCACACCAGAAAGCCTTACAACTCAATCCTAGTGATGCAGAAGCTTATGTTGGTATAGGTAATGTGCTAAACGCTCAAGGGAAACCAGAGGAGGCGATCGCACAATATAAGAAAGCGTTGCAAATTAACCCTAACTTAGCGATCGCTTACAACGGTCTCGGCGTTGTCCTAAGTGACCAGAAGAAATTAGACCAAGCAGTTGCCGCCTACCAGAAAGCCATCGAACTCAACCCTAACTTAGCGACTGCTTACAACAATCTCGGCAATGCCCTAAGTGACCAGAAGAAATTTGAACAGGCAGTTGCTGCCTACCAAAAAGCCATCGAACTTGACCCTAAATATGCCACTGCTTACAACAATCTCGGCAATGCCCTAAGTGACCAGAAGAAATTTGAACAGGCAGTTGCTGCCTACCAAAAAGCCATCGAACTTGACCCTAAATATGCCACTGCTTACAACAATCTCGGCAATGCCCAATATGACCAGAAGAAATTAGACCAAGCAGTTGCCGCCTACCAAAAAGCCATCGAACTTGACCCTAAATATGTCACTGCTTACATCGGTCTCGGCAATGCCCAATATGACCAGAAGAAATTAGACCAAGCAGTTGCCGTCTACCAAAAAGCCGTCGAACTTG
>NZ_CAWUDJ010000034.1:0-71803 GCF_963920875.1 Anabaena sp. CCY 9910 | reverse complement strand
GGTATTGATGTTCTCACCTTCCAGTCTCATTCTCTTTAATTCACATTAGACGTAAGTCAGTTTTTAGCTACCACCTCTCACGAATTACGCAACCCCTTAAATATTATTATCAACTGCGTACGTTTAGTTAAGGATGGCTTGTGTGATAATCGAGAAGAAGAAATAGAATTTCTTCAGCGTGCAGATGAAACAGCTATACATTTACTAGGAATTATTAACGAACTACTTGATATTTCTAAGATTGAGGCCGGGAAACTTTCTGTAGTTAGCCAACCTTTAGATTTACGGCAAACACTTTTAGAAGTAATCAATTTACAGTCAGTCAATGTTCAACAAAAAGGCTTGCAACTGAAAACCAACTTAGGCACAGAACCCATTCCCGTAAAAGCGGATGCAGCTAAATTAAAACAAGTATTAATTAATATAATTGGTAATGCTACTAAATTCACCGATGAAGGTGGTATTAGTATTGCGACAACCATTCAAACTCGAATTGATGGTAAATCGCAAGTGATGGTTAGTATTACAGATACCGGTTTAGGAATTGAACCTGCTCAACAACATAAACTATTCCGTCCCTTTGTGATGGTGAACGGTAGCACCACACGAAAATTTGAAGGTACAGGCTTGGGATTAGCTATTTCACGCAATTTAATTGAACTTATGGGTGGTACTATCACTTTGGAGAGTGCTGGTATAAATCAAGGTACAACAGTTAATATTACTTTGCCATTAATTGATATCTCTTTATTAGGTTTATCAGCCACAGATAATAATAAAAACCAGAAAAATTCAGAAGGAGATGAGGAAATTAAGGGAACTGATTCCTTCTCCTCTAAGCATCCAGAAGCAATACCTTTAGATTGTAATGAAAACTACGGATCTAAAAAAACAGAGTTAGAAGAGTATACTGATCTAGAGCGGGTTAATCTTTTTGTAATTCATAATTCCTAATTCTTAACTGATTAAGCTATGACGCTTTTAAATTAACGTGAGTCTCCAACAGAGGCGCACCTACGGAGTCTGGGATGGAGAGGGGGTTTTAAATTTTTTTTCGTGTTGTATTAGTTGTGTAAATTATTATAAATTTTATTGAAGAGAAACAGATTGGCCGCCTTGTTGGAGAGATGTAGTTAGAGCAGAGAGAATTTTGACTAACTCTGTACCTACCCAACCAGAAGAAATGCTTGGGGGTGTATTCTGGAGAACAGAAGTAATAAAGCGATCGCAAACTCGTTGTAAAGGTTCGCCGACTTTGAGTTCTAATACTTCTCGGCTTTGATTTACAGGCAAAAATAGATTTCCCTGACGTTCAAATTCACCATGCAATAAAGTCAATTGTGATGATGGTGACATTTCATCAAAAATTAAAGTGCCAAGGCTTCCTACCACCGCCAGGCGACGCTGCTTATCATTATTCAACCAGCACAAGTGAATATACGCTTTAAAACCATCGGGGTAAGTCAACGTTACCCAAACTAAATCGGCTAATTCTGGGGATTGGGGATTGGGGATTGGGGACTGGGGATTGGGCGAAAATCTTGCAGTCAGTTCTCCCCCTGCCTCCCCTGCCCCCTGCCCCCTGCCCCCTGCCTCTTTCCCCTCACCTTGCAACCAAACTGTACCCGTCGCCTGTACACTCACAGGTACTTTACCTAACCAGTTGTTAAAGATGGCGATATCATGGATGGCTAAATCCCATAAGGCATCAACATCTTGACGGACAGGGCCTAAATGGGTGCGTGTAGCATAGCCATAACGTAACTCACCTAATTTACCAGCCTGAACGACAGTTTGACCTTCCTCAACGGCTGGGTGAAATAGATAGGTATGATCCACCATGAGTATTAATTGCCGTCGTTCTGCCAATTGGCAAAGTTCTTGGCATTCTGTAGGGTCTAAGGTTAGGGGTTTTTCTGCCAGAACATGATAGCCTTGAGCCAGAGCGTCTTTAATTAAAGCGTAGTGAGTGGTAGCTGGAGTGGCGATCGCTACTGCTGTTAATCCTGGTACTTGTTGTAAGTCAGACCACTGAGTTGTTAATAGAACATTTTCAGGCAAATTAAACTGCTGCTTAACTACAGCCAACCTTTCTGGATGGGGGTCAACTATTGCCACAACCTCCGCTTGCGGATGTGCTAAAAAATTCCGCAACAAATGTACTCCCCAGCGTCCTACCCCGATAACAGCGATTTTAGTCATTGGTCAATAGTCAATAGTCAATGGTCATTAGAAGCTAGTTGTTTTATATACAGCTTAATAACAACGTGATTCACCGACAAAAGCGCACCTATGGGAAGTGCGAAAGAAAACTTTCTGTTTTCTTAGAAGTTCGACAAGTTTTTTTTGACCTCTCCCCCAGCCCCTCTCCGACGCGGAGAGGGGCGTAAAGAGCTAACTTAGGGACTTCCAGATAAAAAAATGTCTAAAATTTAGGGTGCGTTAGTGCGAAAAAACCTAGCTGTACCAAGAAATTATTCATACTGACGCACCCTAATAACCGTCAATTTGGAATAATTTATTTTTTGGTCTTCCCTTATCTCTTATGTTTGTTATTAGTTAATAGTCACTGGTAAATGATGAAGCGTCAATAGTTACGTGTAATTGCTTTTGACTATGGACTATTGACCAATGACTATTGACCGCCAATTTCTTCTGGAGGAGTGATAGCCAAAAAGGCTACTTTGGCGGCTGCTTGTTCGGCGGCTTTGATAGAGCGTCCTTTGCCTTCACCGAGTTTGTTACCGTGTAACCAGACTTCGGCGGCGAAACGTTCTTGGGTGCGGTTAGCTTGATTGATTTCGACGACTCGATATTCAGGTAACACCTTAAATTGTGCTTGCGTCCATTCTTGTAGCGCGGCTTTGTAGTTGAGTCTGGCGGGGTCGAGGCGAATTTCGGCTGCTAGTTGGCGAAAGTGAACGTCTAACCAAGGGCGAATGAGTTCTAGATTAGAAGTGCTGAGATAAAGCGCACCTAAAACAGCTTCAAAAGCATCTGCTAATCGGGACTCCTGACCAATTTTGTCACTGGTGGCACTGCCAGCAACCAATAAATGTAATTCTAAACCATATTCTCTGGCTAATTGGGCGAGGATGCGATCGCTCACTAATACTGAACGAATTGCCGCAAAATCTCCTACAGGGCAATCAGGATAAGTCTCCCATAGCATCACAGCAGCCGCTAATCTTACCACTGCATCACCAACAAACTCCAACTGTTCATAATTGGCTGATTCAGACACAGTAGGATGAGTCAATGCCAAATCCAGCAATTCCCACTTAATGGGTGCTGTTGTTGGCAGACCTAATTTTCTTACTAAACTTTC
This sequence comes from Anabaena sp. CCY 9910, assembly GCF_963920875.1. Classification (NCBI taxonomy): domain Bacteria; kingdom Bacillati; phylum Cyanobacteriota; class Cyanophyceae; order Nostocales; family Nostocaceae; genus Anabaena; species Anabaena sp. CCY 9910. The sequence goes on along the minus strand of NZ_CAWUDJ010000034.1, from coordinate 68,475 downwards.
GAGTTGCCTTTGTCGGCGGGGATACACAAGAGTCATTTGTTAGTTGTCAGTTGTCAGTTGTCAGTTGTCAGTTGTTAGTTGTCGGTTGTCAGTTGTCGGTTGTCAGTTGTCATTGGTCGTTTTTTTGACTAATGACTAATGACTAATGACTATTGACTATGGACTATTGACTATTGACAAAAAGAGGAGAGAGTTGGTAGTAAGCCGGGTTCTGTTCTCTGTGTAAATTGCTTTACACGAGGGCGATTATCTATCTGGGACGTTTGTTACCAAACGCCTCTAGCGGCTCTCTGATAACGGAACTGGTAAAAGACCAACCATAGTTCCTTCGGCCTTGCTCCCAACCGGGGTTTACCGAGCCAGTACCTCTCGATACTGCTGGTGCGCTCTTACCGCACCTTTGCACCCTTACCAAAATTGAATTCATAACTAAAATGCACAATCCAAAATTGTTCATTTTGAATTTTGAATTTTGAATTTTGAATTGTTTTGGCGGTATTTTTCTGTGGCACTATCCTCACGATCGCTCGCACTGGACGTTATCCAGCAAGTCTGGTCTTTCGGGAGTCCGGACTTTCCTCAAATCAGTTAAACTAACTGGTCTGCAACCGCCAACGCCTACTCTCTCCCTAGCTCCAGTGTAATCTTGGATGGTGTCTTGTGTCTGTTTTGCTTATTTCTTTTTATTCCAGGGTAGGGCGTAAGTCCAAGGTAATTTTCTGATAGTGAAGGGGCAATTAATAATGGATATGGGAGGAAATTCTGACCCAGGAGCAAAACCTGCACGTACTTTAGTTACGCGCAGTACTAGTTGTAGGGAAAAATCTATTTCCTTACCTCTATTCATGAATTCGCTATGCAATTTTTTCTGGGGTGGCCCGCCTTTTTGTAACCCTGTAATATTAATTAAGGGTTTTTTCGCTGAATAAGTGCCGGTTTCTTTGTCACGCTCGAAGACATCTTCGGCTGTAATTGACTCTGTTAATGTCTTTTTCGGAACAATTAAACTAGGGCTTTGTGGTACGGCTAAATCACGGGTCAAATCTGGTGATTTTCTAATAACGCGCCGTGATTGTTTGGAATGTTCGACTACTAAAGAGCTATTGTCCCAGTCTACATAAATAGCGACATCATCAGATTTATTCTCAATGCTGATTGAGAGGTCTTTAACGTCATCATAGGAGTTAGAGGCTGCAAGTTTAAAGGATATACCAATTTTGTCGTCTAGCTCTTGCTCCTTTAGTTGGTCATCTACTACGGATTTTTTAAACTCATATTTGATGCGATCGTCAATGGCATCAACCATGCGATTAAATATATAAGATACACCGATAATATAGATTGTTAAGACAAGTAAATTTTGGTCAGTACTCCTGGTCATACTTAATATATAAACTCCATATAATAATTTTTCTTACCCAACCCCTTGGCAAAGTTCAATATTAATCACGCTCAATCATAGAAGAATTTTCTAGCCAACCTCGTTTCCAAAATAGAAAGAGTAATGCAAAAGCGATCGCTCCCATAACTCCTAAGCACAGGGGATAACCCCAATACCAGTTCAACTCAGGCATATTGTATGGCGATTTTTCTGTATTGAAATTCATGCCATATATACCTGCAACAAAAGTTAGGGGAATAAAGATTGATGAAACGACTGTCAGTAGTTTCATGACTTCATTCATTTTGTTACCAACTGCTGATAAGTATACATCCATCAACCCAGAGGCTAACTCGCGGTAGGTTTCCACCATATCCATGACTTGTACTGCATGGTCATAACAATCGCGGAGATAGATTTGCACCTCTGGGCTAATTAGTTGACTGCGATCGCGTATCAAAGAATTAATCGCATCTCGTTGCGGCCAAATAGCGCGACGCAGTTGTAATAATTCGCGCCTGACGTGGTAAATTTTTTGCAGTGTTTGGCGCGTAGGACTAACAATTACCTCTTCTTCTAAATCCTCAAGTGCTTCTCCGTAACGTTCCAGAACTGGAAAAAAACCATCAATAATCGCATCAAGCAAAGCATAAGCTAAATAATCGGCTCCTTGGCGACGGATAGTCCCTTTACCTTTTTCAATTCGCATCCTCACGCCTTCAAAGCAATCATGCTCTGGTTCTTCCTGAATACTTAACAAGTAGTGCTTACCTAAGACTAGACTGACTTGCTCACTATAAAACCCAAACTCTCTTTCCTTCGGTACAACCATCCGGGCAATAAATAATAATTGGTCGTCGTAATCCTCTGTTTTAGGACGTTCCGAGACATTCACCACATCTTCCAACACCAGAGGCGGTAATTCAAAAATTTGCCCCACTCGCTCTAAGATGTCTTGATTACCCAAACCCTGGACATCTACCCAAGTCACAGATTCCGTATCCAAATAGGGAACGCATTCTTCCGGGGTTGCAACTCGCCGGTGAGTAAAATCAGTTTGGTTATAGTCAATTAAATCAATTTCTGGTGGCGGCGCATCTGCATCAATAATAATGGTTCCGGGGATGGTTCCAGGGTAGTGATAGAACTCATCTTTGTATGGTTTATTGACTACTTTGGCAAAGCGACGCAGTTTTCTAATCATGCAGTTATACCCGATACTTATTCATTGAAAGAGTCAAGAGTCAATGGTCAATGGTCAAAAGTTCGCTTCTCTCTCACTGCCTCCTGAGTGCTGAGTAAGAGTTTCTTCCCCTACACCCCTAAACCCTTATACCCCTACACCCTACTTCCTAGTTCCTTATTCGTCAGCCTGACCGCAAGGTAAACTGTTGGAATTGATAAAGTTAAGCTACGCAAAGTTAAAAATAGAGTCCTATGCCTGGGTTTTTATTGGAAGTTGGAACAGAAGAATTACCTGCAAGCTTTCTCAGTGGTGCGATCGCTCAGTGGCGATCGCGGATTCCCCAGAGTTTAGCAGCTAATAGCCTCACCAGTGAATCTGTAGAGGTCTACGGGACTCCCCGGCGTTTGGCAGTACTCATCACAGGTTTACCATCCCAACAGCCAGATCGGGAAGAGGAAATCAAAGGCCCACCAGCTCAAGCAGCTTTTAAAGATGGTCAACCAACTCCAGCCGCCGTCGGTTTTGCTAAAAAGCAAGGGGTAGAACTAGAGGCATTAGAGGTACGCCCCACGGATAAGGGGGAATTTGTCTTTGTCCAGAAAAAAACGCCCGGTCGTCCTGTGGCAGAAATTTTAACCGAACTTGTCCCTCAATGGATTTATCACCTAGAAGGTAAGCGGTTGATGCGTTGGGGTGATGGGGATGTTAGGTTTTCTCGTCCCATTCGTTGGCTAGTTACTTTATTAGATGAGGCGATTTTACCCCTGGAATTGGTGAATGGTTCCTTGACAGTGAAGAGCGATCGCATCTCCTACGGTCATCGGGTTTTACATCCCGCACCGATTACAATCCACCAAGCCAGTGATTATGTCAACACACTGCGTTCTGGTTATGTAACTGTAGATGCTAAGGAACGGGCAGCGATAATTAAGGAACAAGTAGAAACTACAGTCCAAAAATTGGGCGGTTATACAGAAATTTACCCAGATTTGTTAGAGGAAGTTACTAACTTAGTAGAATGGCCTTCCCCAGTAGTCGGTAAATTTGAAGAAGAATTTTTAACCTTACCAACGGAAGTAACGACCACCGTTATGGTGAGTCACCAGCGTTATTTTCCTGTATTCAAGACTGGGGATCATAAAGAACTTTTACCTTATTTCATCACCGTTTCTAACGGCGACCCCACTAAATCAGATGTGATTGCTGTTGGTAATGAAAGAGTGATTCGGGCTAGATTAGCAGATGGTCAGTTTTTCTATAAAACCGATTTATCCAAGAGTTTAGAAACTTATTTGCCCCAATTAGAAACAGTCACCTTTCAAGAAGATTTGGGATCTCTACGTGGCAAGGTAGAGAGAATTGTTAAGGTTGCTGCAAAAATTAGCGCTCAACTGCAATTAGGAGAAAGCGATCGCCAACATATCCAAAGAGCCGCTTTATTATGTAAAGCTGACTTAGTAACCCAAATGGTGTTTGAATTCCCAGAACTACAGGGAATCATGGGACAAAAGTATGCTGTAGCTAGCGGGGAAAGTCCAGAAGTTGCCACAGCAATTTTTGAACATTATTTACCACGAGGAGCCGATGACATCTTACCCCAAACCCTCACAGGTCAAGTCGTCGGTTTGGCAGATAGACTCGATACCTTAGTGAGTATCTTTGGCTTGGGCTTAATTCCCACAGGTTCATCTGACCCCTTTGCTTTACGCCGCGCCGCCAACGCTGTAGTTAACATTACTTGGGCTGCTAATTTACAAATCAACTTAGCTAGTTTACTGGCACAAACAGTCACCGAATTTGCCACCCAATACAACAAAGACCAAGCACCATTAATCACAGCCTTAAATGAGTTCTTTTTACAACGTATCCGCACTTTATTGCAAGAAGAAAAGCAAATTGACTACGACTTAGTTAATGCAGTATTGGGAGAGAATGACGAAGAGTATCAAGCAAGGGCATTACAGGATTTACTAGATGTGCGCGATCGCGCTCTCTATCTGCAACAAATCCGCCGCGACGGTACACTAGATAAAATTTACGAAACCGTGAACCGTTCCACACGCCTAGCAGCCCAAGGTGATTTAGATACCCAACAGCTAGACCCCATATCTGTAGTCCGTCCCGAACTATTCCAAAAGCCTTCCGAATCAGCTTTTTACGATGCTTTGCTCAAGCTAGTACCCCAAACCCAAGCAGCACAACAGTCACGCAACTATCAATTGTTAGTAGCGGGGTTGGTGGAAATTGCGCCTACGGTGAGTAACTTCTTTGATGGGGCGGATAGCGTTTTAGTGATTGATCCCGACCCAGAAATCAAGCGCAATCGTTTAAATATCCTGGGATTATTGCGGAATCATGCCCGTGTGTTAGCTGACTTTGGGGCGATCGTGAAAAATCTGTAGTATAAAGCAATAAAAAGTGGTGTAATTTTTGCCCATTAAGCGCTACCATTATGAGTGCTTAACCAGGGAACTCTGCCACAGTCTATGTCCAAAGCCCATGTAGTTGGATTAGGAAAGTCCGGTGTTGCTGCGGCGAGATTGTTGAAACGGGAAGGTTGGGAGGTAGAGCTAAGCGATCGCAATACCTCCGATACCCTCCTTAAACAGCAACAAGAACTCGCTAAAGAACAAATCACAGTTGAATTAGGGTATTCGCTAGATTTTGCTGGTGCTTTACCCGATTTGATTGTTGTTAGTCCTGGCGTTCCTTGGGATATTCCCGCCTTAGTCAAGGCGCGCGAATTGGGCATAGAAACTATCGGCGAAATGGAATTGGCTTGGCGACATTTAAAGTCTTTGCCTTGGGTAGGAATTACCGGCACTAATGGCAAAACTACCACCACTGCTTTAATCGCCGCTATCTTTCAAGCAGCCGGATTCGATGCCCCCGCCTGCGGTAACATCGGTTATGCGGCTTGTGAAGTCGCCCTAGCAGAAACGCCCCCCGACTGGATAATTGGGGAAATGAGCAGCTATCAAATAGAATCTTCCCTTACCTTAGCCCCCCATATTAGTATCTGGACAACCTTCACCCCAGACCACCTAGCCCGTCATAAGACGTTAGAAAACTATTACGACATTAAAGCCAAGTTATTACGTCAATCTCATTTACAAGTGTTCAATGGTGATGATGCTTACCTATCTAAAATAGGTGCAAGTCATTGGCCGGATGCCTATTGGACAAGTGTCAAAGGAAAAGATTACCTAATTGGTGAAAAGGGCTTTTATATTGAAGATGGCTGGGTGGTAGAACAATTACAGCCAAACTCCTCACCTCACAGAATTGTTGCAGCTGAAGCTTTACGTATGGTAGGGGCGCACAACCTACAAAATCTCCTCATGGCAGTAGCCGCAGCCCGTTTAGCAGATATTCCCCCCCATGCCATTGACAAGGCGGTGCGGGAATTTCCAGGGGTTGCCCATCGATTGGAACATATCTGCACTTGGCAAGGCATTGACTTTATCAACGACAGTAAAGCTACCAACTACGATGCGGCGGAAGTAGGTCTAGCATCGGTGAAAAGCCCAGTGATTTTGATTGCTGGTGGTGAAGCCAAACCAGGGGATGATGCAGCTTGGTTAGCGAAAATCCAAGGGCAAACATCAGCCGTATTACTCATTGGCAACGCTGCACCAGCATTTGCCCAACGCCTACAAGAAATCGGCTATACCAATTATGAAATTGTGGAGACGATGGAACAAGCGGTGAGGCGATCGCTAGACTTAGCTAAACACCATCAAGCCCCCGTAGTCTTACTATCCCCAGCCTGCGCCAGCTTCGACCAATACCCCAATTTTGAAGCACGGGGCGATCATTTTCGTCAATTGTGTCTGGAATTGGTAGGGTCGTAAGGGGAGCAGAGAAGAATTAGTTATTTTTTGCTGGCAACGGGAGATAAATGGTAAAGGTTGCCCCTTGATGGGCAGTGCTGTTGGCTGTAATACGTCCTTGATGGGCTTCTATAATTCGTTTAGTAATTGCTAGTCCTAAACCGCTACTTTTACCTGTGCGTGAGGGATCTGTTGTATAAAACTGTTCAAAAATTCGGGGTAAATCCTGTTCCCGAATGCCATTGCCTTGGTCTTGAATTTTGATAACTGCTTGTTTACCGTCGCTGTAGCCAGAAATCAAGACTTGAGAATCAGGTTGTGAGTGTTTGATGGCATTATCCAGTAAATTCAAAATGGCTTGTAATAGGCGTTCTGGATCACCTTGGATGAGTAAATCGGTTACTTTAACTTGCAATGATACGCCAGCAGCCTGCATTCTAGGTTCCATAGCATTAACCGCACGGTTGATCAAACCTGATAATGATAAATTTTGCTGTTCTAGCTGGCTGACCCCCGCTTCTAAGCGTCCTAAATCTAACAGGTCATGAATCAGTCGTGATAAACGTTTAGTTTCATTTTCAATTGTTTGAAAAAAGCGATCGCGCAATTGAGGTTCCTCGTAAGCTCCCCCTTTCAGTGCATCTACTGTCACCTGAACATTGCTAATAGGTGTGCGGAGTTCATGAGAAACATTTGCCAGAAAGGTTCTGCGCTCTTGGTCTAGAGAGGCTAATCTTTCACTCATCCGGTTCAGTTCCACCGCTAGCTGATCCAATTCATTATTCTCATGGATAATTAAGGTATCGCCAAATTGACCACTACCCAACCGAATTGCGAAGTTACCCATAATTTCAATTGGTCTAGAAAGACTGCGAGCAAAGCGCGTGCTAATCAACGCGCATAAAACGATAGTTAACGCCAAGCTACCCAGCACACTAACAATCACTCTTGCAAACTGACGCTGAAATTGCTCCAAAGTAATTGACATTCGCAGCACACCCAGAAATTGACCGTTCCGCATAATGGGTTTGGCAACATACAGGCGATCTTTACGCGATAAAATACCTTTAGCGACCCCCTGGGATTGACGTTTTTGCAGAGCCTCAGCCATTCCCGGAACTGCGTACCAGTTTTGAACTTGTTGATCTAAATTGGGATCAGAAGTGGCTAGCAAGCTACCTTTCTGATTAAAAATACGGAGTGTAAGGTTTTGTGGTGCACCATATCTCTGCACTAATAGATTGACGCGTTGCAGATTTTTTTCTTCCAAAGCATCTGCTACACTCTCGCTCAAAGCATTTGTCCAGTTCTCTAAGTCGCTTTGTCGCGATCGCATAAAGTAAACATGGAAAGACCAGAGAATATAGCTGGCCATACAGGAAGTCCCCAAGACTATCAGCAGCAGATAAGTAGCTAACAACTTGGAATGAATGGTATTTAATTTAATAGCAGGCCGCCAGCCTTTCATGCTGGCTGCTCTCCAGCGCGACGACGTAACACGGCTTTAATGCGTGCCAAAAGCTCACGGGTATTGAATGGCTTGGTGACGTAATCATCTGCTCCCGCTTCCAAACCCCAAATTTTATCTATGTCTTGATCTTTAGCTGTCAACATTACTATTGGCACGTCGGAAAATGCCCGAATGCGCCAACAAACTTCCATTCCGCTTACTTCTGGTAGCATCAAGTCCAGCAAAATTACATCCGGTACTTGTTTATGGAATTGTTTAATTGCACTCTGTCCATCTGCGACGGTCGTCACTGTATAGCCCTCTTTTTGTAGGGTATAAGCGAGACTTTCACATAGGGCTACTTCATCATCTACCAGTAAGACGTGGGGCATTTGTCATTGATCATTAACTCCTAAGTATAGACTGACAATGAGTGAGATTTTTGGCATCTTTCTAGAGATACAAAGTGAACTACTTTGCTGCTCTCCCATTCCCAATTAGTGTTGATGTACTCGCTCAAGTAACCAAATTGAAGCGATCGCCCCGACAAAATGGGCAGCAATACCATTGATATTTGCTACCATGACAAACACATCCAGCGCCCTGATAATTTTGTTGGGGTCAGTAATGGCAACTCCCGGCGGTTGAGAAATCGATTTTGCGATGAGTACACCCAAGGTTGCACCAGCACCTACAAGGGTTAGTAGTATTCCCGCTAAACTTACTATTATTCCTAGCCTAATAGCCGCGCTGGTATCTGCCTTACTTGGATGCAAAGCTGGATTAGGATTTGCTAAATGCTTCCCGATGCGGGTGTAACGAAAATCCCAATAAACGCTAAATAACAAGGCTATAAGACCACAAACAGCCCAAAATATCCCAATTCCTAAACCTGCATTCGGTTGATCGGTAAAGCCGCGACCAGTGGAGGCAAATAGTAAAACTAAACCAGTTACCACAGCCAGCCCCAATTGTACCCAAAGGATAATCCAGCCTGTGAGCCGAATTGTATTGGCAATTCCGTATAGTGTTGGTGCTACAGATGGCATTCCACTTACAGTAGACGATGACCTTCCGCCCACCGTCGGCGATCGCATTTCTGATTCCGCTTCCATATCAATTTCCTTGGCTCATCCCCCAACCACCACGATATTTCTCCTCTTGTATACATACCCCCACCCACAGACAGAACCCCCCTCCAGCCTGGAGACATAAAGTTGTCTATCTCAAACTTAGGATTGATGAGTAATTGGGGTTCTAATTGCCAAAATATAGGCAGAATAAGGCATATTTAAGCGATACATAGCATTTGCTAAGGAATAAGGGGCATGATTAAATCTTGGATGGTGATTGGTGGTGTGGCTATTTTGGTAGCCTTGGCTGCTAATGTAATGACACCGAGCGATCGCAAGTGGTTCAACCGCCTGCAAAGACCCAGATGGCTAACATTTGAAGCAGCAATCCCAGTAATCTGGACTGTAATTTTTATCTGTGGTGCTTGGTCTGCTTATATTGTGTGGGAGAAAAACCCAGGAACCAATACAACGTGGCTCATCATGGGTTTATATCTGCTATTAGAAATTGTAACTATTGCATATACACCTGTGATGTCTAAGCTCCGCAGTCTTCGGGTGGGTACAATTGTCGGAGGTACAGGTTTAGTTGTCAGCATAATTTTAACGCTGGTCGTCTTAAATATTTCTGGTTGGGCAGCATTATTACTAGTTCCTTATTTGCTGTGGAGTCCCATCGGTACTTACACTACTTGGCAAATGGCTCATCTCAATCCTCAAGATGCTTAATCTTCTTACTAACGACTGATTAATCCCCTATCCGCGATTGTCAAACTGTCAGTATATGACTGGACAAAAGCGTAGGGATAGGAAAAAGTATGATTCCCTCTTGGTTAGTGATTGGGGCTGTAACTTTCTTAGTCGCAGTTGGGAGTTTCTTTATTACGCCCCGCGATGTTAAATGGTTTGCTCAATTAAGTCGCCCCCGATGGCTAGTTTTTGAGCAATTTATCCCCTTGATTTGGACTGTAATTTTTATTTGTGGTGCGGCTTCCGCCTATGTTGTTTGGGAACACGATCCAGGCGGTATCATCACTTGGCTACTAATGGGTTTATACCTTTTAGTAGAAATCATCACCGTAACTTACATACCTTTAATGTTGAGATTTCGCAGTCTCAAAACAGGAGAAATTATTGGCTTAAGCGGTTTCATCGCAGGTATTGTGTTGGCGATCGCCGTACTTCCCATTTCTGGACTAGCAACTGTATTACTGATTCCCTATCTACTATGGAGTCCCATCGGCACATATACCACCGACGAACTAAGGCAACTCAATCCCGAAGACGCTTAAACTCAGCACTCAGCACTATGACACGCGTCCATAAAGGGCTGTAGGCTGATTACTCAACCAAGCCCACATTTGATCACCGTAACAAAAATGCCACCACTCCTTCGGATTGCGTTGGAAACCAGCTTTTAACATCACATCACACAACAATTGACGATGAGCGTGATATTCCTGCGCTGCTGGTTGTTCATTATTGGCATAGTAATCTGGATGCGATCGCTCTGACATTTCATCAATCGGTGAACCCATGTTTACAACCTGTCCGCTATCGTCTACCAAAGTCACGTCCACTGCTGCACCCGTACTATGGGGAGGCGGTGTTTTTTCATCCAAACTCGGTACAGCCCAAATTTCATAAACCGCTTGCCAAATTTCTTGGCGTTGATGCGGCGTTAATTCAGCCTCAATTAACCCCCGTTCCTTGACTGCCAGAGCAAAGCTGTAATCTACCATAAACTGCTGCACAGCTACTGGACGATAGGCATCAAAAATCTGGATGCGCCAGTAAGGACGCGGCGACTCTAAATAATGTTGAGCTTTTATTAGACGGTTAACAACACTCTGACGCAAAAAATAAGGTGAATATTCTCCGTAAGCAGCCCCTAATCTTGCATAAGGATGGGGAGATTCCCACGCAAACAATTCCAAAGGAATCTCTACTAGTGGTTCACCACATTCCACTATCGGTATCTGGTGATAAGGTCTGATCTGGTAATTAATCACTCTCAGCAGGTTTAGTTAAACATAAACCTAGAATTTACCTTGTTTTAAGGATAAGAGTAACCATTATTTTGCATCCCGTTGATATTCTGCCCGTGAGGCAAGCCATTATTGGGAAAATTAGATTGGGGTAGTTGTGAATTGCCGTAATTACCAGGAATTACTGAATTTGTAGTTGTGTTAACGTTAGCGCGAGGATTTCGCACAGAGTAGGGGCCAATAATCGGTGATGTTCCAGTCAGGACGGTTGACGTCGATTGATTTTGGTTTGGTAAATTTTGGAGATAATTCAAATTATTGGCAGGATTCGGTAAAGTTGGCTGAGTATAACCTGTTCCCGAACTGACTCCTGTATTGGGTGCGATCGGCTGATTGTTATTCAAGTTATTGTAAGGAAGTGGCTGAATGTAACCCGTTCCCGAATTTAACCTCGTGTTTAGTGGAACAGACTGACCGTTATTTAAGTTATTGTAAGCACCTGGCTGTGTATAATTGGAGCCAGCATTTAAACCCGTGCTAGGTGAAAACCCTTGACTAGGTTGAGTGCTGCTGGGAAAAGACTGCGTCACTCCACCATAGGAAGTTACGCTTGTAGGGTTGATGATGGCTGAAGGGTTATTATTTAGACTAGACATTGTCTGATTAGACGATTGGCTCATTCCTGTTGGTAATACAGTACTTGAGTCAATGTTTTGCCTACCGTTAATTTGATTAACTAACCCTGGACTGAGTATAGAAGAATTAGCAGTTTCTCTTATAGGTGCAGTGGAACCATTCCCCATCTTATATCCCAACAACTGATTATTATCTGTCGCACCAAACCGCAATAAGTTTTCTGCTTCTGATATAAAAATACTTTTTCCAACAGATGTAGGCAATTGACCGTTAACTAAATTGGCACCTGAATTTGCTTTAGAGCTGTCAATAGTCTGTGTTTTGTTGGCTGTATTAGGTAACGGAGTTTTATTTTTATTCTCCTGCGATTTAGCTATCTTTGTTGGTGTAATGATTGGCTCAGTTTCAGCAAACAAAGACTGCAAATTATCAATATCTGCTGCAATAGCTTTATCTTCCTCGGAAAGAGAGGGGTCATTAGCATTTGTAACAGGGTTCTGAGTTGCTGGATTATTAGTTGATACATCGGGGTTAGCCCAGTATTGCTGAAGAACTAGCCCTACGACACATAAGAAAATTGCTGTTCCCCAAAAACTAGGTTTGCCCAAATTTAATAACCTAGCTCTGAGATAGCGCCAGTATGGAGAAGGATAACGACGATTTGGCATAATATTTTTGCTAGATAAGTGATTGATATAGAAATCTGATTTGATGATTAAACAAATTTAAGTATCTACGGGTTGGGTATTGCCCAACACCACTTCCAGTCAAGAAACCAATCCAATACAGTGGCTTCCTTATGTATAATTCACAAATCGAATTGTACTCCTATAGTTTTATATTACTTATACTTAGGATTGTATAATTTATATTTACCTAACTATTTAAAGTATAGGTGTTTTAGTCTTGAAGTTTGGTAATGGGCTTTCGCCATCATCGTCAGCTTTCAACTGAGCGCTCACGCCGTCCGCATAGCATCCCACAGAAAATTCCGAACGATAAGAAAATAATCGCTAATTAAGAAAAGACTTTTACCCATTACCCATTACCAGTTCTAACTCATTAAAATCTTTCTGTTTCTTGAGATGGTGCGACGGCTCCCGGTTGAGACATAAAGAAGTTTTGGGCAGACTCATTTTGATAAATACACCTAATATCAGGTTTTTCGCTGTCTAAATTACCTGTAAAGCCAAAGGTGTTGAGACGATTTTTACATTCTCTAACTTGATCAGATGTGACAAGTTTACGTTGCTCCAAAAGCGCCCAGTTATTTTGCCGCAGAACACATCCAGGCCGCATACTAGGTTGGGCAACATAGACATTAAATGGGTTGAGGGTCACAAATAATCGAGCGTCCATCACCATTGCACTTGCCCCGTACTGGACACAAATCTCTGGATTTGGTGCTTTCGTGTCGATAAATTCACGAGAGGCAACATTTGATGAAGATAAGGTGGTTGTAGAGCTAAAAGCAATACCAATTCCAATTCCTAATACAAGAACTCCCCCCAAAATAGCAATGGTGGCAAAGTTAAATATGGAGGGTTGGAAACCAGGAGATTTAGATGTAGTAGTTGATCTACCAGTAGATTTACGTCTCATTCTTGCCTTATAACCTTCATACCTGAAAAAGCCGAGAGTTGTTCTAACAGTAATAAGTTACGAGTTATCAATGCAAGAGAATGTTAATAACTGTTTGCTGTTCACTGATTTAGTTTACTCTCCCTATTTCAGTATGCCGATTATTGACGTAATTGACCGCTACTTCTCAGACAATATTTAATATTTGACGTATCATACCAATTCTCTATGAAGTTGCGCCAAATAAATGATGTAGAGACTTTGCATGCAACGTCTCTACAGTACAGAACAAAGTACATCTATGGCTACGCCAGACAAGCTACATCAAGAAACGGTATTACCATAAGAAAATCTCAATGTCTCTCGGCATCCGGCTTGATTATTGAAAATATCTAAGTATCTGTAGGGTGGGCATTGCCCAAGGCCACTCACGTGACTGCCAGGAAACCTCCGCTTAGACTTTTCTTCGTCCAACGCAGTGGCTCCCCTACGTATATTTCAGAAATCAAATACTATTCCTATAGTTGATTTCAACCTATAAGAATTTCTGTTCAATATCAGTGTTGAGAGCCCATAGGCTAATTGGCGATGATCGATGGTTAATCGTAGACCATCACGGCTTAAGATAGCTTTAATATTCAGATAAAATTGGCGTTTATGCTTATATAAATGAGAGGTAGAGTGATTTTTGCATAATTGGCACTTAAATGAGTACGATTATGAGCAACTGACACAGTTTGGGATAATAACAACCTGAAGATTGCAGTTGATCCACGAAAACAGAATTTAGAAAGGTGCTGATTGTATTACATTCCGCATTTTTCTGACTTCTATCTTCCTACTGACCGTCTACCTTGTAGTTGATGCAGTAGATGTTATGGGACAAGTATGGTTAATAGGATACCAAACCCTGTTCCCCAACTCAGTCTGATGCACTTGTGCATTGCCTAATCAACAGCCTTTCGGTTGTCATTGTCCTAATAGAGAACCTCAACTGTCAAATTTACGGAAGTGAAAATGCAAGAACCGGAATTCGCCCAAACCCAGTCAAAAGAGGCAACAGTGCCAGAAATCAACAGCCAAACAGGAACTATTACTAAACTCCAGCCTCCTGTACAGTCTCAAGAGGAATGGCGCAAATATGGAGAACAAGTTTCTGATTTTTTAGCGACTCTTCCCGATTACGTAGGAAACTTTTTTAATCAATACAAACAACCCTTAGTCAGTGTGGGTTTAATTGTGGCATCAATTGTCGCAGTTAAGGTACTGTTAGCAGTTTTAGATTCTTTGAATGATATTCCTTTAGTAGCACCAACGTTTGAATTGATTGGTATCGGTTACTCTGCTTGGTTTGTCTACCGCTACTTATTGAAAGCTTCGACCAGACAGGAGCTAACTCATGAAATTACCACTCTCAAATCCCAAGTAGTTGGTCAAGAGGATTCATAGTCTAATTTTTGACTAACCAAAGCCCAAGACCAGTTTTATAAGAGAAATGACCAAGCAAACTATGCTTGGTCATTTTTTTACTGCGCTGTGTGTGTCGTACCGTTTCTTCATGAAGATGTGCTTTATTCTGGGCTGTAGAGATGTTGCATACAACGTCTCTACATCATTTATTTGGTGCAACTTCATAGAGAATTGGTGTCAGTTGTCAATGCCCATCCCACTTACTACAACACCCGCAATATGCTAGGAATACTGTCAATAGCTGGTAAATTTTGAATTTCTGCTAAGGCTTGGCGAAATTCACCTTCCCTGACATCGTGAGTCACAACTACTATCTCTACTAGTTCTCCTTGAAAGCCAGTTTGCACAATCGATTCTATACTTACGCCATGATTTCCAAAGCAAGTACCCAATTGACCAATTACACCAGCCTGGTCTTTGGTGAGGAATCGGGCATAAAATCTGGTTATAAGGTCGCTGATGGGAGCAACTTGGCTATATTCTTCGTGTCTACAGGTTAATAGGGGATTAGGGGCTGTTGTATTACTCTTGAGGGCTGCAACCAAACTTAATATATCTGAGGTGACGGCGCTGGCGGTTGCACCTGCACCTGCACCAGGGCCAAAAAACATCACCTGACCTATGGGTTCTCCTTCTACGAGAATGGCGTTATATACGCCGTTAATACTGGCTAGGGGATGTGTTTTGGGTACGAAGGTAGGGTGAACCCTTACCGACAGTTTAGTGGCATCTTGAGCCTGATTTTTAGCGATCGCCAGTAATTTAATCACAAATCCCAATTTTTCGGCATAGGCGATATCTGTCTTACTAACTTGGCGAATCCCCTCACAATAGACATCCTCTAAGTTAATTCGCCCATCAAAAGCTAGTGATGCCAGAATAGCAATTTTATCCCCTGCATCTAAGCCGTCTACATCTGCCGTAGGGTCAGCCTCCGCATAACCCAAACGTTGAGCATCAGCTAACACATCACCGAAGTCGCTACCCTCTGTTTGCATCCGAGTCAGGATGTAATTAGTGGTACCGTTAACAATGCCTGTAACAGTATGCAGCCTGTTGACACTTAAAGCCTGCTTTAATGGTTGAATTACGGGAATACCACCACCAACGGCGGCTTCCAACATCACGTAGACTCCGGCTTGATTAGCAGCAGTAAAAATTTCTGCCCCGAAACGAGCGATCGCTGCTTTATTAGCCGTGACTACGTGCTTACCATTATTTATGGCTTGGAGAATGAGCGATCGCGCCGGTTCTAATCCTCCCATGACCTCAACAACAATATCTACTGCCGGGTCATTGACGATTGACTCTAAATCTGTGGTTATAACTTCCGGCTGTAATTGTACATCGCGGGATTTATTAGGCGATCGTACTCCCACCCGATATATTTCTATTTCTTGCAGTAAAGGGTGACGACCAACTGCATCTTGTAGCAGTTGCACTGTCCCTGTTCCTACCGTACCTAATCCTAAGATTCCCAGCTTTACACCCACAAACTTTGTACCAAATTTAGTTTTAACTGCTGAGTCCTGAGATATCATTTCCCAGCTATTTATATACAAAACAATTGTAGGGTCGGCACTGCCCACCCTACAAATTCATCAATTTTGTTAGTTGTTCGTTGTCAGTGGTCAGTTGTTTGTATTTTGCGAATGACAACCGACTAATGACAAATAACCAACTTAGTATGTTTCTACGTGCCAGCGACCAGCTTTCTTGAGGTCTTTTTGGTAATCACTCCAGGTAACACCTTCTTTCGCAGCAGCAGCACTTAAAGCAGCATCAATGCCCTCTTCCATACCGCGCAAACCACAGATGTAGGTGTGGGTTTTTTCATTCTTGATTAATTGCCACAGTTCATCAGCGTGTTCTGCTACACGGTCTTGGATGTACATTCTGCCACCTTGGGGATTCTTTTGTTCCCGGCTGATAGCGTAAGTTAGGCGGAAGTTATCGGGATATTTCTGTTGGATTTCTTCCAGTTCTTCTTTATAAAGAATGTTGGGAGTTGTAGGAACACCAAAGACTAACCAAGAGAATCCTTTGAATTGGTATTCTGGGTTAGCTGCTCTTTCTGCATCCTTGAACATCCGCCATAGGTAAGTCCGCATGGGCGCAATACCAGTACCTGTTGCCAACATGATGACATTAGCTTCAGGATCATCTGGTAACAGCATTTCTTTACCCACAGGCCCAGTGATTTTCACTTCTGAACCTGGTTCGATGTGGGTCAGGTAAGTAGAACAAACACCGTAAACTGTTTCGCCGGTTTCTGGATGTTTGTACTCTAATTGACGGACACAAAGTGAGATCGTTTTATCATCAACATCATCGCCGTGCCGGGTCGAGGCAATGGAGTAGAGTCTCAATTTTTCCGGCTTGCCGTTCTTGTCCACACCTGGCGGAATGATACCAATACTTTGGCCTTCGATGTACTTTAAGTTACCACCAGTTAGATCAAATTTAATGTGCTGAACAATACCGATCCCACCTTCTTTTACCAGTGGTTCATTAGAGATTACCTTACCAATAAATGGAGCATTGGGACGGTAAAGATTAACAGGAACATCAGCGTGTTTGGCTTTCGCTTGAGTCATGGTGTTGCCTTTGTTGTCTTTTTTCTTAAGCTGTTCTTCAGCTGGTGGTTTAGCGAAGCCTTTAGCTCCACTATCAGTTTTTACAGGTGTGGCTTTACCATTCCCCTCAGACTTAGCAGTCTCACTAGACGCATCTGTTACTGTTGCAATGGTAGTTTTACCATTGAGTTGTTGTAGTGCGCTTACCGTTTGAATGCTAACAATCTTGCCGCCTAGTCGAGTGATACGCTGCATTTCTTGATTCATGCGGTTGTAAGGCACTCTGATGAACACACTGCCACTTTTACGAATTGGGTAGTTCGTTTGATCTGTTTCTTCGTTCTGACGCATACCCACCACTTCGTAAACGAAGACGCGGCTACCTGATTCTACGTTGGCAGCACCCTCAAAAGCACCTTGATTAGACATTCCTTCTACCACTCCGATCTTTAACTTAACCGTTTCTCAAAAAAGCTTTTCTCTTCACAAGCCAGCTTTAGTTTATCGGATTTTTCGTTACTAAAACTAGCACTCTGAGAAAGTAGCATTATCAATCAATGCCTTGGTTGTTACACTCTCCTCAAGACGTGCAGGCATAGTAATAAACACACCTGTTCACCTTCTAACTTAGAGGATAAGTCTCGTGGAGAATGTTAATAATGAATCAATTTAATCTTTTTTTTCGTGAAGTTATACGCCTGCCTTGAAAGAGCAATTAGTCTTGAGTCCTGAGTTCTGAGTCTTGTATTCAAGTGCAATTAGCAAACATGAATCCTCTTGGGAAGACTTGTTATTAGCAGCCACTATGAACTGTGTACACCAGGACAGATGAAAAAGCGAACATAAACTAGAGATGAGAAACCTGTGCCTTTTACTTAGCACTCAGCACCGACTACACGCCTTGCTACCGCTCTAAGCACAACTAGGCCCACAGGGCTTTACAGCACCCAGCACTCAGACTCTTTCCCAGTCAGATACATAACATAAGTTTTACTTGATGTGAAACATCTGTCAACCTATATCAGCACCTTGGGATCATGCTTAAATTCAGGGCTATATATCTGTATCAGATGATCCCCATAACTTTTTTGTACAACTTGCTGGTTCGCTCTGGAGATAGATTCAGCCGAGAATATTTTTAGCTAGGACGAGGGTATAAATAAAAAGTTAGCGAAAATCTTCCCAAATTCACTGCAAAAAAAATTTATACCTTATAGACTGAATGATATAAACTTACAAAATAATAGACGAGTTTGCTACACAGATTACGAGTAGTGATTAGTGGAATTTTAGAAACCACAATTACATCATTGGTATGTTTGTTCAGTCGGTAGATTCTCTTGACAATCAATCTTGTATGGGATACCCCATTCTGTTAAAATCAGCTATACCACTAGGATTAAATACTTACCAGCTATAAATCAAGGATATTCAGAGGATTGCAGTCGTTAATTTCGGTTGTAGGCCTATCTGGATGATTACTTAATGCTGTTAAGTAGCAAGAACGCAGGACAAACCTATGGGGTAAACTCCTGGCTTCACATTCTGCTGTGTGAAAAATTATTGATTGACACATCTTTAGTATCTGAGGAGATTTATGACAACTAAGCCGGAACGCGTGGTACTGATTGGAGTAGCCGGAGACTCCGGGTGCGGTAAATCTACGTTTTTGCGTCGTCTGATAGATTTATTTGGTGAAGAGTTTATGACAGTCATCTGTTTAGATGACTACCATTCTTTGGATCGTAAACAACGTAAAGAAACTGGAATCACCGCACTCGACCCCAGGGCCAACAATTTTGACCTGATGTATGAGCAAATCAAAGCGCTCAAAGAAGGGCAAACGATTAATAAGCCGATTTATAACCACGAAACCGGCCTAATCGATCCACCTGAAATAGTAAAACCAAATCACATTGTAGTGGTTGAGGGTCTACACCCTTTATATGATGAACGGGTGCGATCGCTCCTCGATTTCAGCGTATACTTTGACATCAGCGATGAAGTCAAGATTGCTTGGAAAATCCAGCGTGATATGGCAGAAAGAGGTCATCGCTACGAAGACGTTCTAGCGGCTATCAATTCTCGTAAGCCAGATTTCCAAAAATATATCGAACCTCAAAGAGAATTCGCCGATGTGGTGCTACAAGTATTGCCCACCAACTTGATCAAGGATGATACAGATCGTAAAGTCCTGCGGGTGCGGATGCTACAACGGGAAGGAAAAGAAGGTTTTGAACCCGCTTACTTGTTTGATGAAGGTTCAACAATTAACTGGACTCCTTGCGGACGTAAGCTTACCTGTTCTTACCCCGGAATGCAGTTATACTACGGTTCCGATGTTTACTACGGTCGCTATGTCTCAGTTCTAGAGGTAGATGGTCAATTTGACAACCTCGAAGAAGTAATCTACATCGAAACCCACCTCAGCAATACATCTACTAAGTATCAAGGTGAGTTGACTCAGCTGTTGCTCCAACACCGTGAATATCCCGGTTCTAACAACGGAACTGGTTTTTTCCAAGTATTAACAGGTTTGAAAATGCGTGCTGCTTACGAGCGCTTGACAGCAAAGGAAGCCAAACTAGCAGTTCAGGTTTAATACAGCAGTTTTTGTGTCAAAACTTCTGGGGTACTTACGAGTACCCCTTTTTTGTATCTACGAAAACATATTCAACCTATTGATAATTTCGGTAAATTAAAATTGTCTAATATAAATACTTAAAGATAGGGTAACTTTACCCGAAAAAACAAGATACTCCCTGCTGGATGTGTCAAGATTGTTATGATTTCAGTAATTAGTAGCTTGACTAAATATCTCAAATGCTTAGTCAGTGAAAATACTATCATTAGGAGGAATACGAATTGTCTCGACGTTATTTATTTACCTCCGAGTCAGTCACCGAAGGCCATCCAGATAAAATCTGCGATCAAATTTCTGATACGATTTTAGACACTTTGCTGACACAAGACCCTACTAGTCGGGTGGCAGCTGAGGTTGTGGTAAATACTGGCTTGGTGTTAATCACCGGTGAAATCACCACTAAGGCTAACGTTAATTATGCCAATATTGCCCGCCAAAAAATTGCGGAAATTGGCTACACCAATGCTGATAATGGCTTTTCTGCTAACAGCACTAGTGTAATTGTGGCTTTAGATGAACAATCACCAGATATTGCTCAAGGTGTAAACACTGCTCAAGAAACCCGCGAACAGGATAGTGAAGAACTGTTCGATAAAATCGGCGCTGGTGATCAAGGTATCATGTTCGGTTTTGCTTGTAACGAAACTCCAGAATTGATGCCTTTGCCTATTTGCTTGGCTCACCGGATTGCTCGCCGACTAGCAGCAGTCCGTAAGACTGGGGAATTGTCCTATTTACGTCCTGACGGTAAAACTCAAGTTACCGTCGTTTACGAAGATGGCCGCCCAGTTGGCATTGATACGGTGCTGATTTCCACCCAGCATACAGCCACCATTGGGGATATTACTGATGAAGCGGCAGTACAAGCCAAAATCAAACAAGACCTGTGGACTGCTGTAGTTGAACCAGTGTTTGGTGACCTGGAAGTTAAACCAGATCAAGAGACACGCTTTTTAGTTAACCCCACTGGCAAGTTTGTCATTGGTGGGCCGCAAGGCGACTCTGGTTTGACAGGACGGAAAATTATTGTCGATACCTATGGTGGTTATTCCCGACATGGTGGCGGCGCTTTCTCTGGCAAAGACCCCACAAAGGTAGACCGTTCTGCGGCTTATGCGGCTCGTTATGTAGCTAAAAATATTGTAGCTGCTGGGTTGGCAGAAAAATGTGAAGTCCAGTTGAGCTATGCCATTGGTGTAGCGCGACCGGTGAGTATTTTTCTCGATACCTTTGGGACTGGCAAGGTAGATGATGAAATTTTGTTGGGACTAGTTAAAGATAACTTTGAACTACGTCCAGCAGGGATTATCCACAGTTTCAACTTACGCAACTTACCAAGCGAACGAGGCGGACGTTTTTATCAGGACGTCGCGGCTTACGGTCACTTGGGACGGAACGACCTAGATTTACCCTGGGAACGTACCGATAAGGCGGATTTCTTGAAGCAAGCGGTTACCCATTCATTATCAGCTGCGATCGCCTAGTTACTCCAACAGAATTAGGGATGTAAGGGTGTAAGGGTATAGGGGAAAGAAAATGTTTTTATTCCCCACTCCTTACCCTTTACTAACGACAGTGATAAATTTTGTATTCATAGCCGTCTACGGCGGTTAACGGTTTGCTGTCAGCCGGACATTGTTCGACTTCTGCTGCTATTGGCGCGTGAAAGTTGACGAGCCACAGATCAAAAGGTCGTGGTAGTTGTTTCAGTGTATTTTCTAGGGAAACAGTGGAAGTGTTGGGGTCTGTTTCTTGATGAGCTAGGAGAAACTGAGTAGAAGTTTGTGAAGTAGATAATTTTAATTCCCTGGCTATCCCCATCATTTCGCCAGTTTGGACTAGGGTTTTATGGGTTGTGGCAATGAGAACTGGAACCTGAGAATTTTGTTGAATGACTTGAACTAACAAATCAGGGCGGTAGTATTTTTGATAACCCAAATTACAAATAACTGTGACAGCACTGACGAATCCCATCAACCAGATGATCATCACAGCTTTTTTGCTAGTTCGCCAACAGACGGCTAGGCTAGCACCAACCAGGATAATGACGGCGGGAAAATAGACAAAGTTGTAACGAGCGCCCCGTGTAATATCAACACCAAAAATATAAGTCAATATAAAGAATAAAGCGATCGCTCCTAAAACTACCCCAGTAAATACTTGCGTCGCCAAGCTGGTTTGGGGTTGTTGTAGTTGGAATTTAAACCCACGCACTAAAATCGGTGTGGCCCAAATAGCAAAAATTAGCATTACCAAGCCGGAAGCAATCACTACTGCTAGCTGTGATGACTCGATTGGGAGCAACATAATCATTGTCACCCATGCAGCGAAAGCTTGAAAAATCGGGTTGATTAGGTGTAAGCCGATGCCACCAACTTGAATCCATGCCGTTAAACTACTGCGATAGCGATTTTCTAAAATACTGGGTAGCCAAACTAAACCAGCTACAGCCGTACCAGCCGCCACAGCATAGATGCGCCACCAAAGGGGTGAGAAAAATACTAAAGTTTTGCTTTGTGTAGATTGTTGCCAGGCTAAAAATATTAATACCAAGGCTTCTGCACAAAGAGTCAGAGTGAAGAAGTAATGGGTGGCAATTCCCAAAGCATTAATTCCCACCCACAAGATGATTAACCATAAGGGTAATAATGTGCGGTTTTGAATGTGGCGTGTGGCAATTACTAAGCAGGAAAGGGATGCAATCACCCAGATCATAGCTAAGGTGTAATGGCGTGCTTCCTGTCCTAAATACACTCCGTATGGTGACACTGCCATCATTCCAGCCGCTAACTGTCCTACCAATGAAGAACGGAAAGCTAACCTACCTAAGACATACGTAAGGGGAATGGAGACTGCCCCTAGTAAAGCGGGAAATGAACGCGCCGCCAATAGGGAGACTAATTCTCCTTGATTGGGAAACAACTTCATCCACAGATGCACCAGGACAAAATATAGTGGTGGATGGTTGTCTTCTGTGATTAAGTTGTGAATTACGTCCCCAATTCCGTAGCCTGGGTTTGGTCGTAGGGGTTGTAAGAGAATATCAGGTGCGATCGCCTGATCCAGGGGTACTGGTAAAAAACTATTCCCCAAGCTAAACACTAAAGTAGCAAATTCATCAGTCCAAGGAGGCTTGGCGGTCAAGTTGGTAAAACGTAAGCCCAGACCGATGATAAACCAGGTTAGTAAAAGTAAAGGATGAAACCAGCGAGTCGAAACTTGAGAGTGCCAATTATACAAACCAATCTATTCCTTGTGAAAAGCCAAGTGGCAGAACAAGTCAATTTGTATATATTAGACCGCACACGCCAATTTAAGTTCGCTGACTATTTTACGTCAGTGACTCGCCAGCTAAGTTTGAGGTTAACCCAGAAGTTCCAAATAGTAGCAACGGCGATCGCTACTAGGTTAGCAATGTAGCGGTTAGGAATAAGGAAATTAAACACTAAATTCAACACCAATACATTCAGCACCAATCCCGCCAAACAAATAACGTTAAATTTAGCAAATCGCTTCAGGCGTTGATGCCATTCCTGCTGTTTCATGGTCACATCAGCGAACGTCCAAGCATCATTCCACAAAAAGTTATTGAAGATGGCGATTTCACCAGCAATAATTTTGCTGCGAGTCAGAGGCAAAGCCAAGGTTGAGGGGTCACTGAGTAAATAAAGCAGTACCATATCTACAAACACTCCACTCAGTCCCACCAAGGCAAAGCGGAGAAATCGATCTATGGGGAAATTCATTTTTTTCTGGACTCGACCTACACGCCCAGTAGATAAACGCAACCGGACTAAATGGTGAATATAGTCTATGTATTGCTTCCATGTGACTTTACTTTCACCTTGCTGGCGTTCGCAGAACACATAACCAACCTCAGCAATATTTTTAACATTACCCCGGCCAATGACCTCTAACAGAATTTTATATCCCACTGGGTTGAGTGTTGCCCCGGCTACGCTGCTGCGACGCACCATAAAATAGCCACTCATAGGGTCAGAAACTCTTCCCAATACTCCCGGTAACAGCATCAACCCCAAAACTTGAGCGCCACGAGATAAGAAACGTCTGACTACACTCCAACTACTGACACCGCCACCATCTACGTGACGGCTAGCTAATGCCAAATCTGCTCCCTGGGTAATTTTCGTCAACAGTTGTGTTAATACTTCTGGTGGATGCTGTAAATCTCCGTCAATTACCCCTAAAACACTTCCTCTCGCCACCTGCCAACCACGAACAACTGCGGAAGATAGTCCTCGTTCCTGTTGTCGTCGCATCACCCGCAGTTGGGGATACTCTTCAGTCAAAGAATGGGCAACTTCCCAAGTCATATCTGGACTATCATCATCCACAACAATTAATTCGTAATCTCCTGGGATAAATTCATCTAGAGTTTGACTCAAGATTTTGACAACATTTTCAATATTGTCCCGTTCTTTATAGGTAGGGATTATTAAAGAAAAAAATATATCTCTATGACCAGTACCGACACTATTAGGTGGCACATCAGAAACTTGTAAAAGGCCAGTTGGGACAGTTAATAATTCGTTGGCGATGTTGATTTTCATAAATTTAAATGAGGTGTGAAAAATAGAACTGATATGTACGGTCAGTGTTAATGGTTAGTTGTCATTAATCAATTGCTTTTGGATGAGCCTATTCTCCTTGATGGGGCAGGCTGGCACCAAAGCCAACAAAAAGTAGAACGGATTACTATAGGTAATAGGAATAAGTAAATTTACGTAATTCAAGTATTGGTTTGTGGTGAATAGAGTTAAACAACCATAGTTTTACTATGACTACTTCAGTATGCGGTAATTCAGTGAATATGACTAATATAATTCTGGAAGGTTTACAAGCTTTTTAGACTTGAGAGCTAATTTTGAAGTCTTGATTAAATTGAAATTATTAATACTACTGAATGTACTGATGAGATACGATCTAAAACTTCAAGATAATGTAAATTCAAGTTTGATTAAGATATAAAGTTCATACCGTTTCTTTGTCAAACTGCGCCAAATTTTAGCCTTTGTAAGGCATAGTAACACTGTGGACGCTTCGGCTTACCGCAGGGTGGTTAGCGCCAAGGTAAGCAGAGATTTCCTTATGATAATTCGCTAGTTATCAAATAATTAAGCGCATCTTCATCGATAATTGATATTCAATAAAGCCCTGAAAATAAAAGGCTTTCAAATCTATTAACAGTCAACAAACATAAATGGTTAAATAAGAAAAATTTCCCGATGGCTTTGATGTATTTTGATGAGAATATGACAATAATTCCATCAATGCCATTGAGAAATATGTTAACCACACAATTTAAATTTCTGATTCAGTCTTTGATGATTATATTCTGTAAATTTCAACTATTGGTAGAACGATTGTAGACTTTAAGGGTAAAACTATCTAAGTCCATTGTACCCGTGAGATTTTGAGTTTTTGTTAGTTGAAACTGCTTTGATAAAATTTCCTGCATCTTCTGATGTTCGGTTTCTATTTGTGCTGATGTTTTTAATTTCGACCATACAGGATTTGCACTTTCCAACCAAAGAATCCGGGGATATTTTTGGGTTTCATTTTTTAAAACTTTTTCTAGTGAAGTTGCTAAATCCGCAGGATGTTCGGCTAACAGCATCACTGGGGTTTTTGAAGGAGCGTAATATGCTAAGCGTAAAACATGACCCCAAGCTTTAGAATTCATGGCAATTAGGGTTGGTTGTTCTCGCTGTTGGGAGATGATTTCGGCGACTGAATGAAAAATTGAGCGTTGTCGTAAACTAAAATCGCTGATACCAATGGTGAGATATAACAGCAATAAACTAGAAATTACTAGTGTGCGCCATTGTGAAGACAAGGCTTTCTCTAACCACAAAGTTAATAATAATAAACACCCAGGAAGAATAATAATCATGGTTCTTCCGCCGCCAAAATTTAAAGTAGTCTTTTTTGTGACAATATCTAATCCTAAAGCTATTAAAAGGGGCAAAATTCCTAATATTAAAGCTACAGTCAAATCTTTTCGCTCACCTTGTCGCCAGAGTTTCAGACTAGAGGCGATGATGAAAGCGATCGCTAAACAACCAACTATAACTATACTAATTGTGGGCAAGCTCGTTACCCAGTCCCCCAATACTAAGTTACTCGCTAAGGTCTGAGTTGTGTCTTGCAAGTGGGTTAATATTGCTGAACCAGTATTTTTAAGACTACCAAATCTTTGCAAATCTGCACTGCGGATTTGTTTGATACCCCCCCACAGCATCCAAGGAATGGTTAGCATCACTCCTGCGCCTAAACGCAAACCATGTTGCCACCAATGTTGCCTATCCAGATAAACTACTAAAACGGCTAAAGCTATCACCCAATATAAATAAAAATAAAAGGTCAACAAACCAGCAGCTATGGAACCAATAAATAGGATGTTCCACCATAACTGATGATGGCTGTGGTTAGCCTTTGACTTAGGAGATTCTTTAATCAGATGAAAGAGTGCAGCAGCACTGAGTGTTGTCCACAAAACTAAAGGCGCATACATCCGCACATTCAGCGAGTGGAATAAATAAAAGGGGTTAATTCCCAGGAATGCTGCCAGCAGTAAGCCGCCACGATGTCCAATGAAGACTTTACCTAAACTGTAAGCACTAGCGATCGCCCCAATACTGAATAATGTATTTAAACTCCGCATGGTTGCTTCGCTATTACCGAAAAGGCGCAACCACAAATGCTGACTCAAATAAAATAATGGTGGATGCGGTTCTCCTCCCAGTAAACTCAACAGTAATTCTTTGACGGTGGCGATAACTGCACCAAAACCCGATTCAATAGGTAAGGTGAGTAACGGCAAATATTCAGCCAAGGCTACTGGTATATCTTTGGGAGTCTGGTATGCACTTTTCTGGCCTGTAGCTAGGAGTAGAGATAGCACTTCGTCATACCAAAATTCTCGGCTACCTAAGTTCACTATACGTAATAGCACGGCGATGGCGATCGCTGCTAATGCTAAAGTTTCTAGAGAAACTAGTTTATTAAGTTTAGTAACTGGGAACCCAGGATTCATCAATATATTTGCTTATATGGTGTTGTCCTGATGATACCAAGAATATTTACAGACCACTGTAATATTTGTGTTAAATATGTTTTTGATATTCTTTTAAATATAAATACTGTCAATTATAGTTAGATTTTTAACTTTAGGCTAACTAAGTAGTCTTCTTGAGTAGACCTTTTGCATCTTTTGGAAGATACACATAGGTATTGATGATTAAGTGAAAATAATAGTAAAGCTTTTCTTACTTAAAAAGCTTACGTAAAGATTTCCAGATAAAAATATCAAAGATATAGTGGCATGGCAAATCTAAAATAGTGCAGTCACAGAAATGCTATCCGCGTACCCTGCGGGAAGACTTCGTCAATATCTACGTGCATCTGTGTTTAATTTCATCCCAGTTTGTTGCATTATTTTAGTCTAGTAGGTTGCATCATAGTGATAGAACCTAACTATACTCAGAAACTATTGATATTGACCCACCCTACTTAACTTTAGTTCGTGTAATTACTCTAGTAGGGATACAAATTAATTTTCAATTATCTTGCACCTGAACAATCTCAGCTTCTTGGATGATATACTTTTTGTTCTTTTTCACCTCTTTCAGTTGAACGCGTAAAAGTTTGTCTGTCGCAGAAATATTTATTTGACTAGGTATAGTCGGTGAAGAGAAGCATGGATCATAAGAAGCACATAGGTAAACAAACTTATCATATCCTTGTTCGTTTAAAGCTAAACCTAGCTTACTTGTGTCGTCTAAATTCTTTGTAAGAAAAAATAGTTTATTTTTAAAAGCAGCTTCAAAACTTTGGCTAATATATTGGTGAGCAACGGCTACAATTTTGTGATCATCCTGGCGCAAAAAATTGAGGATATCTATAGCTTCTGTGTTTCCAGTAAAATAGCTGTAATTTATCCCCATAAATGTATTTGCGTAAACACCAATTATAAATAGTGCTGCGAAGATGGCAGTACTAATATATTTGATGCCAAACTGTCTAATTGATAAAGTAGACTCTAAAAGAAATACTGCTAGTAGACTCAGTAGCGGAATCAGAATCAACAAAAATCTAGGTCCCCATTGTTTACCACCATCACTAGGTAGAAGTATAGGTACTAAAAAAATGAAGGGGATAGATATCAAAACAATTTTTTTCATTGCGGCTGTCAGTTTTATAGATTTATAGAACACTGACAACCCAGTAAAAATAATTGTGAAATATACAAGAGGAAAGTATTCTCGGAAATTTTTCCACAGACGACCGAAAATCTTATTAGCTTTTGATAACCTTTCTTGAAGAGAAAATTCTTCTACAACTTGGAGTGCATGAGCGCCTAAGGGGTGATTATAGATTAATTTATTAATAATGAAAAAGCAGGAAACCGTTGCCAGTAAGCTAATAATAAATAAGATTTTATGCTGATTGATAATACTGATTTTTCCTAGCTTAATTTTATAGGAAGAAAGAACTAAAGGAATTAAAATTGCCACTAGGGCAAGAAACTCCGGTCTAAACCAGACTGATAAACCAATCAATATTCCACTAACTATGGCATCTTTTTGAGTAAACCCTTCTTCACCCTTACTTAAAATAATTACTAGTCCAGCAAAAGCTAAACTCACTGCAAGTGTATGTTCCCAATACATAGCACTATACATGGTGAGTGGAGAAGCAAATATCAGTGTGGTAAGACCTATAGAAGTTGTGAGTATACTAATTTGGAAAAATTGGCAAATGCGATAAAAATTAAACCAGATTATCCATGTAGATAATAGGGGTACTATATAAAAACCTCTATAACCGAATAGGGCATGGAAAGGCGCTGTGATTAAGGGAAAAGTAAAGGGGAAAGTAATGTAGTAACGATTAGATATTTTATAACTAAAGGGTGGTTCAAAAGGATAAAGCCCATTATCCCAGAGATTACGTACCCATGAGGGTACTGATAAATCCAGATCAAAGTTGAACTTCCCAGAACTAAACTGCTTTGCTAGTAGGGCTTTTAATCCAGCGTCGCCACTAAAATAAATATCCTCAGGCACTCGTGATAGTAAGTATAATGAAAAAATTATACCCAATGAAATTATCAGTAAAGGTAGATTAATTTTTGGTAATTTCATATTGAAAATTACAGAATAATTACTACTAAAATTAAACAAGAGAAAGTTAAAACTTTAGGATGAATGGTGAGTATTTACCAAATGGGTAATATACTAATGGGTAGTTATAAGTAATATGACTTACAATACCATGCAGCAAATTACCTTGTTAAGCCAAAGTGTGAAAGTTATATAATTTTTTGGCGTGATTAACGACAAAGTAAGTATTTGTAGGCTCGTAAGTACAAAATTTTGTAGAGATATTTTTAAGTTACTGTGAATTATAAAACTGTTGATGTAATTCTTGAGCGTGCCTTGTTAGGGGATGATATATCACCACAAGAAGGAATAGTCTTACTAACGCAAACGGACTCAGGTGCGATCGCCTCTATTCGCCATACAGCTGACAAACTCCGCCAACAGCAAGCCGGGGATACTGTTACTTACGTAATTAATCGGAATATTAACTTTACTAACATTTGTGAGCAGCACTGTAGTTTTTGTGCATTTCGGCGAAATGATGGAGATGCTGATGCTTATTGGTTAGATTGGGCAGGTATTTTGGAAAAATCCCACGACGCGGTGCAGAGAGGGGCAACAGAAATCTGTATGCAGGGAGGATTGCACCCACAAGCCCAGATTGATGGTAAATCTTTGCCTTATTACCTGAAATTGCTAGAAACAATTAAGCAAGAGTATCCCCAAATTCATCTACACGCTTTTTCGCCCCAAGAGGTGCAGTTTATCGCCAGAATGGATGGACTAGAATATGCTGGTGTCATCTCTGCTTTACAAAACGCTGGCGTTAATTCTTTGCCGGGAACAGCAGCTGAAGTTTTAGATGATCAAGTGCGGCGCGTACTCTGTCCTGAGAAGATTAATACTGCTACTTGGTTAGAGATTATTAGTACAGCCCACAAATTAGGCTTACATACGACCAGTACTATATTATCAGGGCATATTGAAACCCCAGAACAACAAATTGGGCATTTAGAAAAATTGCGATCGCTCCAACAAATAGCCACCAATCAAAAATACCCAGCCCGAATTACCGAGTTTATTGTCTTACCTTTCGTTGGTCAAGAAGCACCTAAATCTTTACGCCGTCGTGTCGGGCGCGATCAACCAGTTTTAGCCGATGCTTTATTACTGGGTGCAGTCGCAAGAATTTACTTAGGTAATTGGATACCCAACCATCAACCAAGTTGGGTCAAATTGGGGTTAACTGGGGCGACAGAAGCCTTAAATTGGGGTTGTAATGATATAGGCGGTACATTGATGGAAGAACATATCACCACAATGGCTGGTGCTGTAGGCGGTACGTGCATGGAAGTTGAAACCTTGCAAAATGCGATCGCCTCCATAGGTAGACCTTACCAACAACGTGATACGCTTTATCAACCAGTAGATTCAGCCAAACAATTGGCTAATACGGTAATGGGTAATGGGTAATTGGTGAAAATTTCTTCTCAATTACCAATCACCTATTACCAACTAAAAGTTAAAGTTCTTGTTGAGGAATTTCTTCCCGAAATTCGATAAACAACTGCATTGTTTCTTTCATTAAATCGCGCAAATCCCGATTTAGCAAAACAACACCTTTAGCCCCAAACCAGCGATCAAAAGTTGTTACATATCGAGTATCACCATTGACAAATCCCTGCATAAACTTCACCAGAGAGTAATTAACTGCATCCAAAAATTTAGAATTATTCTCAGGAACCATACAGGCGATACCCTCCCGTGAATAAGGGCGATCGGGGACGATCGCAAAATCATCGGGATTTTTGGCCTTTTGCAACCAGCTTTCTAACAAAATGCTATCAGATGAGAAAGCATCTATTTTGCCCTCTTGCAAAGCTGTATAACCTTCTGAACGACTTTTCAAATAAACTAGTTTAGCTTGGGGTTGTACCCGCTTGATTGCTTGCTCATTGGTAGTTTGTGCTAATACACCAATGCGTTTACCAATTAGCGATTCAGGGGAACCAAGATTACTGCCGGACTTCACTAATAATTGGGTGCCAGTAGCGCCATAGCTGACAGAAAAATCTACCTTCTTATCTCGTTCCCAGGTAAAACTACTAGCATCACAAACAATATCAACTTGCTGATTAACTATTTTGGGAATCCTTTGTGCAGGAGTTAATGCCACTAATTTTAGTTGTATTTTTTTCCCTAATTCTTTTTCTAACTGTTGCTTGATTACAGATAGCATATCGACAGAGTAACCAGTCAACTGTCCCTGAGCATTAGTATAGGCAAAGGGCATTGCATCTCTACTAGTGCCAGCAGTTAATACCCCTGTACGAGCAACTTTCTGCATGACAGTTTCCCCGAATGCTGCATCTGGTATGACTGTCGTCAAGGTCAAACTGAAAAGAGCGATCGCTAAATTTTTATACATAGTCATTAGTCATTAGTCCACAGTCAATAGTCAAGAGTTATCTACTCTCCTGCTTTTTCTCCTATCCCTATTCCCTTAATCAAAATCTGTAGGTAGATCGGGCTGGCGATAGTGTTGGAAAATGCGTTGAATTTGGGTTGGTGTGATGCGTCCTAAAGAGAGATCGGGCAAAGCATCTTCAGCAAAGAAACCGACTTCTTCAGTTTCAATACTGGATGTGGGAGAACCGCCTACAAGTTCGCACAGAAAAAACAGCTTATAGATATAAAAGGGAAACGGCGGGTGTCCTTGTTTATCTCGGTCGTAAACTGCTAGTACTTTAGTAGCGCGTGTTTGATAGCCAGATTCTTCAAAGACTTCTTTAACAACGACCTCACTAGGTGACTCACCAACATCAGCCCATCCCCCAGGTAAAGTCCAAAGACCATCGGCGCGTTCCTTGACCAACAAGATAGAGTTATCCCGAAAGACTGCACCCCGTACATCAACCTTAGGGGTAGCGTAACCTAGTTCACGGGCAAATAAATCTAAAACATAACTATCTTCGACATTTGAGTAAGTCGCCATAATTTCTGAGGCGATCGCTCGCAACTGTTTATAGCGTTCGATATCAAATGGATTTTCTGAATAGGTAAGTCCATTTTGGGAAATAGCTTGTAGCTTTTGCGTCCACTCCAGCCATTTTGGTTGCATATATTTCTCACTAAATACCCAGGATTTGGGGTTTAGAGACTAGGGCTAGAAGTTACGGAAATAACCCCACTCCCTACTCCCCACACCCCAATCCTCTACTTACGCCTCATCTAAAGCAGCGATACCGGGCAGTACTTTGCCTTCGAGTAACTCTAAGCTAGCGCCGCCGCCGGTGGAGATGTGGCTCATTTGATCAGCCAAACCTACCTTCTCAACAGCCGCTACCGAGTCACCACCGCCGATGATAGTAGTTGTGCCAGTTTTGCCAATCTCTGCTAGTGTATGAGCGATCGCTTCTGTACCCACAGCAAACTTATCAAACTCAAATACACCCATAGGCCCGTTCCAGATGACAGTTTTAGTATCTGCAAGGGCTTCTTGGAAGACTTTGACAGAATCAGGGCCGATATCCAAACCCAGCCATTCATCAGGGATGTTGTCAATGCTGACGGTTTGAGAATTAGCATCAGGTGCAAACTTATCTGCTACTACCACATCTGTAGGTAACAACAAGCTAACGCCCCGTTCCTTTGCTTTGGCTTCTAAAGACTTCGCCAGTTCTAGCTTGTCTTCTTCCACCAGAGACTTACCAACATTCAAACCACGAGCTTTGTAGAAGGTGAAAATCATCCCACCACCAATGATCAGCTTGTCGCACTTCTCTAGTAGGGTTTCAATCACACCGATTTTGCTGGAAACCTTAGAACCACCGATAATGGCTGCTAAAGGACGTTGGGGATTTTCGATCGCACTTTGTAAGTACTGCAATTCCTTCTCAACCAAATATCCAGCCACAGAGGGACTGAGGAATTTAGTTACACCTTCAGTAGAAGCATGAGCGCGGTGTGCAGTACCAAAAGCATCGTTTACGTAGAAATCAGCATTAGCAGCTAATTTTTGAGCAAATTCAGGATCGTTTTTCTCTTCTTCTTTATAAAAACGGACGTTTTCTAATAAAAGAACTTGGCCATTTTGCAGCGCCGCCACCTTAGCCGCGACTTCATCACCAATTGAGTCATCGGTTTTGACAACTTCTTGTCCCAACAACTCAGATAGCCGCTTGGCTACTGGGGTAAGACGCAATTTCTCATCTACACCCTTGGGACGACCGAAATGGCTTGCTAAAATGACCTTAGCGCCCTTTTGCGTCAAATCTTGGATGGTTGGCAGAGCCGCACGAATGCGAGTATCGTCTGTGATGTTGCCTTGATCGTCTAAAGGCACGTTAAAGTCAACACGCACTAAAGCGCGTTTACCAGAAATATCAGCAGCAGATAAACTAGCCACAGTTTTTTTAGACACAGCCAAACCCTCCTGATTGCCTTTTTGTTATTGTTTTGAAAGTAGAACCATCAAGATTTTACCGGAGTCGGGGGTGCGGAGGTGCAGAGATGTTCAAGACAGTTTTATTTCCCATCGATCAAAGCCGAGAAGCAAGGGAAGCTGCTGATGTTGTCACCAACGTCGTGCAGAAATATGGCAGTCGTTTAATACTGCTGTCTGTGGTAGAAGAATCTTCCCCAGACGAGTCTAGTGCTGATCCAATGGTGTCTCCCGAAGCCGTTGCCAAACTGCTCAGGGATGCCCAAGCTTTATTTTCGCAGCAAGGTATTTCTTCAGAAATTGTGGAAAAACAAGGCAAACCAGCCTTTACCATCTGCGATGTGGCGGACGAGATTGGTGCTGATTTAATTATCATGGGTTGCCGGGGACTAGGTTTAACCGAGGAAGGTGCTACCGATAGCGTCACGACTCGCGTGATTAACCTTTCCCCTTGTCCGGTGCTAATTGTCCCTTAAATTGTTATTTGGGTGCGTTACATCCCGTTGACGCACCATCTAAATTGATGAAGAGTAAAGATATCCTGACCACACTGAAGCTCATGGTTTCAGAGTGAAATGATTTCAAAGGTGTCTTGATGACCAATTCGATAAAACAAGAAATCAGAGTCAAGGGTAAGAATTTGACGATTCCCTGTCTTTTCAGCCGTCAAAACCAACGTTGCATCTGCTAAGTCCATTGGGCGATCGCGATATTGCTCCATCAGTGTCAATAAGCGGCTATAGTCACTCTCCTGAATTTCGTAAACCGTCAGCAGTTTATCTAAAAGAAGCTGCCCTA
Source organism: Anabaena sp. CCY 9910 (assembly GCF_963920875.1). Lineage (NCBI taxonomy): Bacteria > Bacillati > Cyanobacteriota > Cyanophyceae > Nostocales > Nostocaceae > Anabaena > Anabaena sp. CCY 9910. The sequence goes on along the minus strand of NZ_CAWUDJ010000034.1, from coordinate 34,290 downwards.
ACTGTTTTTGCATTTGCCATCCACCACGATGTAGGGCAAGATACATAGCTTCTGTGAGGCATGACCAAGTTGTGATGAGAGGCTTTGTCAAACGTATCACTGCGATTTTACAAGCATTATGCTGAGGCTGAGTACGGTCAACTAAACACAATAAAACTCCTGCATCGCACAGGGTCATAACTCTAGCCCTTGTTGCCGATACTTGTTGAGTAAGAGTTGCTGATAGTTACTGACTGGTTCAGATGGAGATACATCCAGACAATCCACAGCTTCAAACCATTGTGACCATTTTTCTTCGAGCCTTTCATCAGGCTGATTATCAGTCATTTTAGCTTGATGTTTTTGGATAACGAAATCAATGAAGTCGGTCACTTCTTGCAGGAGTGGCTCGGAAAGTTGCTGCAATTTTGCGATGGTAGTTTCACGAATAGTCATAAGAATTGCTTTTTTCAATCCTTTTAATTTTTACTCAAAATTGGACTAAATATTATGATAAGAGCGATCGCTTCCCACTAATAACCTTTCGTGTGAGTTGTGGCGATCGCCATTAAACTACCTTTGAGTAACTTCACTGAGGGATTCATTGATAACTTCATCACTAACACCATGACGCTTCAAGCTGCTAATCAGTGCTGAGACTGTATCACCCTCTAGTATTTCCAGATCGACTCTTAGCCCTTGACCAATGTAAGCGCGGACTAGTGGCTGATAGCCAGAAAATCCGAGTAATGGTGCTATGCGCTTCAAATCTTCAATGACATCTTCGGGAATGCGAATTGTGATTGTCGTAATTGGACGATTTTTATCTAGTCGCTTTTTTAATGCGTCAGCTTTCATAATATTCTCGCTCCTTGCGTGTCGCGTTGTGCGTGCAGAAATGATCCGAATTATTTCATTTTTGCCCTTAATATGTTCTTCCGTTGAAATAGCCTTCAATCTTGTGTCGTGTATGATAGAAAAGTTTAATCTGTCTACTCGAATCTATGCTTGATCTTAATTACACTAATCTTGTCCAAATTATTCAGCCTTATAAGGTTCCAGGCCGTGAAGAAGCTAGTGCTTTCTTAAGTTGGTTCTTAGTAAATATTTACAGACTAGACATTATTCAAGTCCAGAACATAGTTTGTGATGGGCGTGGAGATAAGGGTATTGATGGAATTTATATCAATGAAAATGAAGAATGTATAGATATTTTTCAATCTAAAACTGTTCAAAATTCTGATAAAACTTTAGGAGATACACAACTCAAAGAATTTGTAGGGAGCCTTACACAGCTAGAAACAACCGATGGTATAGACTCAATGATATCGACGACTGGAAATACTCAACTTAAAAATTTGCTTGTAGAATACAGAGATTATTTTATCTCTTCAAAATATACCATTCATGGAATATTTGTTACTAATGCTAATAAGGATTCAAATGCTGAAAGTTTTCTTAATACAATGTCAAAAGCAACAACTAAGTTGGAGGTATGGGATAAATCTTTGATATCTCAAATGTATGTTCCAAGCGAAAAATCCATTCCAGGAACATCAGAGATTGCTTTTGATGTTTTTGGCTTTGACTATACTGAGTATAATGTTGGCACTACAGCAAAAGTGGTAATTGCACCTGTTTCAGCAGTAGATTTAGTGCAAATGGAAGGTATTGAAAATCAACAAATTTTTGACTTGAATTTAAGAAAAGGTTTAGGAAAGACAAAGGTTAATAAAGATATTACTAAAAGCATATCTGATCAGTCAGAGCATAGTAATTTTTTGCTCTACCATAATGGAATAACTATCATTTGTGACAGACTTGATACATCAGAAAAGGATAAGGTCAAAATACAAGGATATTCAGTAGTAAATGGTTGTCAAACAGTATCTAGTCTTTATGAAAATAGAATTAAAGTCTCACGTGATTTAAGAATATTAACTCGGATAATTCAGGTAAATTCTGCCCAGTCAGGCCTCATATCTAAAATTACATATAATAGCAATAACCAAAATGGTATTCAAGTAAGAGATTTTAGATCAAACACACAAACCCAAGTCAGGCTTAAACAAGAGATTGACCAGAAATATCCAAACTATTTTTACGAAATTAAGCGTGGAGATGCCCCTGGTGATCGTACAGTTATCGAAAATACACTCGCTGGGCAGATTCTACTTGCGTTCGACTTAAAGCAACCTTCACTTGTTCAAAGACATAGTAAAATTTTTGATGATCTACACCAACAAATTTTTGCTCGACCAGAAGTAACTGGAGGAAGAATTGTAGTTTTATTTAATTTATATAAAGAGATAGAACAGAATTTGGTAAAAGTCGAACCTGCACTATTTAGTGGTTATGAAATAACTAAATTTTTTCTTCTTTACCTGCTTGCAGAGGTTTTATCAGAGGATGAAGTTGGAAAATCTTTTTGTAGAAAGCCAGAAGATTTTTACCAGAATTCTATCCAGGAATCTCATCTTTTAATATGTATTAACACCATTCTGGGAGAATTAATTATTGATCTCAATGCAGAATTTGAAGAAGAAGCAGGTGGAGAGAAGTTTGACTTTAAAGCAACTTTCAAAGCTCCAAATCTTCTCAGAAGTCTAGCCAGAAAGGTAATTACTTCTTATAAAAAACTCATCACGCGTAAACGTGCTGAGTCATTTTCTGAGTTATGGAATAAATTATCAAATCAGAACACCTTAAAAGCATAAATAATCAGGACTTGAATAGATCAAACCTTAAAGACAAACTCCGAAATCTACCCCAACTGAGGGTTTACGTGTGCATAATCATGACATAACAGAGAAAGTAAAAAAAAGCCCGCATCGGCGGGCTGTCTAAATTAATTAATTTATAGCTTTACTTACCGTTTTGCCAATTTCTTCGACATCTTCCGTAGGCGAATTGACTGGGGTGTAACTTCCACCAACTCATCGGGGCCGATGTACTCCAACGCACGCTCTAAGCTCATGTCGATTGGTGCTTGCAACTGAACCAATTCATCACCACCAGCCGCACGGTGGTTGGTTAACTGCTTGGTTTTGCAGACATTCAATTCTAAGTCTTGAGGGCGATTGTGTTCACCGACAATCATGCCTCGGTAAACTTTAGTACCGGGAGTGATGAAGAATGAACCTCTATCTTCAGCGTTCTTCATGGCGTAGAAGGTAGAAACGCCTTCTTCAAAGGAGATAAGTACACCTTTGTTACGGGCTTCAATGTCACCACTGAGTTGACGATAATCTAAGAAGCTGTGGTTCATGATGCCTTCACCACGGGTCATCCGCATGAATTCACCACGGAAACCAATCAAACCACGGGCGGGAATGACAAACTCTAGCTGGGTGCGATCGCCACTTCCCGGCTGCATATCCTGCATTTCGCCTTTGCGTTGTCCCAAACGTTCGATACAGCTACCAACAGAATCAGCAGGAACGTCTAAAACCAATAATTCATAAGGTTCGCAAGGTTGACCGTTAATTTCGCGGTAAATTACTTGTGGCTGGGATACTTGGAACTCAAAACCTTCGCGGCGCATAGTTTCGATTAAGATACCCAGGTGCAGTTCCCCACGACCGGAAACTAGGAATTTGTCGGGGGAGTCGGTTTCTTCAACGCGTAAAGCCACGTTGGTTTCTAGTTCGCGGAATAGGCGATCGCGTACTTGTCTGGATGTCACCAATTTACCTTCTTGACCAGCAAAGGGTGAATCGTTTACCCAGAAGGTCATCTGTAAGGTAGGCTCATCCACTTTAATTAGTGGTAAGGCTTGGGGTTCAGTTGGATCAGTAATTGTTTCACCAATGTAAGCATCAGCAAAACCAGCAACCGCAACAATATAACCTGCGGTTGCCTCTTCCATCTCTACCCGCTTCAGCCCTTCAAATCCCATCAGCTTGGTGATTTTGCCCTTGACAATAGAGCCATTTTCTGTTACTAGAGCCGCTTGTTGACCAGCGCGGATAGTACCGTTGTGAATTCTGCCAATGACAATCCGTCCCAAGTATTCAGAATAATCTAGGGTTGTGACTTGTAATTGTAGGGGCTTGTTGATGTCGCCTACTGGTGGTGGAACGTGTTGCAGAATCGCATTAAACAGAGGTTGCATATCTACCGCCTCTGCTTCCATGCTTTCTTTGGCATAACCGCCCATCCCAGAAGCAAAGAGATAGGTAAAATCACACTGGTCTTCGTCTGCGCCTAATTCTAAGAACAGATCCAGCACCTTATCCACTGCAACGTGGGGGTCAGCCTTAGCGCGGTCAATTTTGTTGATAACAACGATGGGGCGCAAGCCTTTTTCCAAAGCTTTTTTCAACACAAACCTTGTCTGAGGCATGGGGCCTTCATTGGCATCAACAATCAGTAGACATCCGTCAACCATGCCGAGTACCCGTTCCACTTCACCACCAAAATCGGCGTGTCCGGGAGTATCAACAATATTGATTAGTGTTTCTTTGTAGCGAACGGCTGTATTTTTCGACAAAATGGTAATCCCCCGCTCTCGCTCCAAAGCGTTGGAGTCCATGACGCAATCCGGAACGTCTTCGCCTTCGCGGAAAATGCCGGATTGTTTGAGGAGAGCATCAACCAGGGTTGTTTTGCCGTGGTCAACGTGGGCGATAATGGCGACGTTACGAATTGGGAGCGTCATAGAGGATTTTTAGTGAAGTCTAGGGGAAATTTTACAATTTACATTTTGGTCTAGGCTGTTTTAACAGAATTGGGGATGATCTGCGAATTCTGTAAAGAAGCTTTAATAATTCTAGCGTAATTGTCACAATTCTAGAGGTCTTTGTAAATGTGACAGCGATGGAGAAATAAGGCAGTTTATTAAACTCAGTGGATTTTGAGTTTACACAAAATAAATAGTCAATCCTTCTCAGGACATTTATGTAATGACAGTGCCAAAATTGACACTAATTTTATTGGCTTGTAAACAATGGCTTGGGTTTCAGGGCAGCAATTGCAAGGTAGGAAGTATACTATTGAACAAGAATTAGGCGAAGGCGGATTTGGTATAACTTATCGCGCTAGAGATAATTATGGGCGCTCGGTTGTTATCAAAACTCTGAATGATCAAGTGCAACGCCATTCCGATTTTGCCAAGTTTCAGCAAGATTTTTTGAATGAAGCTATCAAGTTAGCTAAATGTAGTCACCCCCACATCGTCCAAATCCATGAGGTTATTAATGAGGATTCCTTGTGGTGCATTGTGATGGAATACATCGACGGGGAAAATTTAGCCAGTCGGGTTGAAAATCAAGGTGTTTTACAAGAAGCCGAAGCATTGCGTTACATTCAGCAGATTGGTGAAGCGCTAACAGTGGTTCATAATAACGGCTTGCTGCATCGGGATATCAAGCCACAGAATATCATGCTGCGTTCTGGTAAATTAGAAGCGGTGTTAATTGATTTTGGTATAGCTCGTCAATTTAGTCCAAATTTGACACAGAAACACACTGAATATTTGTCTTCTGGCTTTGCACCAATAGAGCAATACGAGGAAAGAGCAAAACGGGGTGCTTATACAGATGTTTATGCCTTGGCAGCAACATTATATTCTTTAGTAACAGGTGAAGTTCCTACAATGGCTCCACTCAGAGCTATTGGTACATCATTGGAACAACCCAAAAATATTAATTCTAGTATTAGTAACAAGGTTAATCAGGCAATTATGAAGGGGATGGCAGTGAAGCCGGAAGATCGCCCTAAGTCAATAAAACATTGGTTGGCTTTACTTCAATTGCCACTAAATGCTAATACTAGCTCTTCTTACTTGTTTTTTCTTGATGATTTGAGTTCACCAGTAGCAATGGAATATCACAGCCTTAACAGGCTACTTGCTGCCAGAAATTGGAAAGAGGCTGATCAACAAACTAGAACCCTTATTCTGTACATAGCTAATCGGAGTACAGAAGGTTGGCTACGAGATAAAGATATTGATAGTTTTCCCTACCAAGACCTTCAGATTATCAACCAACTCTGGCTTGAATACAGTAATGAACGCTTTGGTTTTACTGTGCAAAAACGTATCTGGGAAAATGTTAATAAAAATGTGGATGGGTTTGGTAATCGTGTTGGATGGCGTGAGAATAAATCGTGGATTAAATATATTAACTACACATTCAATCTCAATGCGCCTGAAGGGCATTTACCACAATTTCTAGAAGTATTGGGTTTTGTATGGAAATCAGGCTGGTTCGGTGCATATTGGGACGGTAATTTGAGTAGGCTTTATTCTTTTATATCGAGATTTGATAAGTGTAAAATGAAGTAGTAGGTTTTTATCATAAGTTTTTGCCATCATTTATGAAATGAGATTGCATTTAGATGACTTTGTGGTTAGTTCTTCATTAAAAGTTACACCTATGCGCTTGCCTTTACTATAAAATGAAATAATGGAGTAAAACCGCGATCATTTCAATATTAGATGAATCTTTAATTATTTAACTTTCAACCAACTGAAAATATCTGCCGCTTTTGTCTGCCAATATTCTAATACATCAAGGACAGATAAATTGTCATTATCATACTTCACTTCTGGTAGTCTATTTGGTTGAAATACCATCACAGATTTATCATTATGGTCAATAAACCAACCTAATTTAGTTCCTTGGTTAATACAAAAAATAATCTTATTAATTACTCGGTTAGGCGATTGATCAGGTGATAAAATCTCAATAATCCAATCTGGGTAACTTTCAAACCTATTGGCAATCTCTCCATCTTCATCAGTTGGGATACGTGACCACTCAAACACAGCAACATCGGGAACTAAGGAACGTCCCTCAAATGTACAGCGTAACTCGGTTAATGCTAAAGCTTTTTGCTGAGGTTCACCTACCTGATTAATATTGCTTGATAAACGAGTTTGAAGAATACTATGTTTTCCTTGGGGCATTGGTTTTTGATAGATGCGTCCATCGATATATTCACTAGCTGGCTTGGTTTCTGGTAATTTGAGAAACTCATCCAAAGACGGGTGAAAAGATACTTGAGTTGATAACGTCATCAGCAATAATTCCCTTACAACAATTTTGCTAAAGCCAATGTAAACCCAGGTACAACATCTTCACCACTCAAGATTGCTGTGGCTGGATATTGGGTTTTGTGAACTCATCAACATTAGTTCTTCATCAGTGACAGTGTACAAAGACTGCACCGTTATTGGTTTGCTGTTCATGATGATGGTATGACAAGCGGGAGAGGTATTTCTATTGTAGGTTGAGGGCGAGAGCGCTATGATCTTTCAACTAAACTAACTGTGGCTCGATACAGCAGTTTTTCACCTTGAAGATAGCCAATGTGCGTTACTTTCACTGTTTCACCTGGTTGTGCTGTTCCCGCTTTTAATTGGTGCAATTGAGGATTATAAGGTATTTCTGATCCTACAGGTGCGATCGCCTCTATCCCCCAAGCCTGTAATAATTTTTCTAAAGGTTTTTCTACTAAAGACACGATTTTCACAGCCGCTAATTCGGGATTCTCTCGCGCCTTCTGAGCAGCTGTCGGCCATTGTAATAACAAAGGTTCCAGCAGTTGTAAACTCGACTGCTGGAACTGTTGCTGTAATATTTCTCGCTGCTGTTCTAGTTGTAGCTGCGATCGCTCATACTCTTTTTTTAAATCAGCAATTTCTTGGGAATAGGGAGGTACTTGGTACTCAATACTTGATTCTAAAAAAGTTGCTAATAATTCGCTCAAGGGTATTTGCAACGCTTTTGATAGCTTCAGCAGGGTATCTAAGCGCATCTTTTCTAGCTTGCCTTGGCGCAGGCGTAATACTTGATATTCGGAAACGTCAGCCTGACGACTCAAGGCTTTAAAGCTAGAAATATTTACCTGTTGCATTAAATTTTGCAACTTTTGCGTAAAATCGGACATTGGCTATTAGGGATTGGGGACTGGGGACTAGGGACTAGGGACTGGGAATTTCTCTCCCTGCCTCCCCTGCACCCTGCACCCTGCCCCCTGCCTCTTATTCTTCCAGTAAACTTCTCAACATCCAAGCAGTTTTTTCATGTACCTGCATCCGTTGAGTGAGTAAATCGGCGGTGGGTTCGTCGTTGACTTCATCTACCACAGGAAAAATAGAACGTGCTGTTCTCACAACAGCTTCTTGTCCTTCCACTAGTAAACGAATCATTTCCTTAGCTTTGGGAACTCCTGAAGTTTCGGGAATTGAACTCAGTTTAGCGTATTCGCTGTAAGTTCCTGGTGCTGGATAACCAAGCGCCCTGATTCTTTCCGCAACTAAGTCTACTGCTAGGGCTAACTCTGTATACTGTGTCTCAAACATCAGGTGCAGTGTTTGGAACATCGGCCCTGTAACGTTCCAATGAAAATTATGTGTTTTCAAATAAAGTGTATAGGTGTCAGCTAACAGACGAGATAACCCTTCGGCGATTTTAGCCCGGTTGGCTTCGTCAATGCCGATATTTACATTGTTAATTGTTCCTTGAGATGCCATGTGAGTCTCCAAATTGAGTAATTATTATTAATTGGGGATTGGGGATTGGGGACTAAGGACTGGGAAAAAAGGGAAATATTTCTCTGTTTCTCGCTCTTGCCCCCTGCCTCTTACTATTTTCTACGCTAAGTGCATCTTCAAAACACTACGTGGAGCTTTGCGAACTCTAGCTAAAATGGTTTCTTTACCTAAACGTTGGCAGGCTTCATATCTATGGCAACCAGAAAAGCCATAATATTGTCCATCTACTTCTAAAACGTCGATGGGTTCTTGTTGTCCAATTGCCGCAATCGATTCCATTAGGGCTTGTACTTTATAGGGATCGTTGCCACGAGGCAATGGCCGCCGAATTTGATTTAATGGAATTTCTTGTACCCTAACCATGAGGAGTAAACCCAACTAGTTCCTTTTCGTATCTCTATATAAATCATAGTCATTATGACTTCGTTTTGCAACTCTTTCTAGAGCAAAACCGGTAAGGGTATTATTGGAGCGTTCATGCGACAAAACCACCAGTTTATAAAGCAATTGCCACCAGCCGAGCGCCAAAGCACAGAGGGGAAAAATCTGATATCAGTGAAACATCCGTTCTGGCGTTTTTCTTACACAGTACTGATGACATTCTGTTTATTGGGATTGACAGGCGCATCGGCCACTGAAGATAAACTTAAGGATTTAGAACTGAAAATTGGGATTGTACAGCGATTTGGGGAGGAGTCTACAGCTAAACTGCAATTGGAACCGACAACAGGCGATCGCTTAAAACTCAAGTTTGCCGAAGGTAACAAAGAGCGAGTTCTCCTGACGGAAAAACCTGTCCAGTTAGAAACAGTGATGCAAGCTTTGCCCAAACCAACAATTGCAGAGGTTGTGGTTTTAGGTACATATCGCACCTACGAAACGGCGGAATACAGTGCTGAAAATTGGCGTAAGCGAGGGATAGAGGTAGAAATAGCCCAGCCGGATCGTTGGCAAGTTTGGGCAAAACGGGATGTTTACAATACCCCCTTACTACGTCGCTTGTTATTCAAGAATGTAAAAGCCGCCAGTAATGATTTGGCTTACATTGACACAAAAGTTTTGCCGAAAGTACCGAAAATAAGTTGGACTGTGAATGGTACACGCTACACCCCAAATTATGTAGAGGTTAGCACAGTTAAAAACTTAATTCGGTTGAAAAAAGGCGAAAAATTGAACACTTCTCGACTTTATTCTGGGCAAATTAATTTTCAGCCGAATGCTTATGGTACTTACACGCTGGTAAATGAAGTATCATTAGAGACTTATTTGCGTGGTGTTGTACCCCACGAAATTGGCACTAATGCACCAACTGCTGCTGTTGAAGCGCAAGCAATTTTAGCTCGGACTTATGCTCTAAGAAATTTGCGTAGATTCGCTATAGACAACTATCAACTATGTGCTAATACTCACTGCCAAGTTTATTATGGGCTGGGTAGTACAGATCCCAGGATAGATAAAGCGATCGCCGCCACCAGAGGTATGGTACTAACCTATAACAATGAGCTAATAGATGCTCTTTATTCTTCTACCACTGGCGGAATTACTGCCTCTTTTAGTGATGTTTGGAACGGAGAGGATCGGCCTTACTTACGGCCAGTAGTAGATGCACCTAATAGTATTTGGGATTTCTCCAAACAAAATTTAAAAGATGAAAGGAATTTTCAGAGGTTTATTACCTTGCAACAAGGATTTAACGAAAGTAGCTGGGATGTGTTTCGATGGTATAAAGAAACACCTGTCAATGAAATAGTCAAAGACTTACAGAAGTTTCTCCGGGCAAAAAATAGCCCTTATGCTAAATTCCAGACGATCGAGGCAATGGCCATAACCAATCGCAGTGAAAGCGGAAGGATACTGGAACTAGCAGTAAAGACGGATATCGGCATTTTTACCCTACACAAAGATGAAGTGCGTAGTGCCTTTGCTGCGCCAAGAAGCACGCTTTTTTACATAGTACCTCTCAACAAAGGCAAAGAAGAGTTGTGGGGATACGCTTTCATTGGTGGTGGCTTAGGACATGGAGTTGGCTTAAGTCAAACTGGCGCTCAAACTTTAGCTAAACTAGGCTGGTCTAGCAGCAAAATTCTCCAATTTTATTATCCTGGTACACAACTTCAAAGCCTGAATGAAGAAATCAAATTTTAAGGGACTTCCAGATCAAAAAATATCCAAAATGTAGTGTCCGTCAGCGCGATAGAGCCTAAATACACTCAGAAATGATTTCTATTGACGCACCCTACCAAACCATCAATTTTGGATAATTTATTTTTTGTGGAACTTACGGATGAAAACGAAATATCAAGGGTTTGAAAAAGAGTATAAATGTTTGAAACTCTTACACCGCTATACCCTTAAACCCTTACACCCAGTATCAACAGACTATTCCCTAATGTAAAAAAATAGAAAGGCTAGGGACTAGTCTGTAGCTGCTAGCCTCTAGCCTCTATTTTCCAAGCTAACTTGACTCTTAGTAGAGGTCTTCTTCTTTGTGGGTTTGGATGGTTACATCGGAGGTTGGATAAGCAACACAAGTCAATACATATCCAGCTTCGATTTGATCGTCATCCAAGAATGATTGGTCAGACTGGTCAACAGTACCGGATACTAGTTTACCGGCGCAGGTGGAGCAAGCACCTGCACGACAGGAAAAGGGTAGGTCATAACCCTGTTCTTCGGCAGCGTCTAAAATATACTCATCATCAGGAACGTCAATTGTGTTGCTGGTTCCTTCTGCTTCGTTGATCAATGTAACTTTAAAAGTTGCCATTTCCGTAATCCTCTCTTTTGTAATCGGCAGTATAAGTTATGCTAAAGCAGAACTTAGCGGCTATTCTCAGGGGATTAGCCACAGAATTAAATTTAGTTCAATTCTGATACTACGGGAAAAATCAAAGTATATAACTTGAAATCCACCACGATTAGTAATGAAATTTAGTTAGCAGATAACAATAAGTTTTTTTTATACTTTCAAGACGTTAAACCCACAGTTATTAGAAAAATTTATGGCTTGAATCAAGAATATGATAAAAAAGTTCTGGAGCAGGGATAACCTTCAGTTAGGCTGGTACTGCGTGAACCTAGCTTTTTTTGAAAAATGAAAATTTATCACTGTGCTTGGTAGCAGGACTGGTGAGGATTATATAGGAGTCGGAGGTAGCTTTGGCAGAAGCAACAATACGTATTGGCATAGTTGGCACAGGGTATGCAGCAAAACTGCGAGCAGAAGCCTTTTTGGAAGATGAGCGATCGCACCTAGTCGCCATAGCGGGTAGTACACTGGAGCGAACCCAGACTTTGGCTCAAGATTACCAGGCTGAAGCGATAACTGGCTGGCAACAGTTAGTAGAACGAGAAGATATAGATTTAGTGGTTATTTGTACCATCAATCGTGATCATGGTGCGATCGCCCGTGCTGCTCTAACTGCCGGCAAACACGTAATTGTAGAATATCCTTTATCTGTAGATTTAACTGAAGCAGAAGAACTGATTGCCTTAGCCAAAGCACAGCAAAAATTACTCCACGTTGAACATATTGAACTTTTAGGTGGCTTACATCAAGCTTTAAAGCAAAATTTAGATAAAGTAGGTCATCTTTTTTACGTACGCTACAGCACCATCAATCCTCAAAACCCTGCACCCCGTAAGTGGACTTATAACCATGAAATGTTCGGCTTTCCCCTAATTGGCGCACTTTCCCGTCTGCATCGTCTCACAGATTTATTTGGTAAAGTCTTTACAGTTAACTGCCATCAAAGGTATTGGGAAATAGAACCAGAATACTACCAGACCTGTTTTTGTATGACTCAACTGTGCTTTACTAGTGGATTATTAGCCCAAGTGATTTACGGTAAAGGTGAAACTTTGTGGCAACCAGAACGCAAGTTTGAAGTTCATGGTGACAATGGTGCTTTAATTTTTGACGGGGACACAGGATTTTTCATTCAAGCAGGGGAAAGCACACCCATAGAAGTGGGTACTCGTCGGGGATTATTCGCCAAAGACACAAGTATGGTTTTAGACCATATTTTGGATGGCGCTCCTTTGTATGTCACCCCGGAAGAAAGCTTGTATACCCTAAGAGTTGCTGATGCTGCTCAAAGAGCCGCACAGATGGGAATAACTATATTTTTGACAGATAAGCTAAATTAAATTTCATGAAAACCGAGTTCATCGTTATCTTATCCCAACGCGAAATAGAAAAAATGCGGCAAGCGGGACGCTTGGCGGCTAAACTCCTGCAACATCTTGAGCCATTGGTAAAGCCAGGGGTAAGTACTCTGGAACTGAATGATGAAGCTGAACGTTGGACACAAGCACATGGAGCTAAAAGCGCTCCTCTGGGTTACAAGGGTTTCCCCAAGTCAATTTGTACCAGCGTCAATGAAGTGATCTGTCACGGGATTCCCAACGCCAAGCAGATTCTTAAAGATGGTGACATCATTAACATTGATGTGACACCAATTGTTGATGGCTACCACGGGGACACATCTAAAACCTTTATTGTGGGCAATGCTGCTCCCAAAACCAAGAAACTGGTAGAAGTAACGGAAGAATGCCTAAATTTAGGGATTGCAGAAGTGAAACCAGGAGCAAAGATAGGGGATATTGGGGCAGCAATTCAAGAGTATGCTGAGGCTCAGGGCTTTTCTGTAGTGCGCGACTTTGTGGGACATGGTATTAGTAATATTTTCCACACTGCACCAGATGTACCCCATTACGGCACACGAGGGAAAGGCAAGCGCCTGCGTCCAGGGATGGTATTCACCATTGAGCCAATGATTAATGAAGGGACTTACGAAGTTGAGATGTTAGGTGATGGGTGGACAGCCGTAACACGCGATCGCAAGCTATCAGCTCAGTTTGAACACACCATCGTAGTTACAGAAGATGGCGTAGAAATTCTTACTCTACCTGAAAGTGAGTAAATAAAGGTTTTTGACTATGCAATCTCCAGAGAAAATAGATTCAACATGGGAAGATAGCGTCATTGATAGCTTTATTAGCTTTGTCAGATCATACGATGGCGATTTTACCTGCATTTACAAACTTGCTGAGACTGTAAGTGATGAGTACAGTTTGCAAAAAATAATTGACTTTCTCTCTAGTACCCCTCAGGGGAAGCAAGCATTTCAACAACGTCCAAGATTAGGTGTGGTGGATTTACCAAAACTCCATCAATTGCCAACTAACACTTTGGGATATGTCTATGCTGACCAGATGCTGCAAAATAATTTGCAGCCTTTACAGTCCCAGGAAATAGACAATGATTATCAATTTTTCAAAACCCATATTACCGAGACACACGACCTCTGGCATATAGTTACTGGAGCCGATACCAGCATTTTGGGAGAAATCCAATTAGAAGCTTTTTATGTGTCGCAATTATACGCTAGTCGCTTTTGGTTAGCATTGCTGGCGAAAAACTTACTCAAAGCGGTAATTTACGATATAGAGCTTTCCACACCATACATGGATGCGATCGCCACAGGCTGGGTAATGGCAAAGCAAGCCAAGCCTTTGTTTGGTATTGAATGGAATTTACTATGGGAAAAACCTCTGGCGGATGTGCGTACTTCTTTAAATATTATTCTCCCTGCAAATTAACGGCCTAGCAGGTTGGGAATACCCTCACAACCACCAGGAATAGTGGCTCTAGTTTTTTCCCCACCCCACGCACAGCAATAATAACGGTGAGCCTCTGACATCCGTTGTACATTGCTGAAGTCGGCATTTTCGACCACAGCGCCGGTATGCTCGCCTGTTCTGTAATCTGGTGGTTCGGTGCGGCTGCGGGGTGATGCTTTTTCTACTGAGCCATAAAATAGACGAACTCCATTGAAGTCAGCACCACTGAGGTCAGCATCATAGAGGATGGTTCGGGAAAGGTTGGCTTTGACCAAATCACAACCGCTTAGATTGGCGCGGACAAGATTGGCTTCACTGAGGTCTGTCCAACGTAAATCTGTTTGAGACAAGTCAGACCCCGCCAACATCACACCTAAATCGATGACGCGCACCCCTTCTAGGCGGTCTTCAGCGTAACCACCAACACCGTTGAGAATTGCTCTACCCAAACGGCGATCGCGTTTTAGGGGGGTGAGTAACTTAGAACGGGAAAGAAAACGGAGGATTTTGGCTTTACCACTACCATCGACACTACTAAAAATAGCCGCCGTGCGTCCTTCGGCGATCGCTCTTTCTTGCGGCCAATCTTCGAGTAATCCCTCTTCATCTAGAACCAAATCGGAAACGCCTTGGAAATAAGAATCGATGGTTTGTTGTTGGGTGATGATATTTTGCTGGACAGTTAACAAATTTTGTTGAATGGTCAAGTCCTTAGAAATAACGTATTGTCGCCACGCTACGTAAACAGCAATAATGGCGATCGCAATTTGTCCCAAAGCACCAAACCATTCCGCCAGAGTACCGGAAGCCTCCCAGTTGACTTTTCGGCCCCACTGTAGCAGGCGATCGCCCACACCACTAAACCGCAAAAAGCCAACGAACGCTACTATTAGCCCCACAAAAGCCACAAACAAATTTTTATCTTGGGATGTAAACCACTCATCAATTACATACAACACCCAAGGCAAAAGCATCGCCAAAGATAGTAGCAATGTCAGCAGCGTACCCACGACACCAATAATCCAGCTATTGAGTGCAATACCAATAATAGTAATGGCCATTCCCGCTACAGTAATCAACAATGCCCTTGGTTTGACTGTAACTGGAGGTTGAGGACGTGGCTGAAAACCAGAACGGGCTTGTTTCAATATGGCTGTATTTTGCGGTGATTGTAAGGAAGAAATAGCAGCTAGAGCTTGTTGTGCTGCTAATGCTTCTGGGGTTAAGTGATTTTCACCTGCACCACCATCAAAATCATCTGGTTGCAAGTCGTGTTCAGGTGTAGATTCTGGGGTTGGTGAATTTGAGGAATTGGATTCAATCGTCATGTTTTCTATTTTGCCCCAGTCAACTTGATTTTACAAAGGTAGACAAAGCATAAAACTCACAGCACAGCCTGATAAGTATTACACCAAGTACAAGTAAAACTTAGTTTTACTGAACATTTTTTTAACTTAATTATGAGTTCAACATCTATGCTTAAGAATTTGTTAGTGAGTGTTGGTATTGGCGCAGCTAAAGTAGATACACGCCTGTTCAAGAATTCCGTCATTCCTGGAATGAATTGGCAGTAGTTTTCCCTCTGATCGCAGATCAGTTACAAGTGTTGCTGGAGATTGATAAATGCACCAGTGGTTGGAAAGGTTCGCCAGAAGAAGCTTTTGATTATAGATGAGTACTTGATTGTCAAACAATCAGATTTATATGAAACTGATTTAGAAGCGTTGATTGATCAGATAATTCAATGTCATCTTAGTTAACTTTTATTGCTAGTTTGACATAGCAATGGCAAGCAAATTTTTTGATTAAGAAAGGGGTGTAAGTGATATGAGCGAACATAATTTTACAGATAATTTGCGCTGGACATCAGAAGCCAAGACAAAGTTGAAAAATATTCCCTTTTTTGCACGCTCTCAAGCCCAAGCAAGAATTGAGCAGTTAGCGCGTCAAGCAGAACAGGATATAGTCACACCAGAGTTAGTAGAACAAGCCAGACTGGAGTTTGGACAATAAAGGCAAAAAGCGGTGTAGATATTCTTCCCGCTTGATTGCCTTTGTGTAATGGCTTTGCTATCACGCACTGCCACATAACACAGTGCGTTAGGCGTGGAGATTATTTTTTGTGGCTAATCATATCGAAATCTGCGCCTAACACTACAAAAATCTAATTTTTACTTTATAAATAACCTCTGAATTACGAATTACGAATTATTATTAACTGCCCACATTCATCGCCGCTAACATAGCCTTCTGTCCAACTTCTTTGTACAGGGTTGCTAAATATTTCATGACTACATCACTAGAGTTTAAATCTGTTGAACTTTCTTCATCTTTTACTAGAGGAACTGCTCCTAATACATCTAACACTGTTTCAGAAGTTGAGGGAGCAATCACAACTAATGATGATTCGAGTGGTTCATGATATTGCCAGCAAGAATCCAATTTTATATTAGATTGAGTTCGAGTAACTTGCTGTTGAGGCTCAGATGCTGCTGTTATTTTAGTTTCAATTTTTGCATTACGTAGTTGTCGTAAATCGCGGATAATTTTTTCCTGATTACGTCCACGTAATTGAAACAAGACAAATGGATCTTCACTAAATCTATCGCCTAATTGATAGTAGACTGCACCAACGTGTTTACAAGGGTTAGCTTTATCAGGGCAGGAGCATTTACTATGGACATCGGACAAAGTGAAAGGAAATAATGAAAGCCCGTTAGTTGTAAATACTTCCTCAATATTTTGGGGCATTTCTCCTGCTAATAGCTTGGCAGCGAAAACAGCTTTTTGGGACATAGTTTCAATTACATAACCCCACTGCTCATCACTAAATGGATCAAGTGATAGGGATACTTTATAAGGCTCCTCTTCACTACCCTGAACTCTAGCTAATACTTTTGCACCTTTAAACTCGATACTCAAAACATTACCTTGACGAGAATATATCCGCGCTCGTTCTAAACGTTTTTTAAAGCGATAAGAATCTAATAAATCGAGCCATCTTTGTGACCACCATTCCCGGCTCGCTTGTAAAGTGTAAGTCGTCATTATTAAATATATGTAGTTTACTTTCTATAGGGTATTACGAATTATTCTATATCCGCCTTGCCTCTTGACTCCTTAGCCAAGTGCTTAGTCTGCTTCAAGTTACCATCACGCAGGTACTCCAGGATTTCCGCGTCAAGTGTTAATGGTCGCAAATTTGAATAGCATCCTTGTAATCCTATCAAATGTCTCATAAAATACATAGATTTTTATCTATGATAATTATTGATTTATTCGACATATAAGAATTAATTAGAGTAGACATCGTTGATTTATTTTGATGGGTAATTCCTTTTTGATAGAGATAACGGTAAGCTAAGAAGAATATTAAGCAAAGATAAATTTGCCTTATTTACGATAGCTGTATTGATTCGGATTTATACAAGTTAACTCCGAAATACTTTAATTTTTTGTGACAAATCTAGAGGTAAGTTCATGGCTCAGTTTCTCCTTGAGACTGTTTGGCTAGTCCCTTTGTATGCTCTAATTGGCGGTCTATTAGCCATACCTTGGTCGCCGGGGATCATTCGCAAGACGGGGCCAAGACCGGCTGGTTATGTAAATTTAATAATGACGTTTTTGGCGTTGGTTCATAGTGCGATCGCCTTACAAGCGACTTGGAATCATCCGCCCACAGAAGTATTTCTACCTTGGCTATCTACTGCTGGTTTAGACCTTACCATTGCCATAGAAATTTCTTCTATAAGTGTAGGCGCAATGGTAGTCATTACGGGGTTGAATTTCCTTGCCCAAATTTTTGCTATCGGCTACATGGAAATGGATTGGGGTTGGGGACGCTTTTATTCATTATTGGGATTATTTGAGGCGGGATTATGTGCCTTAGCCTTATGCAACAATCTATTCTTCAGTTATGTAATTCTAGAAATCCTCACATTAGGAACCTACTTACTAGTTGGTTTATGGTTTAGCCAACCATTAGTAGTCAGTGGCGCAAGAGATGCGTTCTTGACCAAGCGGGTGGGAGACTTGTTCCTACTCATGGGTGTATTGGGATTATGGCCGCTAGCAGGAACTTGGAATTATCCAGAACTAGCGCAATGGGCGGAAACAGCCAACGTTGACCCCACAATTATTACACTAGTGGGTTTAGCTTTAGTTGCTGGGCCAATGGGTAAGTGCGCCCAATTCCCCTTGCATCTGTGGTTAGATGAAGCGATGGAAGGCCCGATGCCGAGTACTATTTTACGGAACTCGGTAGTAGTTGCCAGTGGAGCATGGGTACTGATTAAACTCCAACCAGTGTTAACTTTATCACCTGTAGTTTCCTCATTTATTGTGGGGATTGGTGCAGTCACAGCCATTGGTGGTTCTTTAATTGCGATCGCCCAAATTGATGTTAAACGCTGCTTGTCCTATTCTGTCAGCGCTTACATGGGTTTGGTGTTTATTGCGGTAGGCGCACGCCAAGATGAAGCTGCACTGTTATTAGTACTCACCCATGCAGTATCGGCGGCATTATTGGTCATGAGTACCGGCGGTATTATTTGGAACAGTGTTACCCAAGATGTGACTCAACTAGGTGGACTGTGGTCACGTCGCCCCATTTCTGGGTTAGCCTTCATTGTCGGCACATTGGGCTTAATTGGATTCCCCCCATTGGGTAGCTTTTGGGCATTATTAAAACTAGCCGATGGCTTATGGGGAACTCACCCTTGGTTAGTGGGAATTGTCATAGCTGTCAATGGTTTAACCGCCTTCAGTTTAGTGAGAGAATTTGGCTTGATTTTTGGTGGTAAACCGAAACAGATGACTGAGCGATCGCCAGAAGTTCATTGGCCGATGGTACTGCCAATGATGATTTTATTTGGCTTTGTTCTGCATCTGCCTTTAATTTTGCAAAGCTTATCGCTTTTACCTGATTGGGCAAATATCAACAAAGATGTCGCATTACTGTTAATTTGGTCAAGCATTTTTGGTTGCAGTATTAGCAGTGTCATTTATTTAAGCAACATTCTTCCTAAACCAATTCGCTTACCTTGGAAAGGTTTGCAAGACCTACTAGCATACGATTTTTATACCCCCAATCTGTATCGCATAACCATTATTTTCAGTGTTGCCCAAGTTTCTAAATTTGCCGATATGATTGACCGATTCGTAGTCGATGGTATCGTCAATTTTGTTGGTCTGTTCTCACTGTTAGGTGGTGAAGGTCTAAAATACAGTACTTCTGGACAAACCCAATTTTATGCCTTGACTGTTCTTTTAGGAGTAGGTGTTTTGGGCGCTTGGGTGACTTGGCCTTTCTGGGGATTCCAGTTTTTGGATTTGATGTTTTAAGTAATTCGTCAGTAGTTAGTTGTCAGTTGTCAGTGGCAAAAAATTGACAACTGACACACCCAGGCAAATAAAATATTCGACTTACAAAAGTATTATGCTTAGTGTACTAATTTGGATACCAATTTTAAGTGCTATAGTTATCGGGTTTTGGCCTAGTAATCCCAATCAAGCTAGCCGTGTTCGCTTAGTAGCTTTAACTGTTGCAGGAATAGTATTACTCTGGAATCTGTTTATTCTGTTGAAATTTGATATCAGCTATCCAGGAATGCAGTTCCAAGAATATCTACCTTGGAATGAAACTTTAGGTTTGAGTTATCAACTAGGCGTTGATGGGTTATCAATTTTGATGTTGGTATTAAATAGCCTCCTCACCTGGATTGCTATTTACAGCAGTAGCAAACAAACAGAACGCCCCCGCCTTTTTTACTCAATGATTCTGCTAGTCAGTGGTGGAGTTGCAGGTGCTTTCTTAGCTGAAAACTTACTACTGTTTTTCCTCTTCTACGAACTAGAATTAATCCCCTTTTATTTATTAATTTCGATTTGGGGAGGAGAAAAACGTGCTTACGCTGGGATTAAGTTTCTAATTTACACAGCCGTTTCTGGGGCTTTCATTCTAGCTACATTTTTGGGTATGGTTTGGCTAACGGGTTCTTCCAGTTTCGCCTTTGATGCTGTATCTACCCAAAACCTCTCTGCCGGACTGCAACTGATTCTACTTGTAGGAATCATCTTAGGCTTTGGTATCAAAATTCCTTTGGTTCCCTTTCATACTTGGTTGCCTGATGCTTACGTAGAAGCTTCCGCACCAATCGCCATTCTTTTGGGTGGCGTGTTGGCAAAGTTAGGAACTTATGGACTCTTGCGATTTGGACTAGGAATGTTTCCGCAAACTTGGAGTGCTGTTGCGCCAACCTTAGCAATTTGGGGGGCTGTGAGTGCAATTTATGGGGCAGTAATTGCGATCGCCCAAAAAGACATCAAGCGCATGGTAGCATACAGTTCCATCGGTCACATGGGTTATGTATTATTAGCCAGTGCTGCCAGTACTTCTCTAGCCCTCGTTGGTGCTGTATCCCAAATGTTCAGCCACGGTTTGATTTTGGCTATACTTTTCCATTTGGTGGGAGTCATAGAAGAGAAAGTTGGCACAAGGGAGTTAGACAAACTCAACGGTTTAATGAGTCCAATTCGCGGTTTACCCCTCATTAGTGCATTACTAGTTTTAAGTGGTATGGCTAGCGCAGGTATTCCCGGTTTAACAGGGTTCATCGCCGAATTTATCGTCTTCCAAGGCAGCTTTGCCGCCTTCCCTTTCTCTACTTTATTGTGTGTCGCATCTAGCGGTCTAACAGCAGTTTATTTTGTTATCCTCCTCAACCGCACCTGTTTTGGCAGACTCGATAACAACCAAGCCTACTACGCCAAAGTTCTTTGGTCAGAGAAAACACCAGCCTTAATTCTGGCAGCCTTAATCATCTTTCTAGGAGTACAACCAACTTGGTTAGTGCGGTGGAGTGAACCCACAACTACAGCAATGGTCGCAGCGATTCCTCCTGTGGAAAAAACAGTAATCTCGCAAGTTGCGCTGAAGTAGTCAACCAGAGAATTACTCAAAACCCACATCTGACTAAGTAACCTTCTTGAAGATTAGGAAATCACGATGGTACAAACTCCAGAAAAACCCACAACAAAAATCCCTCCTTCCCAGCATGAATTTGCGGATATAATTTATCGCCTAGAAGCAGGCGGTTCTATGTTGCCAGATACACCAGAGAACCTGATGCAAATCATCGGCATATATAAGGCTTATGCTGTGCCGATGGATTTTTACTGGCGCGACCTACTTTATATTGCTGAACAAGTATTTCTAAACCCATTTCCCTTTTTTAAATACTTCATTTCCCAAGAATATTTAGACCTACATAATCATTACGCCGGTGATGATGCTGATTTAAGAATTTGGCGAGGTGTAGCTACAGCCCATCCAGAACTTTTGGCATTTATGGAAAAGGGTGAAACCTTTAAGATGCCAAAATTATTGCATCATTTGTTGCACGATCGCATTAACATGGAGTTTGCCGAAGCTTGTATGCAGGCTATGCTTTGGCACCGTAAAATGTATGCGCCAGTTAACCAATTTGACGCTTACCTCGACTCAGAAGAATATAAGGCTAACGCTGATAGAGCAATTAAAGCTTATTTTCAAGGCAACCCAGTCATGTTGGGGCTTTACAAGCTGTTCCCGGATATGTTCTTGGAACAGTGCCGCCAGATGTCTTACTACTCTAACTTGGGCTTATTCTGGGAAGTCATGGCTCCTGTATTCTTTGAAATGTCGGATATCTATGATGAAGGTGGCTTTAAGGGTGTTCCAGATGCAATGAACTTTTTGGTTAATGGCATATTTGCGATCGCAGGTCGTCCGATTTACCATCATGTATATATCCGTGGTGAATGCTACGAAATCATTCCTAAATCTAAAGGTTTTACCTGGCTATACGAAGCCGCATTACCCTATGTAGAAGCCGTTTTCTATCGCACAGCCCCTTTCCGTGGGACTAAATCCTATAACGCTCAAGCCGGTCAAGTACCTGCTGACCAAAAAGACTTCCACTACGGTATTCTCTACGCTGATGTGTTTCCTGTAGGAACTGCGGGTATTCCTCCCACATTACTCATGCAAGATATGTTGCACTTCTTACCACAATATCTTGTTGATTACTACAAAAAATATTGTCGTGGGGAAGAAGATATGTTGATTCAGTTGGGAATTACTTTCCAACGTTCAATGTACAACGTCACCTCTGCCGTAATTCAAGCATTGCGAACAGCACTTTTATATCCTTTAGATGACCCCAATCCTAAACATTTACAAGCCAACCGCGACTTCTTTGAATCACAACTAAATCGCTTTACTCGCTCAGAATATGGTATGCGTGACGCTGCTCGTTTGCGGAGTATTCAAAATCAAGATTATCGGTAGAAAATTTACCTACTAACTGCAATTCAGTTACCCAATCACCTTTTTATTTACTATCCAGAAGTAACTGAATAATTTATTTGCTCACAAGATGTTTATGACTTGTGAGCTTTTTTTATATTATTCATCATCCACTAGATTGGCTAATTCAAGCCACACTTTCGTATATGGGTTTTACTATTCTCTTAATAGTGGATATTTGTCTAGCAAATATACACCCCCCAATCAAGCAGCAAATACCGCCAAACAATAAAGCATTTGCCACGCCAACTTGACTGGCTAATGCACCAAAAAATAAATTTCCAATGGGTAGTATTCCCAAGAAACCAGTTGTAAATATGCTAGTTACTCTACCTCTTTTATTCTCATCAGTAATAATTAACTGCATAAAATTGCTGAGTGCTGCTAGAGTTAAAGTATTGTTCATTCCTATCAGAAAAATAAAAATCAGAGAGAATTCCCATACTGTTGAACGAGAAAACATTATTAAACTTAAGCCTAAAAGTATAGCGGAACGCGCTATGATCTCCACCAAACCCAAAGCTTTCTTCCGCGAAATTAAATACAGCCCGGATACTATCGAACCCAAAGCTGAAGCAGTCATCAAAAATCCTAGAGTTTCCGCATTACCATTTAAAATTTCTTTTGCAAATATAGGCGTTAAGTTTACATAAGTCATTGCCATAAAGCAAACTAATATTTGTAATATCAAAAGATATTTTATTGGCACAAATTCATAAGCAAAAACAAATCCTTCTTTGAGATGTTCCCAGATAGGTGTTGTTTTATGAGATGAACTATTAGGAAGTGACTTGACTTCAATGGTTAATATTGCTGATATAAATGGCAAGTAACTAATAGCATCAACTAAAAAGCATGAAGCTGCACCAGACCGAGCAATCAATATACCGCCAATCATTGGACTGACAAACTTAGCAGTATTAATCATGAATGAATGGGAAGCCATTGCACTATAAACATCTGCTTTGGTTTCCACCAATCTGGGAATAATCACTTGGCGTGCTGGTAAGTCAAACGCTTTCACAGTTCCCTGAAGCATCCCAATCAGAATTATCCACGTAACGTTGATGTGATTGTTCAGGGTAAGAAAAGTTAATGTTGAAGATAGGATGATAGACACTGTTTGCGTTGTTAGCAAAACATATCGTAGATTCCAGCGATCTAGTAAAACTCCGGCTAATGGTGTTACAAATAAGCCTACAGCTTGATTAGTAAATCCAGCTACTCCAACTAACATAGCTGAATTTGTTAATTGATAAACCAACCATACTAAGGCAATTTGTGTCATCCAAGAGCCGAAAAAAGATAAGCTCTCTCCAATGACAAAACTAGCAAAGTTTAAAGACTTAAGCGCCGGGGGGAATTCAAAAAAAGTTAACTTGAGTTTCTCTATTTTAGAGCTTTCTCTATGAGTTGGTGTCATCAGATATTCCTTGTTTAAAAGTCTCTGCAAAACTTTGATGAAACTAGAGATTTCAGAGTCAAGAGTAGTGAAAACCTATTCTCTTTCCCTCTTCATAAGTTCAAAAGTTGTCAATACAGTTTGGTCTGACTAAATCATTACCAAATGCCATCGATATTTAACATGGCTTAATATTAGACTGGCATAAAGTTTGCATGCTTACTATTTGGGTATAGAATAGTTAGCTAATAAAACAACGAAGCATATGCTACCATGACAAATCACAAAACTACAACAGCAGTTGCTACAGTCAGTTATTAAGAAAGTAAAATATTATACTGAAAAATTGGCAGAACTATCGGCGGAATCTACGGAATGAATAGGGTAGCCATAATTTAACTCTTTTACATCACTGGTGATAAATTTCACCGCCATCTTAAATAATTAAAAGATGTGTTACAAGTGAGGCTTGTCGAAAGTCCACGTTATAATTAGGCGATCGCTATCGTACCGTCCCAATTGTTAATTAACGGCTGTAGTGTAACTGAGATATTAGCAGACCTATTGGTATAAGTGATTGTGGTGAAAAACTCGAAGTAATAGTAAATTTAATTATAATTGTGCTGCCAAAATATACATTGTTTTTGATTTTCAGATAGTTCTACACTAACAGCCAATAAATCTTTGTTGCTCAGAGAAGACTTGCAATAAAATGGGTGTTTTGGTTGTCTAGTAGTGTAATCGAAAAATATTGACAATCGGTCTGAAGATAGAGGTAGTTTTCCTCTATGAAAAATATTAGCAGTATCAACAAAAATCACTGCCCCAGATTTTCCTGTGCAGGGCTGCCAATAAGATGAAGATACAACCTGATCCATAGTCTCATCCTTTATATAAGTATCATCATATTTCAAAGACTTAGAAATATGCGAAGTCAAAGACTTGGGGATATATTCAAAAGGCCCACCATCTTCATTTACATCGTTAAGATAAATAATAATTTTGAGCATCTTCCTATCTTCTTTATCCAGATGCCATAATCGAGATTTTTTTCGCACTTGATTGTTAATATCTCGGCGAAAATAAGCACCATGATAAGCTACTGACAAACCAAGATAGTTTTCTACGATATTAAGTAATCTCTCCTGAAGTCCCCAAAAGAAAATACTAGAATGCTCTCTAATTTGCTCAGAGGTAGCATGAACAGTAAATTCATTTTGATTTCCAGCAATATTTCTCGGTATTTTTGTCTTCAAAAGTTTTGCCGCTTGGAGCATTTCCATCGTAGAGGGAATTGATAATTCTGTTAATGAAGTTATCACAATCCCTTCTTCTTGAAGATTTTTAACCAAAGATAAATCACTTTCCGCAAGATAAGGTAGATGATCAGTATGTTGAGCGATCGCTGTTTGATATGCAATATCAGCCGTATTACTGAACAATGGTATTCGATAGATTTTTCTAATTATTTCGTTGCGAACTTTTTTAACAATTGTTATCATAATTGCCCTGATACTATTATTTTCAAATAAAATCTGTAGTGATTCTCATACCAACGAATTAGAGGCAGGAAGAAATAACTACAAATGGACGCAGATAAATTTATAATCCAGTATTTCCGTAAAGTTTATGAATATTTTTCGAGTTGTGATATTCCTGCAAATACTAATTAATAATATCGCCTTCCATGTTTCGCAATAAGCCATCTTGGCATTAATTTCAATAAAATAAAAACCTACTTAAATACTGCAAAATTATTTTTAATAAAAAATAAGAATCCCTGATATTTTTATCAGAGATTCTTGGTAATTTTACAAAATGATTGTATTTAGTTAATGGCAGCAATGGGTTTTGTTGGTCACCCAATCATATAAATCTGCTAATAAGCGCCACTATTTCTATTAAATAGAATAGCTACAGTTTTGAAAATTAGCTTTAAATCATACATCAAGCTCCAGTTTTTTTGATATAGCAAATCTAGACGAATTACATCTTCAAAACTACGAACTTTAGACCTACCATTTACTTGCCATTCCCCAGTCATACCGGGTTTAACATCCAAACGTTGCCATTCTGGTACTTCATAGCGTTCTACTTCATCAGGTGTAGGTGGTCTAGTCCCTACTAAACTCATATCTCCTTTCAAAACATTCCAAAATTGAGGAAATTCATCCAGACTAGTACGCCGTAAAAATCTGCCTACTCGTGTAATTCTAGGATCGTTTTCATTCTTGAAAAAAGCACCCTGTACCTGGTTTTCAACTTGAGATTTTTTTGCTTCCGCATCCACACACATGGAGCGAAATTTCCAAATTTTGAAGCGTTTCCCCATCCAACCACAACGGATTTGTCCAAAGAAAATGGGGCCTGGGTCATCGATTTGAATTGCAATCACAATGGGAATACACAAAATTCCCGTGATTACCAAACCCACTAAAGCGCCAAGAATATCCAAAAATCGTTTAGTCCAGGATGCAACAGAGGGATGAGTGGTAGGTAGTTGCTCTATTTTACGAGTAGAAGCTTTCTGATTATCTAAAGCATTCTCAGCTTCTGTTGGGGATATATTGCTACTGGGTTCAATAGAAAAAACTTTATCTAGTCCGGTGAGGTTTAATACTGCCATGACCTGGGGAGTGACATTCCGCAGGATCATGACAATTCCTTTTTCTTTAGTGGTTTTAAAGTTACTAACTAATGCCCCCAAGCCACTGCTATCCATAAAGGTAGTTTGTTGAAAATCAATAATGATTTCCTTGGGATGAGAGTTTCCTTTGGTTAATTCTTGGCAGGTTTGCTTAAAGCCCACTGCTTCCAGCACGCTTAATCGGACAGGAACCTGCACTATTAGGGTTTCATTTAGGGTGGTAACTAGAAAATTTACCTCTGTGGGTTGGCTAGTCATGAAGCTCTGCACTTTGGTTGCCATGTACATTTAATCTGCCACACATTATTTTGTTCTAGAAAATTACCTAACCTTATGTTAATCAGTAGGAGTAATGACTCATAGTTAGTTACTCAGGATCAGATTAGAGATTGCCTACAAAGATTCACAATAGAACAAGAAGCTAAAAAACATACTTGTTGTTGCATCGACGTAGTGCGATCGCATATTACACCCATGACTGCTAAAACTACAGCCGAACCTACTGCACGCCTGGTTGAGGTCTTTTCTGCTATTCAAGGGGAAGGACTGAATGTCGGGACACGTCAAATTTTTATTCGCTTTGCTTTTTGTGACTTGCGCTGTCACTTTTGCGATAGCGCCCACACATGGAATGCGCCTGCTAGTTGTAGGATAGAACGATCGCCAGGACTGCGAGATTTTGAAAGTCACCCAAATCCTGTCCCTCTAACCACTCTCATCGAATGGGTTGAAAGGCAAAATTTACCTTGTCTACACGATAGCATTAGCTTGACCGGTGGAGAACCGCTTCTTCATGCTCCTTTTTTACAGGAATTTTTGCCCAAAGTGCGATCGCTCACTGGTTTACCTATATACCTAGAGACTGGCGGACATCGCCCAGAACAATTGGCTACGATTTTACCCTATCTAGACTCTGTGGGTATGGATTTGAAACTCCCTAGTGTCAGTGGTGAATCTCATTGGCAAGCACATTCCCAATTCCTTCAACTTTGTCACCCACAATCAGAGACTTTTGTCAAAATAATTATCTCTCATCGCACAGACTTAGCTGAATTGGAACGTGCGGCTTTACTTGTAGCAGATGTCAGTCCTGAAATCCCTGTATTTTTGCAGCCTGTCACGCCTCTAGCCGAGTCTGATCAATTCAGCCAAACACCCGCGCTTGCTCCTGCTCCAGCAGATGTTTTGACGTGGCAAACTTCGATGAAACGGTTTTTAAAATACGTTCGCGTTGTGCCGCAGACTCATAAAATGTTAAATCAGTTATGAAGAGTAAACCAACAAATTTCTGTAAATTTCTCTGATGAAATTAAAAACTTTGTAAGGCCAAGGCTATATAGTGTTTTTTCGTTGTGTACAATACACTCTGCAAGAGGTGAGCGGCTAGATTAGTTTATCTTGTAGCCTTTTACCTTTGTGCCTCTGCGGTTAAATAAATTTTCAACCACAGAGGCACACAAATAGAGATATTTAGGCTGTTATTATCCACTTCATGTATTTTTCTTAGTCTTCATCAGTGGCTTTAGATTTAGCTTTTGCTTTGTTAGCGCTGCGTTTGAGTGCCGACAGTCTGGCTTCATAGCGGGAGCGTTGGCGTTTACTGGGAGTAGTGTCAATGAGAGTTTTTAAAGCGCTACCAAGACTTTTGTAGGCATTGGGGAGACTATAACCGAAGCGAGTTGCCAAGGCGATCGCTTTTTCATCCGCATCCAGAACTTCTCTAATTTGTTTTTCCCCATTATTCTTTTGATACAGCCGCCAGCCAGAAACACCGCACAGCGCCAAAGCCAACACCAACAATAATCCATCCTGTACCCATAACTCACCCACAGCACCGCCCAAACCAATGGCTAATGCTGCCATTTCCCAACCATCTTTGGGAATTGTGTCATTTTGAATACGGGCTACTTCATGCCAAAATAGCAGATTACGCTGATCCATTGCCAGAGCATCCCATTTAACCAAGTCAATTTGAATTTCTACCTGGTCTTTACCAATTTCTTCGCTACGGATCAGGGGTGGATTGACCTCAGTTGTACCTTCAACCGTGACCCAGCTCTGCAATTCTGGCGGTAGTAGGCCTTTCAACCGCCGAAGTTCACTCATTTCCGCTTTAGCAGAGGAGGTTGCATAGGATGTCATAAAATCCAGCCCTAGAAAATTTCAGTATATTGTGAGGGTATCACTTTGGAGTATAGCTGACTTGGAAGAGTATTGAGTGCTGAGTTCTGGGTAAAAAATTTGAACATCTGGCCTTTATCCTCAGCGCTCCTTTCCATTCATCGTGGTGTATACAGTTAATGATAACTATTTAAGTGATGATGCGTCTCACTCTGTAGGAAAACTACCCCGCTTCTTTCGCGCTTCCATTGCTTTTTCTAAAATTTCTAATAATCCAGGAGCTTCTTCCTGAATACTTAATAATATTCTTTCACCAAGTTCTATATTCCCAGGATCATGACCTGTTTTCATCACTTCTATCAATCGGGGTATAGCTATATTGTCCACAATCTGAATTAATCCACTCAGGCACCGATGAAATTGCCTCTCGGTGAGAATCGAGTCTTCTAAGGGAAACTCAATGATTGCTCTAATTTCACCGTCTGACGGGTCATATTCCCATTGCAGCATTTTCGTTTCCCAAGAAATTGCTAGCATCGTCTGTAAGATAGCTCCCTTGTAAGGATGGTCTTGTACTCCAGCCAGAACTTGCGGCGCAAATACTCGAAAAAATTTTCCTTCTTCGTCTAGTTGGACAACTATGAGAAAGTCCTCTAGGTTGTCAGCGTCCACACCTGTAATAATGCGGTCTTCTTCTTCCTCAAGACGGTAGTCCCAACCTAGTTTGTCTAAGTAATTAGCAATTTGTTTGAGGTTAGCTCCCATAAAACCCTCTCGAAAAAATGGTGGAGCATTTGTCACCAGGACTAGTGTAACCTTTTAGGGGCATCTGGATTAATTGACATAATGGCTGCTCTATTTTTCGTCAGGATACAGAAAGTCTTACTACAACTAGATAAATCTATTGGTAGATATATCCAGATTTTTCATATTGCAGAAATTTGGTGAGTTCTCAGGTAATCAATTTTTCAAATGAGTCGTCTATTGTGTCTCTCAATTAATGAAAAAGGCTATGTTTTGTTTGATATTTGTCAGGTATTGAAGACAAATTTTTAAACATGAATTAATTCAAAATTCAAAAATTATACGTAGGGTGGGCATTACCCAGCAAAAATCGGATAGGGTGGGCAATGCCCACCCTATAAATACTACGTCCAATTAGTAATAAGTCTGCATATGATTTTCGCCTTATTACCCATTAATAGTTTATTTGAGTAACTACATGAATTAAATAGGATGGTGATAAGTACCCAAAAAGCCTTATATTACAAACATCAATTTGTTGCTATGACTTTATTGTATTCAGCAACACTTTTGGAGGGTCGCTAACTTAGATGTTTATGAATAAATTAGTTCTTATCCTGGGCGCATCATTAATTTTTACTACTACTGCTTGTGGAGGAGATTCAGCGCCAACAACCGATACATCTACTAATTCAGGAGGTACATTAGTCGCAAATCGCTGGAATACGATTAAAAATCGTGGTCAGTTAATTTGCGGTGTCAGTGGCGAAGTCCCAGGATTCAGTTTTGTGGGAACTAATGGTGAGTATAGCGGTATTGATGTAGATGTTTGTCGAGCGATCGCCGCAGCTTTGTTTGACAACCCAGATGCAGTAGAATTTCGTAACCTTAGCGCTAAAGAACGATTTACAGCGCTGCAAACTGGCGAAGTAGATATTCTCAGCCGTAACACTACTTGGACACTCAGCCGCGCTACCTCAGTTGGTCTAGAATTTGCACCTGTAGTCTTTTACGACGGTCAAGCAATCATGGTTCGCAAAAATAGCGCCATCAAATCTCTAGCAGACCTGAAAGACAAAGCCATATGTGTGCAAACAGGTACTACAACTGAGCAGAACTTAGCAGACCAAATGCGGAAGCGCAATATCACCTATAAGCCAGTTGTGTTTGAAGACGTTAACGTTACCTTCGCCACCTATGCTGAAGGACGTTGTGATGCAATCACCGCCGACCGTTCAGCCTTAGTATCCAGACGCACAACCCTACCCAAACCGGAGGATAATGTGGTTTTAGATGAAGTTATTTCTTCAGAGCCACTTGCACCAGCAGTTGCTAAAGGTGATGCTAAATGGAGTGATACTGTGAATTGGGTAGTTTATGCCCTAATTAAAGGTGAAGAATTAGGGATTAATTCTCAAAATTTAGGTCAATTTACGACTAGTAACGACCCAGATGTTAAACGCTTTTTAGGAACCGAAGGTGATTTAGGTCAAGGACTTGGTTTAACTAACGACTTCGCCGCCAGAATCATCAAACACGTAGGGAACTACGGCGAACTTTACGATCGCAACCTCGGCCCCAAAACAAAGCTTAATTTAGCACGAGGTCAAAACCAACTGTGGTCAAAAGGCGGATTATTATACTCTCCACCGTTCCGCTAGACGAGTGCAAAAAAAATGACTATGGACTATATATATACAAGAATTGCACCGCAAAGTTTCAATGACCAACGAAAAACCTCCTTTTTGGCGTGATAATCGCTTCTGGTATATTGCTGGGCAATTGATTGCTTTATTTTTAGCTGCATTTGTAGTGACTATCCTGTTAGGTAATCTCAACCGCAATTTGCAACGATTGGGCATTCAATTTGGCTTTGATTTTCTCAAGCAGCAAGCATCTTTTGATATCGGCGAAACGCTGATTGCTTATAAACCAACTGATACTTATAGTCTGGCTTTATGGGTAGGACTAATTAATTCATTACGAATAGCATTTATTGGCATCATTCTGACAACAATTGTTGGGGTCATTGCGGGAATTGCCAGATTATCTGATAACTGGTTAGTGCGGAACATTTCCTTAGTTTATGTAGAGGTATTCCGTAATACCCCATTACTTTTACAGTTGTTGTTTTGGTACTTTGCAGTTTTTTTAGGGCTTCCCAAAGCAGATAATAAAATTTCTCTTGGGGGATTTATTAGCCTGAGCCAAAATGGACTAGAACTACCTTGGGTTACATTCTCACCAGAGTTTTCTGCTTTACTGCTGGGGCTAATTTTTTACACTGGAGCTTTTATTGCGGAAATTGTCCGAGGCGGGATTCAGTCAGTATCTAAGGGACAATGGGAAGCAGGGCGATCGCTAGGATTAAACCCAAGCTTAATCATGCGCCTAGTTATTTTCCCTCAAGCCTTGCGAGTCATCATTCCCCCACTCACAAGCCAGTATCTTAATCTCACCAAAAATTCCAGTTTAGCGATCGCCATCGGCTACCCCGATATTTATTTTGTTGCCTCCACCACCTTTAATCAAACAGGAAAAGCAGTAGAAGTTATGTTACTCCTAACGCTTACCTATCTCTCTCTCAGTTTGACTATCTCCCTCATCATGAATACCTTTAATCGCACCGTACAGATTAAAGAAAGGTAAAAGGGACTCTTAAGAGAGAGAGGAGCAGGGGAAGCAAAGAAGAATAACTATGGACTATTGACCAATGACTAATGACTAATGATTAAACTAACTTGGTTACACAAAAATCTATTTAGTACTTGGTATAACAGCCTATTAACTGTTATCTGCTCGGCGTTATTGTTGTGGCTAGTCCAAGGAATTGTCATTTGGGCAACTACCAAAGCACAATGGGCAGTTGTTCAAGTAAATTTACGCTTATTTTTAGTTGGCAGATTTCCCCAAACTGAATACTGGCGAGTTTGGATTGTTTTAGCGATCGCTTCTACTTTAGGTGCTGTGACTGCGGGTGTTTTCTTTCATCAGCAAAAGTTGACATGGCGGAAAGTAGGCTTATTTGCTTTTATTGTCGGCTTGCTATTAATTCTTTTCCCCCTAGATTTGTCATCGCGCCTGTGGTTGCTGTTGACGGCGATTTTATTGATACCTGGTTTTATACTTGGATCAAAGTTGACAAATTTAGTCGCCCCGTGGCTTTCCTTGATCTGGTTGTTGTCGTTCCCCATCATTCTGTGGTTGATTGGTGGCAACTTTGGTTTGCGTCCCGTATCCAGCAATTTGTGGAACGGTTTACTACTCACCTTATTGATGGCAGCAATTAGTATAGTTCTTTCTTTTCCCATCGGCGTTCTACTTGCCTTGGGACGTACTAGCAATTTGCCTGTAGTACGTTGGTTTTCTATTCTTTACATTGAAATTATTCGGGGAGTTCCACTAATTGGAATTTTATTTCTCGCACAAGTGATGTTGCCTTTGTTTTTTGCAGCCGATGTCCGTTTAGATCGAGTGTTGAGAGCGATCGCTGGCTTGGTACTATTTAGTGCAGCTTATATGGCCGAGAACGTGCGCGGTGGTCTGCAAGCCGTCTCCCGTGGACAAGTTGAAGCCGCAAAAGCACTAGGGTTAAATACTTTTTTCGTAGTATTGTTAATTGTCTTGCCCCAAGCCTTACGCGCAGTAATTCCCGCCGTCGTCGGACAATTTATTGGTTTATTTAAAGACACTTCTTTATTATCACTTGTAGGCTTAGTAGAACTTACAGGTATAGCCCGTTCGATTTTGGCGCAACCTCAGTTTATTGGTCGTTATGCAGAAGTATATTTATTTATTGGCTTGATTTATTGGCTATTTTGTTACTCAATGTCCCTTGCTTCCCGTCGGTTAGAAAGACAACTAAATAATTAATACAAAATTAATATGAAGCTGCTCCAAATAAATGATGTAGAGACGTTGCATGCAACGTCTCTACACTACAGAATTAAAGTGCATCTTTATCAAGAAACAATAGAAGTAAACTAAGGTTAATTTATATGGCAGAACCAACACCAATAATTATTGCTGAAGATGTCCACAAATGGTATGGCAAATTCCATGTCCTCCAAGGTGTCAGTTTAACAGTGAATCGTGGAGAAGTTGTAGTATTAATGGGGCCTTCTGGCTCAGGAAAATCCACATTTATCCGGACATTTAATGCTTTAGAAGCATACCAGCAAGGCAGAATTACCATTGATGGCATCACTCTCAGCCACGACTTGCGAAATATTGATGCAATTCGACGAGAAGTAGGGATGGTATTTCAGCAATTTAATTTATTTCCCCATTTAACAGTCTTGCAAAACATCACCTTGGCACCAATTTGGGTACGGCGATCGAAAAAAGCCCAAGCCGAAGAGTTAGCCATGCAACTCTTAGAAAGAGTGGGAATTTTAGAACAGGCAAATAAATACCCAGGACAGCTATCTGGGGGTCAACAACAACGAGTAGCGATCGCCCGTGCCTTAGCTATGCAACCAAAAATTATGCTATTCGATGAACCTACCTCTGCCTTAGATCCAGAAATGGTGAGAGAAGTGCTAGACGTGATGCGCTCTCTAGCCCGCGATGGTATGACAATGGTAGTGGTGACCCATGAAGTCGGGTTTGCCCGTGAAGTCGCCGACCGAGTAGT
Organism: Anabaena sp. CCY 9910; assembly: GCF_963920875.1. NCBI lineage: Bacteria > Bacillati > Cyanobacteriota > Cyanophyceae > Nostocales > Nostocaceae > Anabaena > Anabaena sp. CCY 9910. The sequence continues at coordinate 289 of NZ_CAWUDJ010000034.1, read as the reverse complement.
GTTAATGGATAGCGGTCACCTAGTCGAATCCGCTAGCCCTGACAATTTCTTCACCAAGCCCCAGGAAGAACGCACTCGCAAATTTTTATCACAGATTCTCTAGTACAAAGAATTACCCTGATGCAAAAATTGCATTTATTGAAATCTTACCCTGGTGTCTGTGCGTGATAAACTGCCGTAATTCGCACATAACTGAACATGATATTTACTCTTCCTAATTCTCCCCAAGGTTAAAGATAATCCCTCTTTTGTTACTTTAGGAAAAGAAAAATTGACAAGAGATTCAACT